>NZ_JBEOYO010000006.1:0-312435 GCF_040297125.1 Streptomyces sp. NPDC001868 | reverse complement strand
AAACGCCCGGTTACATTCCGAACCCGGAAGCTAAGCCTTACAGCGCCGATGGTACTGCAGGGGGGACCCTGTGGGAGAGTAGGACGCCGCCGAACTCCTTTTAGAGCGCTGGCTCTTGGGCACACTGCCCAAGAGCCAGCGCTTTTTTGCGTTGAGGTAGGGTCAGGGGGCATCGTTGGCTCATTTCCCACAGGAGGCCCCCGGGTGGAGGTACAGGAGACCCGGGTCCAGACGGACCGGGTCCTCACCATCCCGAACATTCTCAGCATGACGCGGCTCGTTGGCGTGCCCGTCTTCCTGTGGTTGGTTCTCTGGCCCGAGTTCGGCGGCCCCAAGGTCGACGGCTGGGCGTTCCTGGTGATCGCTCTCAGCGGCGTCAGTGACTATCTGGACGGCATGCTGGCGCGGCGCTGGAACCAGATCAGCAGCCTTGGCCGGCTCCTCGATCCCGCAGCGGACAGGCTGTACATCCTGTCCACCCTGGTAGGTCTCACCTGGCGCGAGATTCTGCCAATTTGGTTGACCGCTGCACTTCTCCTGCGAGAGCTGGTTCTGCTGGTGATGGTGGGCGTCCTCAGACGGCACGGCTATCCGCCGCCGCAGGTGAACTTCCTGGGGAAGGCGGCTACCTTCAACTTGATGTGTGCCTTCCCGTTGCTGCTGCTCAGTGACGGAAGTGGATGGATCTCGTCACTCGCTGCTATTTTCGGATGGGCGTTCGCCGGATGGGGTACAACGCTGTATTGGTGGGCAGGGATCCTCTACGTGGTTCAGGTCCGCAGACTAGTCAGTGCGGACACCATGGCCGATTGAGCCCGCCCCAGAGGTGGCCGTAGTGGCTCGATGGCCCGCGTCGGAAATGTGCGGGACAATCTGGACGGGTGAAGTCGGCTAGACCGTCGTCTCTTCAAGGAGGACGCTTCCGACATGAAGGCCGTCGTGATGGCCGGAGGTGAAGGCACACGCCTTCGCCCCATGACCTCAAGCATGCCCAAGCCGCTCCTGCCGGTGGTGAACCGCCCGATCATGGAGCACGTCCTGAGGCTGCTCAAAAGGCATGGGCTCAACGAGACCGTCGTCACCGTCCAGTTCCTGGCGTCACTCGTCAAGAACTATTTCGGTGACGGCGAGGAGCTCGGTATGGAGCTCACCTATGCCAACGAGGAGAAGCCACTCGGTACCGCCGGGAGCGTCAAGAACGCCGAGGAAGCGCTGAAGGACGACGCGTTCCTTGTCATCTCCGGCGATGCCCTCACGGACTTCGACCTCACCGAGCTCATCAGCTTCCACAAGGAAAAGGGTGCGCTGGTCACCGTCTGTCTGACACGGGTGCCGAATCCCCTGGAATTCGGCATCACCATCGTGGACGAGGAAGGCAAGGTCGAGCGCTTCCTGGAGAAGCCGACCTGGGGCCAGGTCTTCTCGGACACCGTGAACACGGGCATCTATGTGATGGAGCCCGAGGTCTTCGACTATGTCGAGGCCGACGTACCCGTCGACTGGTCCGGCGATGTCTTCCCGCAGCTGATGAAGGAGGGCAAGCCGGTCTACGGCTATGTCGCCGAGGGCTACTGGGAGGACGTCGGTACGCACGAAAGCTATGTGAAGGCACAGGCCGATGTGCTGGAGGGCAAGGTCGACGTCGAGATCGACGGATTCGAGCTCTCGCCCGGAGTATGGATCGCCGAAGGCGCCGAGGTGCACCCCGACGCCGTACTGCGCGGGCCGCTGTACATCGGGGACTACGCCAAGGTCGAGGCCGGCGTCGAGATTCGTGAGCACACCGTCGTGGGCTCGAACGTGGTCGTGAAGAGCGGCGCCTTTCTGCACAGGGCCGTTGTCCACGACAACGTCTACATCGGGCAGCACAGCAATCTGCGCGGATGCGTGGTCGGCAAGAACACCGACATCATGCGGGCCGCACGGATCGAGGACGGCGCGGTGATCGGCGACGAGTGCCTCGTCGGCGAAGAATCGATCATCCAGGGGAACGTACGGGTCTACCCCTTCAAGACGATCGAGGCCGGCGCCTTCGTCAACACCTCGGTGATCTGGGAGTCCAGGGGACAGGCACATCTCTTCGGCGCCCGTGGTGTGTCCGGCATCCTGAACGTGGAGATCACCCCCGAGCTGGCCGTGAGACTCGCGGGGGCGTACGCCACCACGCTCAAGAAGGGCTCCACGGTCACCACCGCCCGAGATCACTCCCGAGGCGCCCGTGCGCTGAAGCGGGCGGTCATCTCGGCGCTGCAGGCCAGCGCCATCGACGTACGGGACCTGGAGAACGTACCGCTGCCGGTGGCGCGGCAGCAGACCGCGCGGGGCAGTGCCGGCGGGATCATGATTCGGACGACACCGGGGGTCCCGGACTCGGTCGACATCATGTTCTTCGACGGACAGGGGGCCGATCTCTCGCAGGCCAGTCAACGGAAGCTGGACCGGGTGTTCGCGCGGCAGGAGTACCGGCGCGCGTTCCCGGGTGAGATCGGGGACCTGCATTTCCCGGCGAGTGTGTTCGACTCGTACACCGGGTCGTTGCTGCGGAACGTCGACACGACCGGGATCGCCGAGTCGGGGCTCAAGGTCGTCGTGGACGCGTCCAACGGCAGTGCCGGTCTCGTGCTGCCGAGTCTGCTCGGCAAGCTGGGTGTCGACTCGTTGACGATCAACCCCGGTCTCGACGAGTCGAGGCCGACGGAGACGGGCGACATGCGGCGGGCGGGGCTGGTGCGGCTGGGCGAGATCGTGGCGTCCTCGCGGGCCGCGTTCGGCGTGCGGTTCGACCCTGTCGGTGAACGGCTGTCGCTCGTCGACGAGAAGGGCCGGATCGTCGAGGACGACCGGGCCCTGCTGGTCATGCTCGACCTGGTGGCCGCGGAGCGGCGCAGCGGCCGGGTGGCGCTGCCGGTGACCACCACGAGGATCGGCGAGCAGGTCGCGGCGTACCACGGCACGCAGGTCGAGTGGACGACCACCTCGCCGGACGACCTCACCCGGGTCGGCGGGGACGAGACGACGATCTTCGGCGGGGACGGGCGCGGCGGGTTCATCGTGCCGGAGTTCAGCAGCGTCTTCGACGGGGCGGCGGCCTTCGTACGGCTCATCGGGCTGGTGGCGAGGACGCAGCTCACGCTCAGCCAGATCGACGCGCGGATTCCGCGGGCGCACGTCCTGAAGCGGGATCTCGCCACCCCGTGGGCGGTCAAGGGCCTCGTGATGCGGCGGGTCGTGGAGGCGGCCGGGGATCGCTTCGTCGACACCACCGACGGTGTGCGGGTCGTGGAGACGGACGGGCGGTGGGTGATGGTCCTGCCGGACCCGGCCGAGGCCGTCACTCATCTGTGGGCCGAGGGGCCCGACGACGCCTCCGCGCAGGCCCTGCTCGACGAGTGGGCGGCCGTGGTGGACAGCGCCGGCCGCTGAACCGTTTCGCACGCGCGCGTGCCGGACAAGCGCCCCCAACGGGGCCTGTCCGGCACGCCGGTGGGGCCATTCGGAGGTAGTGGTCGCGACGTGCGACGATGTGCGGCATGCCGCAGCAGCCCCCCGTTCGGAGCACACCCACGCGCCCGTCGCGTCCGGACGCCTCCATGTCGCTGCTCACCAACGTCATGGATCACAGCCTCGACGACGGATACGCCGAGGCCGCCGCCCGCAAGAAGGCCGCGGGCACCGAGGGCATGCCGAAGACGATGCGGGCCAAGCTGGGGCTCGCGGTCGGGCTGGTGCTCGCCGCCCTGGTGGTGACGGTGGGTGCGGCGCAGGCGCGGATAAGCGCCCCCGTGGTCGCCAAGGAGCGCGAGGAACTGATCGACCGCATCCAGGAGGAGACCTCGGCCGCGGACAAGCTGGAGGACTCCGTGGACGGGCTCCGTGACGACGTGAGCGCACGGCAGCGTGAGGCACTCAAGGACGACGGCGGCAGCGACGCGAACGATCTGACGGGCATCCTGTCGGGCGCCGTCGAGGTGCACGGCCCCGGGGTGCGGCTCGTCGTCAACGACTCCAAGGGCGCCGGCCAGAGCGGGGACGGCGATCCGCGCGAGACGTCCGGTTTCTCGGACACCGGCCGGGTGCGCGACCGGGACATGCAGCGGGTCGTCAACGGACTGTGGGCGTCGGGCGCCGAGGCCATCTCGATCAACGGGCAGCGGCTCACCGCCCTCTCGGCGATCAGGGCCGCGGGCGACGCGATACTGGTCGACAACAAGCCGCTGGCACCGCCCTACACGGTCCTCGCGGTGGGGGACGGGCAGCGGCTGAGCACCAGGTTCCAGAACAGCCCCGACGGGCTGTACCTGCACGCCCTCCAGGAGAACTTCGGTATCCGGACGAGCATCTCCGTCGAGGACGACCTCAAGGTGCCGGCCGCGCCGAGCGTGATCGTACGAACAGCAGAACCCAGCACAGAGAAGGGCACATCGTGATCGCCGTACTGGGCCTCGTCCTCGGAGTCGTGGCCGGACTCTTGGTCCGGCCCGAGGTACCGGCGGTGGTCGAGCCGTACCTCCCCATCGCCGTGGTCGCGGCGCTCGACGCCGTCTTCGGTGGGCTGCGCGCGATGCTGGACGGCATCTTCGACGACAAGGTCTTCGTGGTGTCGTTCTTGTCGAACGTGGTCGTGGCCGCCCTGATCGTCTTCCTCGGCGACAAGTTGGGCGTCGGCGCCCAGCTGTCCACGGGCGTCGTCGTCGTCCTCGGTATCCGTATCTTCTCCAACGCCGCGGCGATCCGCCGGCACGTCTTCCGGGCGTGAGGCCGATGAACGAGCGGGACGAGACGCCGAGGCCGAAGCCGACCCAGGGCGGGGGAGAGGAGGACTCTCCGACGACCCGGCTGCGCCGGGAACTCCCCCAGGAGGTGCCCTCCACGGCCGCCGAGGAGCCCGGTGAGGCTCCTCAGGAGGAGACGAACAAGCTGACCGGGCGGCAGCGGCTGGGTCAGGGGCTGTGGCCGCCGCGCTTCACCCGGGCCCAACTCATCGTGGCGCTCCTGCTGTTCGGCCTCGGCTTCGGACTGGCCATCCAGGTGGCCTCCACCAACGACGACAGCGCGCTGCGCGGAGCACGTCAGGAAGACCTCGTACGCATCCTCGATGAACTGGATGACCGTACTCAGCGTCTGGAGGAGGAGAAGCAGGGTCTCGAGGATCAGCGCACCGAGTTGGAGAACAGCTCGGACCAGGCCGAGGAGGCACGCAAGCAGACGGTCGAGAAGGAACGGCAACTCGGCATTCTGGCGGGCACGGTGGCCGCGCAGGGACCCGGCATCACACTGACGATCGACGACACGAAGGGAACGGTCGAGGCGGACATGTTGCTCGACGCGATCCAGGAGCTGCGCGCGGCCGGCGCTGAGGCGATCCAGGTGAACGGTGTGCGGGTCGTGGCCAGCACCTATCTGACCGATTCCGGTGAGGGAATCAGTGTGGATGGGAACAAGATCACCCAGCCCTTTCGTTTCAAGGTCATCGGCAACCCGCAGGACCTCGAACCCGCACTGAACATCCCCGGAGGCGTGGTGCAGACACTGGAGAAGGAGCAGGCCACCGTGACCGTGCAGCGGGCGGAGAAGATCGTCGTGGACGCCTTGCGAGCGGCGAAGCGGCCTGACTACGCTCGGTCGTCCTCCCAGTGAACCGCAGGTGCATGGGGCCCGTCCGTCGAGGGCATGAGGTTGCGGGGGGTCGGCGCACCGAATGGGTGGTGCGTGGTGGAAACTGTCTGGTGGATACGGACGTTGTGAGGTTGTCCGGGTCGGCCGGTGTGTTCAGTCAGGGTTCGTCCTGCCCCACGGGCGGGTCTGTTTCGGTCAAGGGGAATCGCCCGTGAAGTTGTTTGCGAAGTTGTTCGGCAAGAGCGCGCGAGAGGGCAGCGACAACGCGACCTCCCGTCATCGCGCGCAGCCTTCGGAAGCGGAGGAGCAGGGCGGTGATCGCCCGCTGTTCCGGGACCAGGTCGGTGGTCCGGGAGGTGACATTTCCGGAGGTCAGGGCGCGCCGTCTGTTGACCCTGCCCAGTCGGGCCGCATAGGTTTCGGGGAACCGTCAACCTCAGGTACGGGTGGAGGGTTTAGTTCAGACCCGTATGCGTCCAATGCCCCGGCGGGGCAGCCGCGGCAGGAGGATCCGTCGATGTCGGCCCTGGTGTGTACGAGGTGCGGTAACCGCAACGCGGAGAACAGCCGCTTCTGCTCGAACTGCGGTGCTCCGCTGCGGGCCGGCGCGACCGCCGAGCGTCCGTCCGAGACGACCTCCACGATCTCCATCTCCGGCCTTGAGGCCTACGACTCCGAGGTCACCGGCCAGACCCAGCTGCCGGCGCTCTCCCCCGAGGCGCAGGCCGCCGTCGACGCGCTGCCGCTCGGCTCGGCGCTCCTGGTCGTGCGCCGCGGCCCGAACGCGGGCAGCCGCTTCCTGCTGGACGGCGATCTGACCACGGCGGGCCGTCACCCGCAGAGCGACATCTTCCTGGACGACGTGACCGTGTCGCGCCGCCATGTGGAGTTCCGCCGGGGTCAGGACGGCTCGTTCACGGTCGCCGACGTCGGCAGCCTGAACGGCACCTACGTCAACCGTGAGCGGATCGACCAGGTCGCCCTGCACAACGGCGACGAGGTGCAGATCGGCAAGTACCGGCTGGTCTTCTACGCGAGCCAGCGGGGCTACTGACCCTCCCCCGGACGGTGTCCGGGGGGACCCCCAGGGAAGGTCCATGCTTCGAACAACGAGCGGTGGTGCCGACCACGGCACCGCCGCCGCGGACAGTGGCCTGATGAGCATCGGTACGGTGCTGACCGCTTTGCGCGAGGAGTTTCCCGAGGTAACCATCTCCAAGATCCGTTTCCTGGAGTCGGAGGGGCTCATCGAGCCGCAGCGGACCCCCTCGGGGTATCGCAAGTTCAGCGCCGAGGACGTGGAGCGCCTCGGACACGTCCTCAGGATGCAGCGGGACCACTATCTGCCGCTCAAGGTGATCCGCGAGTATCTGGAGGCCCTGGAGCGCGGCGAGGACGTACGGCTGCCGTCCGTGGGGCGCCAGCGTGACATCGGTGACGGAGAGCGCCTGAGTGAGCTCTTCGGGGAGCCCGAGGAGCCGGCGGCCGCCCGGATCGGGCGTGGCGAGCTGGTCGCCGGCGCCGGGATCGACGAGGAGCAGCTGGCCGAGTGGGAGTCGTACGGGCTGGTGGCCCCGCTGCCGGACGGGTCGTACGACGCCGAGGTGCTCACGGTCGCCACGCTTGTGGTGGAACTGGGGCGGTTCGGTATCGAGCCCCGGCATCTGCGGGTGATGCGGGCCGCCGCGGACCGTGAGGCGGGGCTCGTCGACCAGGTCGTGGCGCCCCTGCGCCTGCACCGCAATCCGCAGACCAGGGCGCATGCGGAGGACCGTACGCGCGAGCTGGCGGGGCTCACGGTCAAGCTGCACGCCGCGCTCGTGCGGAGCGCGCTGGGTGTACGGCTCCGCTGAGAGGCGGTGTTCGCCCGTGGCGGATCGGTGGGCCGATCCGAGCCCGACTACCCAAACATCCCGAGCACGGCCTAGGGTTGCTGTGTGAACGAGCTCGATGTCGTAGGTGTCCGGGTGGAAATGCCCTCCAACCAACCGATCGTGCTCCTGCGCGAAGTGGGAGGCGACCGTTACCTCCCCATCTGGATCGGGCCGGGGGAGGCGACGGCGATCGCTTTCGCCCAGCAGGGCATGGCCCCCGCGCGACCGCTGACCCACGACCTGTTCAAGGACGTGCTGGAGGCCGTCGGCCAGGAGCTCACGGAAGTGCGCATCACCGACCTGCGTGAGGGCGTCTTCTACGCGGAGCTGGTGTTCGCCAGTGGGGTCGAGGTGAGTGCGAGGCCTTCGGACGCCATAGCGCTGGCGCTGCGTACCGGTACGCCGATCTTCGGCAGTGACGGGGTGCTCGACGACGCGGGCATCGCGATCCCGGACGAGCAGGAGGACGAGGTGGAGAAGTTCCGCGAGTTCCTCGACCAGATCTCGCCCGAGGACTTCGGAACGAACAGTCAGTGAGACCGGGCGGGCGGTCGTCCGGGGCTGTGAGGCCTTGACGCCGCCGGTCGTCATCGGTGGCGGGTGCCCGGGTTCGGGGCTCGGGGCGTCATGGACCGCCGGATGCACGTCGTGGCGGCCGAGAGACGTCGTGGCGGACGGGACGGATCGCGCGTGCTGCCAGTGGGAGACGGTCGCCAAGGGCGGGCTGGGACACGGTCGGCGTAGCTGGTCCGAGACTCCGGGGCGAAGGTGCCACGGGCGCCGGTCCGGGCGGTGGGAGACGTCGTCCGGGGCTCGGCACATGCCATCAGCCCATGCACGGTCGGTCGGCTCCGCCGGAGCGCATTCGGCTAGCCTTTCCCCGCGGGAGGGCACGGGAAACCACTCTCAGGGTGATTATCACTCGGCGTGGCGAGTGCGGTGGTCGTTGACGCGCCCCAGGTGGCTGCCTACCGTCGATGAGGCAGGTCAAGGACGGAGGTCGGCGTGAGAAGCAGCGGCGACGGTACGGCTGGGGGTGCCCCCGGACGCAGGCTGGGGGACGGCGGCCCGTACCCTCCCCCAGGCTCTCGGCTAGGCTCGAGCTGGGGGGACCCCCATCACAGCAGCGCGGCCGGTCACGTCCCGCAGCGGCCCACGGCTGTGCAGGACAGCGCGGAGGCGGCCCCCGAGCCGCACGAGAGCGTCGGCTACCGCGGCCCCACCGCGTGCGCGGCCGCCGGCATCACCTATCGGCAGCTCGACTACTGGGCCCGTACCGGTCTCGTGGAGCCGAGTGTGCGGTCCGCCCAGGGCTCGGGGACACAGCGGCTCTACAGCTTCCGGGACGTCGTCGTCCTGAAGATCGTGAAACGGTTCCTCGACACGGGGGTGTCGCTCCAGAACATCCGCACCGCCGTCCAGCACCTGCGGGAGCGGGGCTTCAGCGATCTGGAGCGGATGACGCTGATGAGCGACGGCGCGACGGTCTACGAGTGCACCTCGCCCGACGAGGTCCACGCCCTGCTCCAGGGCGGCCAGGGGGTCTTCGGGATCGCCGTGGGGGTGGTCTGGCGTGATGTGGAAAGCGCTCTCTCGCAGTTGCACGGCGAGCGGGTCGACACGGGGGAGACGCTCATGGGCCACAACCCGTCGGACGAACTGGCGCGACGGCGGAACCGGGCGGTCTGAGCAACTCCGCCGCCGCCGCTTCGGGGCGTTGTCAGTGGCGTAGGGCAGCATCGGAGAGGTGAGAACCGCGCCGACGATCCTGCATCTCGACATGGACGCCTTCTACGCCTCGGCGGAGCAGGCGTCCAAGCCGAGTCTGCGGGGGAAAGCCGTTGTCGTGGGCGGGCTCGGGCCGCGTGGGGTGGTCGCGACCGCCTCGTACGAGGCGCGGGTCTTCGGGGTGCACTCGGCGATGCCGATGGGGCAGGCGCGCCGGCTCGCGCCGAACGCCGCGTATCTCACGCCGCGCTTCACGTTCTACCGGGCGATCAGCGATCAGGTCATGGGGCTGTTGCGTGATCTGTCGCCGCTGGTGGAGCCGCTGAGTCTGGACGAGGCGTTCGTGGACCTGGAGGCCGGGGGCACGGCCTGGGACGAGGAATCGGCGCGGCTGGCGGGCGCGCGGTTGCGCGCGGACATCCGGGCGGTGACCGCGCTGACCGGATCCGTGGGGCTCGCGGCCTCCAAGATGCTCGCGAAGATCGCCTCCGAGCAGGCCAAGCCGGACGGGCTGGTGCTGATCGAGCCAGGGACCGAGCGGGAGCTGCTGGGCCCGATGTCCGTGCGGATCCTGCCGGGGGTGGGCCCTGCGACAGGCGACCATCTGCGGCGGGCCGGGATCACCACGGTCGAGGAGATCGTGGAGGCGGGGGAGGACGAGGTCGTACGGCTGCTGGGGAAGGCGCACGGGCACGGGCTGTACGCGATGGCGCTGGCGCGGGACGACCGGGCGGTGGTGGCCGAGCGGGACACCAAGTCGGTGTCGGTGGAGGACACGTACGACGTGGACATCCATGACCGGGTGCGGGTCCGGATGGAGGTGCAACGGCTCGCGGACCGGTGTGTGCGCAGGCTGCGGGGCGCCGGGCTGTCGGGGCGGACGATCGTGTTGAAGGTACGGCGGTACGACTTCTCGACGCTGACCCGGTCCGAGACCCTGCGGGGGCCCACGGACGACCCCGCGGTGGTGCGGGAGGCCGCGGGGCGGTTGCTGGAGTCCGTGGACACGACCGGTGGGGTGCGGTTGCTGGGGGTGGGGGTGAGCGGGCTCGCCGACTACACGCAGGAGGACCTGTTCGCACAGGCTGCGGGGGAGCCGGAGCCTGTGGAGGAGGAGGCCGGCTCCGACGTGGAGGTGCCTGTGGCGGAGGAGGGTGCGGGTGCCGAGCGGCAGTGGAGGGCCGGTCATGATGTGCGGCATGCCGAGTACGGGCACGGGTGGGTGCAGGGGAGCGGGCTGGGGCGGGTGACCGTGCGGTTCGAGACGCCGCACGATGTGGAGCCGGGGCGGGTGCGGACGTTCAGGACCGATGATCCGGGGCTGGAGCCGGCGGAGCCGTTGCCGTTGGTGCGGGGTTGAGACTGGGCAGCGCCGGTCCGCGCCGCTGTGGCTGCGCGCCGTTGCGGCGGGATCGAGAGACCGGGATCAGGAGGGCGCCTGAGGGGTGGGTCGATGACGGCGATCGGGCGGCTGCGGGTGTGTGGGGGCTGGTCGCGCCCACGCGGCGGAGCCGCGAATCGGAACAGCCCCGCGCCCCTGAAAGCGACGGCCCTGCGGGCCGAAAGAGCAGGGGCGTCGCCCCGGATCAGGTGTTGTTCTTGCCTGTCGTGTTGCCGAAGTCGTGGTCCGGAGGCGGGGGTGGGGCTATGTCGAGGCCGTAGTGGTGGTAGAGCTGGAGTTCCTGTTCGGGGGAGAGATGGCGGCCTACGCCGAAGTCGGGGGCGTCCTTGATGAGGGCGCGGTCGAAGGGGACGCGGAGGGTGCCTTCGACGAGTTCGCTGGGTTCCAGGGGGACGAAGCAGTCGCGGCCGAAGAGGCCCATGCGTATCGCGGCCCACTCGGGGATGCCGGTGGCGTCGTCGAGATAGACCTCGTCCACGGTGCCGATCTTGCTGCCCTTGCGGTCGAACGCCTTGCGGCCGATCAGGTTGCGCGGATCCATATCGGTCTGCACGGGCCCTCCAAGTGGTCGCAGAGGGGTCGCGAATCATCCCTCACCACTACGAAAAGGCACATCGGGGAAGGCGGCCACTCGAAGACCCGTGCGGTGCCCGCGCTGATACGCTGGCAGCGGCTGCTGACCCCGTGCGGGAGAGTCCTCCGGACACCATCCGGAGGCGCCGAAGGAGCAAATCCTCCCCGGAATCTCTCAGGCCCACGTACCGCACGGACGAGGTCACTCTGGAAAGCAGGGCGGGTGTCACGGCTTCCGCTCTCACCGACGGTGAAAGCCGGTTCGTACCCTGGACCGGTGAAGCTCTCAGGTTGAGATGACAGAGGGGGAGGCCCTCGGGGCACCCGTGCCGTGGTGCCCCTCGACGGTCGTGTCAGACCAGGAGGCCTCCGTAATGACCGCCCATCGCATTCCGCTCTCGGAGCTCGAACAGGGAATCCCCTTCGAGCGGCGCCACATCGGACCGGACGTCGAGGCCCGGGCCAAGATGCTCGCGCACGTCGGGTACGGCTCGCTCGACGAGCTGACGGCCGCCGCGGTCCCGGACGTGATCAAGAACGCCGAGGCGCTGGACCTTCCCGGTGCGCGTACCGAGGCGGAGGTGCTCGCCGAGCTGCGTTCGCTCGCGGACCGCAATCAGGTGCTCGGCTCGATGATCGGGCTCGGGTACTACGGGACCTTCACCCCGCCGGTCATCCTCCGGAACGTCATGGAGAACCCGGCCTGGTACACCGCCTATACGCCGTACCAGCCCGAGATCTCCCAGGGGCGGCTCGAAGCGCTGCTCAATTTCCAGACCATGGTGGCCGAGCTGACCGGTCTGCCCACCTCCGGCGCCTCCCTGCTCGACGAGGGCACCGCCGCCGCCGAGGCCATGGCGTTGTGCCGGCGCATGGGGAAGAACAAGAAGGGCCTCTTCCTCGTCGACGCGGACACGCTGCCGCAGACGATCGCCGTGATCGAGACCCGGGCCGAACCGACCGGCGTCGAGGTCGTCGTCGCGGACCTGAGCGCCGGGATTCCGGCCGAGCTCGCCGAGCGGGAGATCAACGGGGTGCTGCTCCAGTACCCGGGCGCCTCCGGTGCCGTACGGGATCTGAAGCCGGTCGTCGAGCAGGCGCACACGCTCGGCGCGCTCGTCACCGTCGCCGCCGACCTGCTCGCCCTCACCCTTTTGGCCTCACCCGGTGAGCTGGGCGCCGACATCGCGGTGGGGACGACCCAGCGGTTCGGTGTGCCCATGGGCTTCGGCGGGCCGCACGCGGGCTACATGGCCGTACGGGAGAAGTTCGCGCGCAGTCTGCCCGGGCGGCTCGTCGGGGTCTCCGTGGACGCGGACGGACACAAGGCGTACCGGCTCGCCCTGCAGACGCGGGAGCAGCACATCCGCCGGGAGAAGGCGACCAGCAACATCTGTACGGCACAGGTGCTGCTCGCCGTGATGGCGGGTATGTACGCCGTCTACCACGGGCCCGAGGGGCTTCGGACCATCGCCCGGCGTACGCACCGGTACGCCACCGTGCTCGCCGCGGGGCTCGCGGCCGGTGGGATCGAGGTCGTGCACGGGGCGTACTTCGACACGCTCACCGTGCGGGTGCCGGGGCGGGCCGGTGAGGTCGTGGCCGCCGCTCGGGAACATGGCGTGAACCTGCACCTCGTGGACGCCGACCTGGTGTCCATCTCCTGCGACGAGACCACGACGCGGGCACAGCTCGGCGCCGTGTGGACCGCGTTCGGGGTGGAGGGGGACGTCGAGGCCCTCGACGCCACCGCTGCGGACACGCTGCCCGGGGCGCTGCTGCGGTCGGACGACTACCTCACGCACCCGGTGTTCCACGACCACCGCTCCGAGACCGCGATGCTGCGCTACCTGCGCCGGCTCGCGGACCGGGACTACGCGCTGGACCGGGGCATGATCCCGCTGGGCTCCTGCACGATGAAGCTCAACGCGACCACCGAGATGGAGCCGGTGACCTGGCCGGAGTTCGGGCAGCTGCACCCGTTCGCGCCCGCCGGACAGGCGCAGGGGTATCTCACGCTCATCCGTGAGCTGGAGGAGCGGCTGGCGGAGGCCACCGGGTACGACAAGGTGTCGCTGCAGCCGAACGCGGGCTCCCAGGGCGAGCTGGCCGGGCTGCTGGCCGTACGCGGCTACCACCGGGGCAACGGCGACGAGCAGCGGACGGTGTGTCTCATCCCGTCCTCCGCGCACGGCACCAACGCGGCGAGCGCCGTCATGGCGGGCATGAAGGTCGTCGTCGTGAAGACCGCCGGGGACGGCGAGATCGACGTCGAGGACCTGCGGGCGAAGATCGAGCAGTACCGCGACGAGCTGTCCGTGCTGATGATCACGTATCCGTCGACGCACGGGGTGTTCGAGGAGCACGTCGCCGACATCTGCGCGCAGGTGCACGACGCGGGCGGCCAGGTGTACGTCGACGGCGCCAACCTCAACGCCTTGGTGGGTCTCGCCAAGCCCGGGCACTTCGGTGGCGACGTCTCGCACCTGAACCTGCACAAGACGTTCTGCATCCCGCACGGCGGCGGCGGTCCTGGCGTGGGCCCGGTGGCGGTGCGCGAGCACCTGGCGCCGTATCTGCCGAACCACCCGCTGCAGCCGGCGGCCGGCCCGGAGACGGGCGTGGGGCCGATCTCGGCGGCCCCGTGGGGTTCGGCGGGCATTCTGCCGATCTCGTGGGCGTACGTCCGGCTCATGGGCGGTGAGGGGCTCAAGCGGGCCACGCAGGTGGCGGTGCTCAGCGCCAACTACATCGCGAAGCGGCTGGAGCCCCACTACCCGGTGCTGTACACCGGTCCGGGCGGGCTCGTGGCGCACGAGTGCATCATCGACCTGCGGCCGCTGGCCAAGTCGACCGGGGTGAGCGTCGACGACATCGCCAAGCGGCTGATCGACTACGGCTTCCACGCGCCGACGATGTCGTTCCCGGTGGCCGGGACGCTGATGATCGAGCCGACCGAGTCGGAGGACCTCGGTGAGCTGGACCGGTTCTGTGAGGCGATGATCGCGATCCGCGCGGAGATCGAGAAGGTCGGCTCGGGCGAGTGGCCGGCGGACGACAACCCGCTGCGCAACGCTCCGCACACCGCGGCCGCGCTCGGCGGGGAGTGGAAGCACGCCTACACGCGCGAGGAGGCGGTCTTCCCGGCCGGGGTGTCGCCCACCGACAAGTACTGGCCGCCGGTGCGCCGGATCGACCAGGCCTTCGGCGACCGGAACCTGGTCTGTTCCTGCCCGCCGCTGGACGCCTACGAAGAGTAGTCGGACGCGGACACGCGTCGGGGCCGGTTCGGAGAGTGCTTCTCCGGCCGGCCCCTTCTTCTGTCCGGGCGGACGTCCTGTGCGGGGACGCTCGCCCTGCCGCGCACGTGAGTGCGGCTCAGGCGGCTGTCATCACCGTGCCCATCGGGCGGTGCGGCGCGATGATCTGGCCGTCCGGCAGGAGCTCACCGGTGTCCTCGAAGAGCAGAACGCCGTTGCAGAGCAGGCTCCATCCCTGCTCCGGGTGGTGCGCCACGAGTCGGGCGCCTTCCCGGTCGGCGGATTCGGCGGTCGGGCACAGTGGCTGGTGCTGGCACATGGTTGTTGGGATCTTTCGGTTTGTCGTGTGGTCTGAGATGGCTGGTTCGTCTGTCCCGCGGCTTGAAGCCCCGTTCATGGCCGCCCCCCGTTGTGATAAATCGGTCCGGTCCCAGTGTTGCCCCACGGGCGTCAATCCGCAGGCATTTCGCAGCACGGCTTCTTCACAGGTTGATGACGCATCCGCCGCGCGGACGGTTCATCCCCACCACACTGTCCCTTCGGGTGGTTCGCAGTGGTCGGATGGGGCTAGTCCGGTGGGGGAAGAGTGCGTGAATGGCTCGTACGAGCGTATTGGCGCCCGAAAGAGCGGGAATTCCGGCAGTGGGAAACAAGCGCCCCGCCACCGGGATTTCGGTGGCGGGGCGCGAGCGGTCGAATGCGGGGGCGGCCGGGCTTTCAGGCGGGTGATCCCAGAAGTGGCACGGGTGCGGGTGTCAGCCGGGTGGTCAGTACCGGGAGGAGATCGGCGACCCGGTGCGGGCGGTGGGCCGCGATGCCGGGCGGTGCGGGCGCCAGCGGGACCAGCAGGTCGGTCGGTGCCGGATGGCCGGTGGCGCCGTCGGCGGTGGGGTCGGCGTGCAGCCAGAGCGTGAGCATGTACAGCTCGGGCACCGACAGCAGGCGTGGCTGGTAGGGCTGCTGCATGACCTCGGCCTGGCGCAGGGCGCGCTCGGTGGAGGTGATGTACGGGCCCTCGAAGAAGTGCGAGAACGCCCAGCCGTCCGGGGTGAGCCGGGTCTCGGCGGCGGCCACGGCACGGTCGCCGCAGCGGATCAGGAACCGCCATCCGGTGAGCCGGGTGGTGCCCGTGCCCTCGGGGGTGATCCGGTCGAGTACGTGGACGGGCAGGGGGAGTTCGGGGGTGGCGGGGCCTTGGGCGTTCTTCAGGGAGGGGGTTCGCGCCTCGTGGACGGCGGTGGGGGAACCGAGTGCCGTGAGGACGGTGCGCAGGGCGGGCGCGGGAGCCGGGGGGACATGCAGCGGCATGGTGGGTCGCCTCTCAATTCGACAGGCACGGTGGCGCGAGGGCGGGGGCGGACGGCGCTGTCAGCTCTCGGGGATCGGAGAGACGGGTGCCCGGGGTCCGGTGCGTGGGTTGGGTCCGCCGCGCGTGGCAGGACGGCAGGACCGAGGACCGCGAGTGCCGTTCTCTCAGCCTCGTTTGCGAAGTTTATACGACACGTGTTCACACGAGGTTTCGTCTAGCCGTTCCGGATATGAAGAGCAAGGCGGTATCCGGTCGCCGGAACATGGATGGCACCCCGTTTTCCCAGGGGGGTGCGTCGGTGACCTCGGATTACCGTCGCGTAGCGGACGGCCGGTTCTCGTCGGCGCTTTTCACGAAAGGTCACCGGGCAGAAAGCGCGTGCTCATTCTTGCCCGCTGAATGTGCCAGAAGCACGCCGAGTGAATAAGGTCGGAGGTGACCGTGCTCAGCCTAGCGTGTGCAGGTCGCGCGCAGGACGTTATCGGTGGCTCTGCCTGGGCATCATCATCCGTGGACCCGGGACAACCAGTGGCCGAGTCATCGGCCTGCCCATCCGAGGAGGGACACTTCGATGGGGGAGAAGGTCGTGGCGGGGCCGTTTGGCCTCTCCGATCGCCAGCAGTACCGCGACAAGCTCCACCAGTGCCTGGCGGGGCTGGCGCGGCTGCTGGAGGAGAAGCGGTTCGACCGCCCCAGGAACCTCATGGGTGTGGAGATCGAGCTGAACCTCGTCGATGGCGACGGTCTGCCGAGAATGATGAATGCGCAAGTACTGGAGCGGATTGCGAGCCGAGATTTCCAAACAGAACTCGCCATGTTCAATCTGGAAGTCAACATTGCGCCACATCGCCTGGACGGTCGCGTTTTCGACCAGCTTTCCGAGGAGCTGCGCACCTCCCTCGCGTATGCCGACCGCAAGGCGATCGAGGTCGGCGCGGGAATCGTGATGATCGGCATTCTGCCGACGCTGGACCGGGACGACCTGGTCTCCTCGAATCTCTCCGCGGGCGACCGGTACACCCTGTTGAACGATCAGATCGTCGCCGCCCGCGGTGAGGACTTCACCCTGGACATCGACGGGGTGGAGCGGCTCGTCTGCACCTCGAAGTCCATCGCGCCCGAAGCCGCCTGCACCTCCGTGCAGTTGCACCTCCAGGTCACCCCGGGCCGGTTCGCCGATGTGTGGAACGCCGCCCAGGCGGTCGCCGCCGCGCAGATCGCCGTCGGCGCCAACTCGCCGTTCCTGTTCGGGCACGAGCTGTGGCGGGAGTCGCGGCCACCGCTGTTCCAGCAGTCCACCGACACCCGGCCACCCGAACTCCAGGCCCAGGGAGTACGGCCCCGCACCTGGTTCGGGGAGCGGTGGATCTCCTCGGCCTACGACCTCTTCGAGGAGAACCTGCGCTACTTCCCGGCCCTGCTGCCCATCTGCGACGAAGAGGATCCGATCGGCGTCCTCGACGCGGGCGGGGTCCCCTCACTCGCCGAACTCACCCTGCACAACGGCACGATCTACCGCTGGAACCGCCCCGTCTACGGCATCGCCGACGGGGTCCCGCACCTGCGCGTCGAGAACCGGGTGCTGCCCGCCGGGCCGACCATCACGGACGTGATCGCCAACGCGGCCTTCTACTACGGCGTCGTACGGGCCCTCGCCGAGGAGTCGCGGCCCGTCTGGACGCGGCTGCCGTTCGAGACCGCCGCCGCCAACTTCGACGAGGCCTGCCGGCACGGCATCGAGGCGAAGTTCCAGTGGCCGCGCGGGCGCTACGGCGGGGTGGGCCCGGTGGACGCCGTGAACCTCGTACGGGACGAGCTGCTGCCGCTCGCCGAGGTGGGGCTGGACGCGTGGGGGGTCGAGCCCGTCGACCGGGACTTCTACCTCGGCGTGATCGAGGAGCGCTGCCGGCGCCGGGTCAACGGGGCGTCCTGGCAGGTGGAAACGTTCCACCAGGCTCTGGCCAAGGGCCTCGCCCGGGACGCGGCACTGGCCGCCACCACACGGCGGTACGGCGAGCTGATGCACTCCGGGGAGCCGGTCCACAGCTGGCCCGTCGGGCTGCCGGAGCCGGTGCCGCTGGGCTGAGGGAACCGTCTGTGAGGCAAGCCGCCGGAATGCTCCGGACCGCCGCGGGTGATGATGGACCTTCGGCGGGGACGGACAACTGGAGGCGTGGGTGCAGGGGCAGGCGGAGTCGGTGGAGGGTGCGCTGCCGGGGGAGCGGCCGGGGCGGCGGATCCTGAGGGACGAGACACTGCTCGTGCTCGCGGTCTCCCTCGGCGCGAGCGGGGTGTCCGCGCTGATCAGCTTCATCGGGTCGGTCACCAAACCGGGTGGGCTGAAGGACCAGGCGGCGACCATGAACGCCTCGGCCGCGCCTGGCCGGCCCTGGCTCGACCTCGCGTGGCAGCTCTTCGGGATCACCACCGCCCTGGTGCCCGTCGCCCTGGTCGCGCACTTCCTGCTGCGCGAGGGCGCGGGGCTGCGCACCCTCGGGTTCGACCGTACGAAGCCATGGCCCGACCTCGGGCGGGGCGCGGTGATCGCCGCGGGGATCGGGAGCACGGGCATCGCCTTCTATCTGGCGGCCCGCGGCCTCGGCTTCAACCTCACGGTGGTGCCGGAGGCGCTGCCCGAGGTCTGGTGGAAGTACCCCGTACTGATCCTCTCCGCGATCCAGAACGCGGTCCTCGAAGAGGTCATCGTGGTCGGGTATCTGCTGCGCCGGCTTCAGCAACTGGGCTGGTCGCCGGGGAGCGCGCTGGCCGCCAGCTCGGTGCTGCGCGGCTCGTACCACCTCTATCAGGGCATCGGCGGCTTCATCGGCAACATGGTGATGGGCGTGGTGTTCGTCTATCTGTACCGGCGGTGGGGGCGAGTGGGTCCGCTCGTGGTGGCCCACTCGCTGCTCGACATCGGGGCGTTCGTGGGATACGCGCTGCTGGCGGGGAAGGTGGGGTGGCTGCCCACCCCGTGAGCGGTGGCCGTGCGGTCGGCTGGGCCGTGCGGTCAGGCGAGGAGTTCGCCGTCGATGACCGTGACCGCGCGGCCGGAGAGCAGGGTGCGCTCGCCGCGGAGCTCGGTGCGGACGTGGCCCGAGCGGGTAGAGGCCTGGAGGCCGGTGAGATCCGGGCTGCCCAGGCGCTCGGACCAGTAGGGGGCGAGGGCGGTGTGGGCGCTGCCCGTGACCGGGTCCTCGTCGATGCCGAGGTTGGGGAAGAAGCAGCGCGAGACGTAGTCGTGGCCGGCGGCGGGGTCCTCGGCGCGGGCGGTGGCGATGATGCCGCGCGCGGAGTACCGGCCGAGGGAGCGCAGATCGGGGGCCAGGCCCAACACCGTCTTCTCGTCGGCGAGTTCGAGCAGTAGGTCGCCGACGTTCGGGCCGGTGTCGACGGCGTTGAGCGGCTCGGCGCCCAGGGCCTCGGCGACGCCGTCCGGGACGGCGACCGGGGTGAGCGGCGCGGTCGGGAAGTCGAGGGTGAGGGAGCCGTCCGGCCGGGGTGTGGCGACGAGGACACCGCTGCGGGTGGCGAACCGCACCGGGCCCGCGTGAGTGTTCGTCTCGGCCAGGACATGTGCGGTGGCCAGCGTGGCGTGGCCGCACATCGCCACCTCGGCGACCGGCGTGAACCAGCGCAGCGCCCAGTCGGCCTCGCCTCCCTCGGGGAGGGGGTGGGCGAACGCGGTCTCGGCGTGGTTGACCTCCTTGGCCACGTTCTGCAGCCAGGCGTCGTCCGGGAAGGCGGCGAGGAGGAGGACTCCGGCGGGGTTGCCGGAGAAGGGGCGGTCGGTGAAGGCGTCGACGATACGAATACGCATGGGACGACGCTAGGGGGTTGGGGAGGCCACGGGCCAAGGCCAATTCGGGGTTAGTGGACCGGTTTTCGGGGGCCAGTCGGGGCCCCCGGGCTTCCTGCGGCGTCGGGGCGGCGGTTCCGTCGTGGCCAGTGGGTCAGTGGGTCAGTGGGTCAGTGGATCAGTGGGTCAGTGGGTCTTGGGGTCGGTCGGCGGGGCGGGGGGCCGGTGGACTAGTGGACCGAGAAGCCGCCGTCCACGAAGATCGACTGTCCGGTGATGTAGCCGGCGGAGGGGCCCGCCAGGAACACCGCGGCTCCGGCGAAGTCGTCGGCCAGGCCGTTGCGTCCGGCCAGGGTGCGCGCGGCGAGGGCGGCCACCTTCTCCGGGTCGGACGACAGGCGTGTGTTGAGCGGGGTCGGGACGAAGCCGGGGACCAGGGTGTTGCAGGTGACGCCGTGGGGTGACCACTCCTCGGCCTGCGAGCGGGCCAGCGACTCCAGGGCGCCCTTGGAGACGCCGTACGCGCCGCTGCGGACGAACGCCCGGTGCGCCTGCTGGGAGGTGATGTGGATGATGCGTCCGTAGCCCCGCTCGGCCATGCCGGGGCCGAAGCGCTGGCCCAGCAGGAAGGGCGCGTCCAGGTTCACGGCCATGGTGGTGTCCCACACGTCCTCGCCCAGCTCGCTCATCGGCGGACGCAGATTGATCCCGGCGCTGTTGACGAGGACGTCGGGCTCGCCGAACGCCTCCACCGCCCGCTCCGCCGCCGCGCGCACGCCGGTCCGGGTGCTGAGGTCCGCGCTCGTCCAGGCCGCCCGGCAGCCGTCCGCCGTCAGCTCCTCGACCGTGGCCGTCAGCTCCGCCTCCCTGCGCGCGACGATCACCACGCTCGCGCCCGCCCGTGCGAGAGCGGTCGCGATGGCCTTGCCGATGCCGGAGCTGCCGCCCGTCACCACGGCGACCCGGCCGTCCAGCGAGAACAGTTCGGAGAGGTAGCTGTTGGAGATCATCCCCGCACCCTAGAGGGGGCTACGGCGGGGGCGGTGCGTGGGGAGCGCCGGAGTCTCGTCCGGCGGTGTCCGCCCGGCTGCTCCGCTGTTCCGCCCGGTTCGGGGTGGTGCCGATGACGAGGTCGATCGCGGAGGTGACGTCCGCCGCGATGTGGGTGGGCCGGTAGGAGTCCTGGGTCCAGGCGCGGGCGTTCGCCACCCAGACGCTGCGCAGGCCGAGTGCGGCGGCGCCCGCGATGTCGGCGTGCGGTGAGTCGCCGATGACCCAGGCGCCGGGCAGGGGGAGGCCGGCGGTGGCGGCCGCGGCGTGGAAGATCTCCGGTTCCGGCTTCTTGTGGCCGACGGCTTCGGAGACCACCCAGCCCTGGACGAGTCGGTCGAGCCCGGTGCCACGGATCTTCGTCTCCTGCTGGACGGTGCGGCCGTTGGTGACGATCACGCAGGTCCAGCCGCTCGCCCGCGCTCTGTCGAGTGCCTCGCGGGTGGCGGCTGCCAGGACCACGCGGCCGGCGGCGCCGGTGTCGAGCAGGGTGCGGACGGCGAGGGGCGGGACCGTGCCGCCGTAGCGGTCGGTCAGGGCGGCGGCGACCTCGGGGCGAGGGGTGTAGCCGCCGGCGTCGACGGCTGTCACCCACGGCAGGTCGGTGGCGGGCAGGCCGTGCGCGGCGAGGAAGGCCGCCGCCGCCTCGCGGAAGGCCGCGTCGCGGTCGATCAGGGTGTTGTCCAGGTCGAGCAGCAACAAGGGCATGCGCGGCAGTAGACCACGACGGCGCTTCGAGTCGGCTTCGAGCCGGGATTCGAGTCGGGGGTTGTCAGGCGACAGGTACCGATATATCGTTGAGGCATCGCGACAGATCAACGATGGAATGGAGTGATTGCGATGCGTTCCCGTGGACAGGACTTCGGATTCGAGCGTGGACATGGACGCCGTGGCGGGGACGGCCCCCGCGGCCGAGGTGACGCCGAGGCGCTGCGCGCCGCCTTCGGGCCCTTCGGGCCGGGCCATGGTGGTCCCGGGCCGTTCGGACCCTTCGGTGGTGGCCCCTGGGGTGGGCGCGGCCGGGGCGGACCCAGGGGAAGGGCACGGCGGGGCGACGTACGCGCGTCGATCCTGGCCCTTCTCAAGGACAGGCCCATGCACGGCTACGAGATGATCCAGGAGATCGCCGAGCGCAGTGGCGGGGCGTGGAAGCCCAGCCCCGGCTCGGTGTACCCCACCCTCCAGCTGCTGGAGGACGAGGGGCTGATCGCCAGCGCGACCGAGGGCGGCAAGAAGCTGTTCTCGCTCACCGAGGCCGGTCGCACCGCGGCCGAGGAGGGCCCCGAGGCCCCCTGGGAAGAGGCCTCGCGCGGGGTCGACTGGGAGGCGCTGAGCGAGATCCGGCAGGCCGGCTTCGGTCTGATGGAGGCGTTCGGCCAGGTCTGGAAGACCGGCGACAAGGACCAGCGTGACAAGGCGCTGGCGGTGATCAACGAAGCCCGCAAGAAGCTGTATCTGATCCTCGCCGACGAGGACTGACGGCGCTGAGTGCGTGAGCGCGTGGGTGAGTGGGTGACCCGTGCGTGAGAGCGCCCCGTGGAGGTTTCCGCGGGGCGCTTTCGCGTGCGTGGGGCGCGTGAGTGGTGCGGGCGGGGCGTGGGGTCAGGTCACGAGGGCGCCCAGCTTGCGCAGGGACTCGTCGAGGGCGGCCGTGGCGGAGTCCTTGAGCTTGCCCGACATCAGGGAGACGGCCGCCCCGGTGAACCGGCCGTCGATGCGGACCGTGGTGGCGTCGCCGTCGGGGGTGAGGGTGTAGCGGGTGGCCAGGTCCACGGCCATCGGGCCCTTGCCGCGGATGGCCAGGGTGCGGGCGGGCTCCAGTTCGGCGATGGTCCACTCGACCTCCGCCGGGAAGCCCATGAGCCGCATGTTCTCCTGGAAGGTGCCGCCCACCGCGAGAATCTCCGGGCCGCCCTTGGGGAAGCCGGTGTGGGTCGAGTTCCACTCTCCGTACGCGGACCAGTCGACGAGCCGGGCCCAGACCTGCTCGGCGGGTGCCTCGATGCGTGCCTCCGCGCTGACATCGGCCATGCGACAACCCCTTCGTCTCGGACGGTGGTGTCGCGGAACGTAGCCGTGGGGGCTGGAACATTCAATACTGATGAACCGTCAGGAAGGGGTTCCGGTCGGCGCCTCTTGCTCAGGCCACCGATGCCCGTCCGGACTGACGCCTCCCGGTCCGGACTGAAGGGTCCCGGTCGGGACTGGCGTCTAGGGCACCTGGCGGATCAGCGCCGCGTCGAACACGTCCCACGCGCGCGGGAGTCGGCTCTCGTCGTGGCAGTGCCAGGCCTCCCAGAACAGGTCGGCGGGCAGCGCGTTCGGGGGGCCGTACACCCGGTACACGTACTGTCTGCCGTCGACCGCCGGCAGGGCCACCAGCCAGCACCCGCTCTCCATGAGGTGAAGGACGAGCGCCGGTGCGGCGCGGTTGCTTGAGGGGCGCGAGGCAAGGAGGCGCGCGCCCCTGAGACGGGGCGGCCGGATCTCATCCGTAGGGAGGAGGGATGCGTCCTCTCCACGCAACCTGTGTCGGACGCGAAGATGCTTCCTTTCGTGGATGACCCGGGGGCGGTGGGACTGATGGGGTGGAGGGCGTGCTACCCCGTATCCCCCGGCAGTCGGCCGTAGACCATGGTCCGGACCACGTGGAGATCGAGGGCAGGCTCACCGATGAGCTGGCCTCGGTGGTCGCCGGTGCGCGCAGACGGGCCCTCCGCGACGGGGACCGGCAGATCGACACCGCCCATCTGCTGCACACGCTCGTGGAGTCCGACCCCGAGGTCCGTGCCCTCTTCGACGGCCCGCAGGTCGCCCGCCTGCTCGGCTATCTGGTGCAGCGCAGCATCGGCTACGGGCTGCGCTGGCGGATCGGTGTCGAGGACGTCGGCGTCGTCCCGGGGGTGCCCGGCACTCCCGGCTGGTCGCCCGTGGCGGCCCGGGCGATGACACAGGCGTACGACCGTGCCGTGCGGCGGGGCGAGCGGTCGGCCCATGGCGTCGATCTGCTCGCGGTGCTCGTCACGGTCGCCGGTTCGAGGGCCGTGGAGGTGCTGGGCAAGGTCGGTGTCGACGCGGGAGCGATGGCGCTGCGGATCGCCGCGGCGGGCGGGGGTCTGGCCGAGGGGTACGGGGCGGGTGGGGACGGGAGCTCTTGGGGCGCGCCGGCCTGACGTCCAGCCGGTGAGACAGGTGTCATCGGGGGTGACGCTCCTGTCGTCTGCTGTCATCATGTGCCGGTGTATACGTCTCAGGGGAGTCAGGGGCATCGCGGGCGCGGTGTCGGGCTGGTGCTCGCGCTCGGGTCCGCGGTCGCCTTCGGTGGATCGGGTACGGCGGCCAAGCCGCTCATCGAGGCGGGGCTCGACCCGCTGCACGTGGTGTGGCTGCGGGTCGTGGGCGCCGCGCTGGTGATGCTGCCGCTCGCCGTGCGCCACCGGGATCTGGTGCGCCGGCGGCCCGCGCTGCTCGTCGGGTTCGGACTGTTCGCCGTGGCCGGTGTGCAGGCCTTCTACTTCGCCTCGATCTCCCGTATCCCCGTCGGTGTCGCCCTCCTCGTGGAGTACCTAGGGCCGGCCATCGTCCTCGGCTGGGTGCGGTTCGTGCAGCGGCGGCCGGTGACACCGGCCGCGGCGGTCGGGGTCGTCCTCGCGGTCGCCGGCCTCGCCTGTGTCGTCGAGATCTGGTCCGGGCTGAGCTTCGACCCGCTGGGGCTGCTGCTCGCGCTCGGGGCCGCCTGCTGTCAGGCCGGGTACTTCGTGCTGTCGGACCAGGGGAGCGACGCGGGGGCACAGGCGCCGGATCCCCTCGGCGTCATCGCCTACGGAACGCTCGTGGGCGCGGTGGTGCTGACGGTGGTGGCCCGGCCGTGGGGGATGGACTGGGCGGTACTCGGGGGTGTGGCGCGGATGGACGGTACGGCCGTTCCGGCGTGGCTGCTGCTGGGGTGGGTGGTGCTGATCGCCACGGTGCTCGCGTACGTCACCGGGGTGGTGGCCGTGCGGCGGTTGTCGCCTCAGGTGGCGGGGGTCGTGGGGTGCCTTGAGGCGGTGGTCGCGACCGTGCTCGCGTGGGTGCTGCTGGGGGAGCGGCTGGCGGTGCCGCAGATCGTGGGTGGGGTGGTGGTGCTGGCCGGGGCGTTCGTCGCGCAGCGGGCCGCTCCGCGGAAGGGGGCGCCGTTGAAGGTGGCGTCCGGTGGGGAAGAGGTTGCACCTGAGCTGTCGGTGGGGCGGGGGCGGTGATGCCGTGGGGGCCGGGTGGTCTTCGGGCCGCGGGTCCGGTGAGGGTTGCTCGCGCAGTTCCCCGCGCCCCTGACGGGGCGCGGCCCATCGGCGCATCGGCTTCTCCGCCCTACAGGGCCCTGAGGTGGTCCGGGAGTTCGGTGCCGGGGGCCAGGTCGGGGTCCGGGATCGGGGTCTCGTAGCCCTTGCGGAGGGGGACGAGGCCGGCCCAGTGGGGGAGGGTGAGGTCCTCCGGTTCGTCGTTGACGCCGCCGGTGCGGGTCTTGGCGGAGACCTCGGTCAGGTCGAGGCGGATCACGGAGGTGGCCGCGAACTCCTTGCCGTTGGCGGGCCGGGAGCCCTGTGAGCGGCCCGGCACGACGTGGTCGACGAGGGCGTCCAGAGCGATCCGCCGCTCCTCCGGGTCGGTGACCTGATGGGCGGTGCCGTGCACCACGACCGAGCGGTAGTTGATCGAGTGGTGGAAGGCGGAGCGGGCCAGGACCAGCGCGTCCACATGCGTCACCGTGAGGCACACCGGGAGGCCCGGGTCGGCCTGGCCCGTCATCCGCAGCGGGCGCGAGCCCGTCGAACCGTGCACATAGAGCGTCTCGCCGACCCGGCCGTACAGCGTGGGCAGCACCACCGGCGCGCCGTCGCGGACGAAGCCGAGATGGCAGACGTACCCCTCGTCGAGTATCGAGTGCACCAGTTCCCGGTCGTACGAGGCCTTCTGCGCGCCCCGGGTGGGGACCGTGCGGTCGGTGGGGGTGTAGGCGGTGTGCGGTGGTGTCGTCGACTGGGCGGTCTCCGTCATTGCGCTCTCCATTGCACTAGTGCATAATCTGCTTTGTGCTAGGAGAATACATGATCACCGGGCGGCGCGCAGCGGAGATTGCGGCGAGCGTCGAGCAGGCGGTGGGTGCGGGAGAACTGGAACCCGGGCAACTGCTTCCGCCCATGCGGGAGTTGGCCGAGCGGCTCGGAGTGAACCCGAACACCGTCGCGGCCGCCTATCGCACGCTGCGCGAGCGCGGGGTCATCGAGACCGCCGGGCGACGGGGAAGCCGTGTGCGGCCCCGGCCGGCGACCACGGGGCGCGAGTACCTCCGGGTCGATGTGCCGGAAGGGGTGCGCGACCTCGCCGACGGCAATCCCGACACGACGCTGCTGCCACGCCTCGCGGAGGCGTTCGCGGCGGCCGCCGAGCAGGGCGACCGCGAACCGGTGCTCTACGGATCGGGGGCCGTGGAGCCCGAGTTGGCACGGATCGCGCGGGCCGAACTGGACGCCGACGGCGTGGCGGACGGGCCCATCACCGTCACCTCCGGATCCCTCGACGCCATCGAACGGGTCCTGGCCGTCCACCTCAGACCCGGGGACGCCGTCGCCGTCGAGGACCCCGGTTGGGGCAGCGTGCTCGACCTCGCCCCGGCGCTCGGGCTGCGCGTCGTCCCCGTCGGCGTCGACGACGAGGGGCCGCTCGCCGACGACGTACGCAAGGCGCTGGAGGCCGGGGCGCGGGCCCTGATCGTCACCGACCGGGCGCAGAACCCGACCGGCGCCGCAGTGAGCGCCGCACGCGCGCGTGCCCTGCGGTCCGTGCTGAGGGACCATCCCGAGACCCTGCTCATCGAGGACGACCACGGCTACCGGATCGTCGACCAAGCCCTCCACCCGCTGGCCGGGGCCACCCACAGCTGGGCCTTCGTACGGTCGGTCGCCAAGGCGTACGGCCCCGACCTGCGGCTCGCGGTGCTCACCGGGGACGCCGTCACCGTCGACCGGGTGCGCGGACGGCAGCGGCTGGGGCCGGGCTGGGTGAGCCGGCTGGTGCAGCGGGCCGTCGTACGGCTGTGGTCCGGCGGTGCGGTGGACGCCCCGGCCGTGGCGCGGGCGTACGGACGGCGGCGGGACGCGCTGATCGGCGCGCTCGCCCGGCGCGGGGTCGAGGCGCACGGGGTCAGCGGGATGAACGTATGGATCCGGGTCCCGGACGAGACCGGCGCGGTCGCCCGGCTGCTGCACGCGGGCTGGGCCGTCGCGCCCGGCGCGCGCTTCCGGATGAGCGCCCCGCAGGGGATCCGGATCACCGTCTCCACCCTCACCGACGAGGAGATCGGGAGGGTGGCGGACGCGGTGGCCTCGGCGGTCGGGCCGGGGGCGGGCGGAGGGTATGTGTGAGGTCACCCGTGCCGGTTCACCTGCGCGGCCCGGCCTGGGTCAGTGCCGCGCCCGCCAGGACGATCGCCGCGCCGACCGGGGTCGACCAGGCCAGGGACTCGCCGAGCAGCGCGACTCCGGCGGCCGTGGCGATGACCGGGATGAAGTAGGTGACCATCTGGGCCGTCGTGGGGCCGACCTCGGAGACGAGACCGTACTGGACGAGCATGGCGACCCCCGTGCCGAGGGCGCCCAGCGCGATCACCGCCAGCAGGGGCCAGACCGGGAAACTGCTCGGCAGGGTCGTGAACAGCGGGGTGACGAGGGCGAGTTGGCCGGTGGCCAGCAGGAGTTGGGCGCCGGTGAGGGAGAGGTGCGAGACGGTGGTGCCGGCCAGGGTGCGGCGGACGTAGATCCAGCCGATCGGATAGCTGAGCGAGGCCAGCAGCGCCATCGCGGTGCCCGAGGCGTCCAGGCCGCTGAAGCCCTGCCAGGCGCCGAGCACGGTGAGCACACCGAGGAAGCCGAGGCCGAGACCGGCGACCCGCACCCGCGTCGGGCGGTCCTCCGAGAGCGCGACCAGGGAGAGGGCCATGCCCCACAGGGGCGAGGTCGCGTTGCAGATGCCCGCCAGCGTGGAGGGGATCGTCAGCTCCGCGTAGGCGAAGAGGGAGAACGGCAGGGCGTTCAGGAAGAAGGCCGCCACCGTGAGGTGCCCCCAGGTGCGGGCGCCGCGCGGCAGCCGTTCCCGCTTCACCGCCATCGCCGCCGCGAGGACCAGCGTGCCGAACAGCAGCCGCCCGAAGGTGACCTGGAAGGGCGCGTACGCCTCCGTACCCACCTTGATCAGAAGGAAGCTGAAGCCCCAGACGAGGGAGAGGAAGGCGAAGCGCAGCCGCCAGTCGACGGTGGTGCGCGAGCGGTCGGAGGCGGGGGCGGGAGGTCGGGTGGGCGCGGCCGTGGTCATGCCCGTAACGATGGTGCCGATCGATCTCGTAGCACAAGCGAGAATTGATGAGCTGAATCTCGTAGCATCACTTACATGTTGAATCTGGAGCGCCTGCGTACCCTCGACGCCCTCGCCCGGCACGGATCGGTCAGCGGGGCCGCCGAGGGGCTGCATGTGACGACCTCGGCCGTCTCGCAGCAGATGGCCAAGCTGGAGCGGGAGGTGGGGCAGCGGCTCCTCGCCAAGAACGGGCGGGGCGTACGCCTCACCGACGCGGGACGGCTGCTCGCCGACCACGCGGCGCGGATCCTCTCGCAGGTCGAACTGGCGCAGTCGGACCTGGAGGCCCAGCGGGGGCAGGTCGTCGGCGAACTACGGCTGGCCGCGTTCCCCACAGCCGTCCGGGGGCTGTTTCCCGCCGTCTTCCGCGCACTGCGGGACGACCACCCGGCGCTGCGCGTGCGCTCACGGGAACTGGAACCCGAACTCGCGATCAACGCCGTGATCCGGGGCGACGTCGACCTGGCCGTCGTCCTCGACTGGTACAACAAGCCGCTGCCCGTGCCCGAGGGGCTCGCCAGGGCCGCGATCCTCGACGACCCGGTGGAGGTGGCGCTGCCCGACGACCACCCGCTCGCCGGCCGGGACGAGATCGACCTGCGGGAACTGGCGGAGGAGCCGTGGGTCGCCTGGCCCGAGGGCGAGTTCTGCCACGAATGGCTGCTCTACACGCTGCGCGCCCACGGCATCGAACCCCACATCGCCCACCGCGCCGGCGAGCACCACACCCAACTCGCCCTGGTCGCCGCCGGGCTGGGCGTCTGTATCGCGCCGCGGCTCGGCCGCGACCCGATGCCGGCCGGCATGCGGACCGTGCCGGTACGCCACCGGGTCCATCGCAGCGTCTACGCGGTGTGGCGCGCCGACGCCGACCGGCGACCGTCGATCAGGGCGGCGGTGGAGGCACTGCGGACGGCAGGGGGCGCGGGCGGAGCGGGCGGGGCGGGGTGAGGTCGTCGGCCTGCACGGCTGACCCTGCTTGCGGAACGGGTTGACCTAGAGCGAGCCCAGCTTGCGGAAGTCCCAGGACGCGATCGCCTCCGGTGTCAGCCGCAGCCAGGCGTGCCTGCCGTCGTGGGGCATCTCGTCGATGCCGAAGTTCTTGCGGGCGAACAGCCGCTCCACCTCGACGAGTTCGGGGACCGGCTCACCCGTGCGCGGTGTCTCGCCGACGAACTCGACGGCGCCGGACAGCTCGACACCGCGCAGCTCGCCGTACTCCTCGCCCGCGTCGACGACGACGGCGCAGCGCGGATCGCGGCGCAGCGCGGACCAGCGCCTGCTGCGGGTGATCGAGTAGAGCCAGAGCGAGGTGCCGTCCCAGACGAACCAGAGCGGGCTGATGTGCGGGGCCCCGTCGGGCGAGACCGTCGCGACCCGGCAGGTGCGCTGAGCGCTCAGGAACGCGTCGAGTTCGGCGGGCTCCATCATGATCTTCCGGCCCCGGCGCTGAGTGACGGTCATGGAATCCCCTCCGCTGACGTGGCGTCAGAAGAGCATCGGCCGTCTTCCGTCCATGTGCAAGGGGCGTTACGCTCGCCCGCCCGATCGCCGGCGACAAGGGGAACGTCATGCCGTCGTACGCGAGTGAGTCGAAGCGGCAGCGGGAGCTGAGCGGGCTCCTCGATCCCGCCACCACCGTCCTGCTCACCGTCGAGTGCCAGCGGGGTGTCGTCGGACCGGACGGCGCGCTGCCCGAACTCGCCCGCGAGGCCCGTGCCTCGGGAGCGCTCGCCAACGTGGCCCGGCTCGTCGCAGCGGCCCACGGAAGCGGGACGCAGGTCCTGCACGCCGTCGCCGAGCGACGGCCGGACGGGCGGGGCGCCAACCACAACGCCCGCCTCTTCCGCGCCGCCGAACGGTTGCCCGTACGGCAGTTGACGGGCACCGCCGCCGTACGCGTCGCACCGCCCATCGAGGTCGCCGAGGAGGACCTGATCGTACGGCGGCTGCACGGGCTGTCCCCGCTGGCGGGCACCGACGTGGACGCCCTGCTGCGCAATCTCGGGTGCCGCACCCTGGTCGTCACCGGTGTCTCGGCCAACGTCGCCGTGCCGAACGCGGTGTTCGACGCGGTGAACCTCGGCTACACCGTCGTCGTGCCCGGGGACGCCATCGCGGGGGTGCCTGCCGACTACACCCCCGCGATGATCCGCCACACGCTCGCGTTGGTCGCCACGGTCGCGACCACGGACGAGGTGGTGGCTTGTCTGGGGCGGGGTGGGGATACCTGACGAACGTCAGGCCAGCACGATCGACTCCCCGGACACCTTGACCTCCTTGGCCGGCAGCGGCTTCGTCGCCGGGCCGCTCTTCACACTGCCGTCGGCGATCGAGAAGTTGCTGTTGTGACAGGGGCAGTTGATCACGCCGTCGGCGATCGTCTTCACGGCGCACCCCGAGTGGGTGCACACGGAGGAGAACGCCTTGTAGGTGCCCGCCTGCGGCTGGGTGACGACGACGCCCTCACTGTCGAAGATCTTGCCGCCGCCCTCGGGGATGTCCGAGGTCTTGGCGAGCTCGGTGCCGCCCGCGCCGGCGTCGCCCCCCGTGCTGCCGCTGCTCGCCTCCGCGGTCGAGTCGCCGCTCGCGCCGCCGTCGGCGCCGGAACCGGGCGAGACCGACTCCGAGGAGTCGTCCCCCGACCCGCACGCGGTCAGCGCGACGGCGAGTCCCGCCACGCCGGCCGCCGTCATGACGGTGCGACGGCCGGGAATCGAGGAGGGCTTGATCGTTTCGCTGGTCATGCTGTCGGTTCCTTCCGAGGTGGCTCTGCACTTGCGCCCATGGATACGGCGAGCCCGTGCTTGAACGTTCAGACAGGGTGCACATCTTGGCCTGTCCGGGATCACGATGGCGTCAAAAGCAGCTGTCCGAAAGCTGTCAGTCTGCGGCGCGGGCGAGCCCTGCGGAAGGATCGGCATTCTCTGTGTGAGGTTTCCATGCAACGCAAAGGGGGATTCGGGCATGAAATGCTGAACACCCCCATGGGTGCGAAAAATGTCAGGTGTACTCCCAGACCCAGTAGCCTTTCGCGAGGCTGTCCGAGCCGTCGACGTAATTGCAGAAATGGAAGATGTTGGTTCTGTCCGCCCAGGCCCAGGCGCCGTCGGAGCACTCGGTTGCATGCTGAAAGGCCCTTCGCGATGGCCGCTCTTCTGCAGACGATCGCGATGCGTCCGTGATCACCCTTGGTTACTATGCTCACTTCATGCCGGAGGCCGGCAAGGGCGCACCGCCAAGGACGGCGAGGCTGAAGAGATGGATGGCCTGGGAGAGTGCTGAAAGAAGTTGCGGCGACCCGGTATATCGCGCCGCTGCGGGAGGGCGGCTCGTTGCCCGGTCTCGTCGAGGCCGACGACCGCGGGACGTACGTCCTGAAGTTCACCGGTGCCGGGCAGGGCCGCAAGACGCTCGTCGCGGAGGTCGTCTGCGGTGAGCTGGCCCGACGGCTCGGGCTGCGCGTGCCTCGTCTGGTGACCGTCGACCTCGATCCCGTGCTGGGGCTCGGCGAGCCCGACGAGCGGGTGCAGGAGCTGATCAAGTCCAGCGGCGGCACCAATCTGGGCATGGACTTCCTGACCCGCGCCCTCGGCTTCGACCCGCTCGCCTTCGAGGTGAGCCCCGAGGAGGCCGGCCGGATCGTCTGGTTCGACGCGCTGATCAACAACGTGGACCGCTCCTGGCGCAACCCGAACCTGCTGATGCGGCACGGCGAGCTGTGGCTCATCGACCACGGCGCCACCATGATCTGGCACCACCACTGGCCCGGCGCCCGCGCCTCCGCCGCCAAGCCGTACGCCGCCGCCGACCACGCCCTCGCGCGCTTCGGCCCCGATGTCGCCGCAGCCGCCGTGGACCTCGCGCCGCTGGTCACCGAGGACCTGCTCGCCGAGGTGACCGCCGAGATCCCGGACGTCTGGCTGGCGGACGAGCCCGGTTTCGAGACGCCGGACGCGCTCCGGCGGGCGTACGCGGAGCCGCTGCTCGCGCGCGCCGCCGACATTCACGAACGTATCGAGGGGATCGAGCACATCGAGGGGACCAAGTGAACGACCGCTTCCTGGGGACCGGGGCTTCCGGGCAGGACGTCTACGAGTACGCGCTGCTGCGGATCGTGCCCCGGATCGAGCGCGGCGAGTGCTTCAACGCGGGCGTCCTCGTGTACAGCCGGTCCCGGGCCCTCGTGGCGGCCCGTACGCATCTCAACGAGGCCAAGCTGCTGGCGCTGGACCCCGGGGCGGACGTGGCGGGCGTGCGCGCCGCGCTGCGCGCCGTGGAGGGTGTGTGCGCCGGGGGAGAGGCGGCCGGGCAGGCCGCCCTGGACGACGCCGGACGGCGGTTCCGGTGGCTCGTCGCGCCCCGTTCCACGGTCGTGCAGGCGGGGCCCGTGCACACTGGGCTCACCGCGGATCCGGCGGCGGAGGCCGAGCGGCTGCTCGCTCTGCTGGTGAAGTGAGAGATCGGCGGAAGGGCGTCGGCCGACGGCCCGAGGGCCGACGTAAGGGATCACACCTGGTGGAACGTTGACACCGGGTGCCAGGACTTCTAGCGTCACGTGTGCTGAAGGTACTAAGCGGTCGCTCACCACCTGGGGAGTGCCGTAGGAGCCGCATCCAAGGGCGAGGAGAACCAGCAATGTCCACCACTGAGCAGCGTGTCGCCGTGGTCACCGGTGGCGCGCGCGGCATCGGCGCCGCGACCGCCGTACGACTGGCCGCCGAGGGCCGTGCCGTCGCGGTGATCGACCTCGACGAGGCCGCGTGCAAGGACACCGTGGAGAAGATCACGGCGGCGGGCGGGAAGGCGCTCGCGGTCGGCTGCGACGTCTCAGACGAGACTCAGGTCGAGGCCGCCGTCACCCGGATCGCCGAGGAGCTGGGCGCCCCGACGATCCTCGTGAACAACGCGGGCGTGCTCCGCGACAACCTGCTGTTCAAGATGGGCGCGTCCGACTGGGACACGGTCATGAACGTGCATCTGCGCGGTGCCTTCCTGATGGCCAAGGCCGTCCAGAAGTACATGGTCGAGGCCAAGTTCGGCCGGATCGTGAACCTGTCCTCGTCCTCCGCGCTCGGCAACCGGGGCCAGGCCAACTACTCCGCCGCCAAGGCCGGACTGCAGGGCTTCACCAAGACCCTCGCCATCGAGCTCGGCAAGTTCGGCGTCACCGCGAACGCCGTCGCGCCCGGGTTCATCGTCACCGACATGACCGCGGCGACCGCCGCCCGCGTGGGCATGGGCTTCGAGGAGTTCCAGGCCGCGGCCGCCACCCAGATCCCGGTCCAGCGCGTGGGCCGGCCGGAGGACATCGCCGGCGCGATCGCCTACTTCACGGGCGAGGACGCCGGATTCGTCTCCGGCCAGGTGCTGTACGTCGCCGGCGGACCGCTCAACTAAGGGATCGGGAACATGACTTCGGTGGAACTCCCCGAGCTTTCGGGCAAGGTCGCCCTCATCACCGGCGCCAGTCGCGGCATCGGCTACGGCATCGCCGAGGCCCTCGTCGCGCGCGGCGACCGGGTGTGCGTCACGGGCCGTAACGAGGACGCCCTCAAGGAGGCTGTCGAGCAGCTCGGCGCCGACCGCGTCATCGGTGTCGCGGGCAAGGCCCACGACGAGGCCCACCAGGCCCACGCCGTCGAGCGCACGATGGAGGCCTTCGGACGCGTCGACTTCCTCGTCAACAACGCCGGGACGAACCCGGTGTTCGGCCCGATCGCCGACCTCGACCTGAACGTGGCCCGCAAGGTGTTCGAGACGAACGTCGTCTCGGCCCTCGGCTTCGCCCAGCGGACCTGGCACGCCTGGCAGAAGGACAACGGCGGCGCGATCGTCAACATCGCCTCCGTCGCCGGGGTCTCCGCGTCGCCGTTCATCGGCGCGTACGGCATCAGCAAGGCCGCCATGATCAATCTGACCGTGCAGCTGGCGCACGAGTACGCGCCGAAGGTGCGGGTCAACGCGATCGCGCCCGCCGTGGTGAAGACCAAGTTCGCCCAGGCCCTGTACGAGGGCCGGGAGGCCGAGGCCGCCGCGTCCTACCCGCTCGGCCGGCTCGGTGTGCCCTCCGACATCGGTGGCGCCGCCGCGTTCCTCACCTCCGGGCAGTCCGACTGGATCACCGGCCAGACCCTCGTCGTCGACGGCGGCATCTTCCTCAACGCCGGGGTGGGCTGACAGAGTACGGCGGGTGCCGGTACGAGCTTCACCGAAGATCTCCGGCGCCCGTCCGCACCCCTCACAGGGGCTCGACAACGCCGTCACAAGCGGACTGATCAAGGGCTCTTCCCACCGGGCGGGAGCGGCTCGGGGGGCCTGCGGTATCGTTCGCCCACTCTTGGTACGGCATTTCGAGGAGCATGCACGTGTTCAACCGGAACCGATACTTGCCGCCACTCGCGGTGATCGCGTCCATATCCATGGTGACCGGGTGTGGTGTGTTCTCCTCGGACGCCTCCGACGACGCGGACCCCATCGTGGTGGGCACCACCAGTACGCCGAGCACCCTGGACCCGGCCGCGGCCTGGGACAGCTCCTGGGAGCTGATGCGCAATGTCTTCCAGCCCCTGCTGGGTTACTCGCCCGGCGGATCCGATCCCGAGCCGGACGCGGCAGAGAGCTGCGAGTTCACGGACAGCTCCAGCAAGGTGTACAGCTGCACGCTGCGTGAGGGACTGAAGTTCTCGAACGGCCACGCGCTGGACGCGAAGGCCGTCAAGTACTCGTTCGACCGGATCAAGAAGATCAACGTCAACGGCGGTCCGGCGGGTCTGCTGACCACCCTCTCCCGGGTGCAGGTGAAGGGCGACCGCGAGGTCGTCTTCCACCTCAGCCAGCCCGACGCGACCTTCCCGCTGGTGCTCACCACGCCGGCCATGTCGATCGTGGACCCCGCGGACTATCCCGCCGACAAGCTCCGCGAGGGCACGGAGATCACCGGATCCGGGCCGTACGACCTCGCCTCCTACGACGAGGGCAAGACCGCCGAGCTGGTCGGGAACGAGAACTACAAGGGCCTCGCGGACCGCAAGAACTCCGCCATCACCATCGAGTACTTCCAGCAGTCCGACGAGATGGTCAACGCCCTCAAGAACAAGGACATCTCGGTCATCTACCGGGGCCTCGGCGCCTCGGACATCGTGGACATCCAGACCAACCACGATGAGAACGGCCTCCAGATCGTGGAGAACCCCACCACCGAGATCAGCTACCTGGTGTTCAACCCCAAGGACCCCTGGGCGAAGAACCCCGCGGTCCGCAAGGCGGTCGCCCAGGTCCTCGACCGCCCGGCGCTCGCCCACAACATCTACAAGGACACCGTCGAGCCGCTGTACTCCATGATCCCCAGCGGTCTGGTGGGCCACACGACGGGCTTCTTCGACGACTACGGCAACCCCAGCGCGACCAAGGCGAAGTCCATCCTCACCGAGGCGGGCATCAACGAAACGGTTCCTCTCACGCTCTGGTACACCACGGACCGTTACGGCTCCCAGACCAAGCCGGCCTTCGAGGAGCTGAAGCGGCAGCTGGAGGCGTCGGGGCTGTTCGAGGTCAAGCTGAAGAGCCGCCCGTGGAAGACCTACTCGGAGGGCTACCGGAAGGGCGAGTACCCCGTCTTCGGACGTGGCTGGAACCCCGACTTCAACGACGCCGACAACTTCATCGCCCCGTTCGTGGGCGAGCAGAACGCGCTCGGCACCCCGTACAAGTCCCCCGAGATCACGGACAAGCTCCTGCCGGAGTCGCGCGCCGAGAGCGACCGCGGCGCCGTGACCGAGGAGTTCGAGGAGGCCCAGCAGATCCTCGTGGACGACGCGCGGCTGATCCCGCTGTGGCAGGGCAAGTCCTACACGGCCGCGAACGAGGAGATCGCCGGCCTGGAGAACGTGATCGACCCGGCGACCATGATGATCATGTGGAACCTGTCCTGGAAGACCAGCTGGTAGTCACGCCGGCAGTTCCGGTCGCCCGCCCCGATTGTCAGTGGGCGCCTGTAGGTTCTGTGCTCTGACGACGGCCGCGCCTCGCGCGGCCGTCCATGGCCGCGTTGTCCGCGGCCGTGAAGTGAGCGCACACCGGAGGAAGTTGACGTGACCGACATCGCCATGCTGCCCGAGTCCTGGCGCGGGGTCCTGGGGGAAGAGCTTCAGCAGCCCTACTTCAAGGAACTCACCGAGTTCGTCGAGGAGGAGCGCGCGGCCGGTCCCGTCTACCCTCCCCGTGACCAGGTCTTCGCCGCGCTCGACGCCACACCGTACGAGAGCGTGAAGGTCCTGATCCTCGGGCAGGACCCGTACCACGGCGAGGGCCAGGGCCACGGTCTGTGCTTCTCCGTGCGGCCGGGCGTGAAGACCCCGCCCTCCCTGCGGAACATCTACAAGGAGATGCAGGCCGAGCTGGGCACCCCGATCCCGGACAACGGCTATCTGCTGCCCTGGGCCCAGCAGGGCGTGCTGCTGCTCAACGCGGTGCTCACGGTCCGCTCCGGCGAGGCCAACTCGCACAAGGGCAGAGGCTGGGAGAAGTTCACCGACGCCGTGATCCGCGCCGTCGTCGACCGGCCCGACCCGGCGGTCTTCGTGCTGTGGGGCAACTACGCGCAGAAGAAGCTCCCGCTGATCGACGAGGAGCGCCACGCGGTGGTGAAGGGCGCGCACCCCTCGCCGCTGTCGGCCAAGAAGTTCTTCGGCTCCCAGCCGTTCACACAGATCAACGAGGCCGTCGCCCGGCAGGGCCACGAGGCGATCGACTGGACGATCCCGAACCTCGGCTGATCCGCCGCCGCCCGTCCACCCTCACCCGCCTGTCCGCCCGTACGGCCGCCGGGGCACCCCCGCGGCCGTACGGAGCGGCCTGACCGGGATTGCCGGTGCCTGCCGTTAGCGTCGGGAGCGACAAGTGGGTCAGGGGGCGACGAGTGCGGAGGACACGGTGGTGGAGCGACAGGAGCAGGTGGCACCGGACGCCATGATGACCCGGATCGGGCAGGCGGTCATGCTGCACCACGGGGGTGACCGCGAGGAGGCCCGGGACCGTCTCCTGAAGCTCTGGGCGGAGATCGGCGAGGACGGCACCCCGCTCCACCGCTGCACCCTGGCGCACTACATGGCCGACACCCAGGACGACCCGGACAGCGAACTGGCCTGGGATCTCCGGGCGTTGTCGGCGGCCGACGAGCTGTCCGACGGCCGGCCGGCGGAGCACCCCAGGGAGCACCACGACGAGCTCGCGGTGCGCGCCTTCTACCCCTCGCTCCACCTCAACCTCGCCACCGACTACGCCAAGCTGGGCCGCCACGACGCGGCCCGCAGTCATCTGCGGCTGGCCCGGGGCGCGCTGGCCCTACTGGAGGACGACGGCCACGGCGCCGGCGTCCGCGCCGCCCTGGCCCGCCTGGAGGCCCGGCTCGACGAGACGGGTCCCGCCGGCGGGGAGACACCGGGACCGCCGCGACAGCGGCCCTAGGTCCCCCATCCCGGACGTCCGGTCCTCAACGGCCGTAGACGTCCTTGCAGATGGCCGCCTGCGGGGTGTCCTTGCCCCAGCCGCCGTATCTGTGGCCGAGGGCGCACACGTCGGAGTTCTTCGGCGGCTGCGTCGGGACGGTTCCGGGGAGGGGCGGGATCTCGACGTGGGGCCGGGACTCGGGGGGTGGGCCGTGCCGTTCGGGGCGCGCCCGGTGCTCGTTCCGGGGCGGCGGCGCCGACGGTGGTGGGGGCGCGGCGGGCGTGGGGGTGGCGGCGGCGGGGGTCGGTGCGGTGGGCTTCGGCTTCGTGGGCGCACGCGGGGTGGGTTCCCGAGGCGGGCCGATCAGCTCCAGGGCCTCCCGCGCGGGGGCCTGCACGATCTGGGTGGCGGTGGTGCCGTCGGGGCGGGGCTCGGACGGCCGGGACGGTACGGATGATGCCTCGGGCGGGGGCGGGTGGTGCGCGGTCACGCAGCCGGTGAGGGCCGAGACGGCCACGGTGACCAGGAGCGTTGCGGTGGTGGTCGGTCGATGCACGCGCGCAACTCTGCTGTGTCCGGGCGGCTTTGGGGAGGGGGGAGGCGGATGATGCCCCCACATGGGTGACGCCCGGGACCGCCGACGACGCCGCTCGCCCCTCACCCCCTCGCCGTCCAGAGCCCTCGGCTCACCCCTCGCCGTCCACGGCCCCCGGCTCGCTCCCGCCGTCCACCGGCCTCGGCTCGCTCCCGCCGTACGCGCTATCGCGGGATCCCGGCTCCGCTCAGCACCCGGTGGCCCCGTCGATCCGCTCCCGGATCAGGTCCGCGTGCCCGTTGTGCCGGGCGTACTCCTCGATCATGTGGGTGTAGATCCACCGCAGGCTCGGCTGCTCGCCCCGCCCGTGTGCGGCCCTGCCGATGTCGTCCAGGGCGAAGCCCTCCGCGTGGCGCCGGGCGATCGTGATCTCCTCCTGCCAGGTGCCGTACGCCTCCTCCCAGGTGTCCGCCTCCGTCAGATGGAACTCCCCGTCCGGGTCCTCCTCGCTGAAGTAGATCGGCCCCTGGTCGTCGTCCACCAGCACCTTGCGGAACCAGATGCGTTCGACCTCCGCCATGTGCCGTACGAGCCCCAGCAGGGACAGCTCCGAGGGCGGTACGGAGGCGGTCCTCAGCCGGGCGTCGTCCAGGCCCTCGCACTTGATCGCGAGGGTCGCACGGTGGTGGTCGAGCCAGCCTTCGAGCATGGTCCGTTCGTCGGCGGTGACGGAGGGTTCGGTGCGTGGGATGGTCATGCCGGTCATCCTGGCAGCCCCCGTATGCTGCCGACGAGGCATTTCGACGGCACACCGTGGACGGGAGACCCCTGTGAAGGTCGGCTGCATCGGGCTCGGCGACATCGCGCAGAAGGCGTATCTGCCGGTGCTCGGCACCAGGCCGGGCCTCGAACTCCATCTGCAGACGCGGACGCCCGACACCCTCACCCGTGTCGCCGACAGCCTGCACCTCCCGCCCGGGCAGCGGCACACCGATCTGGACGCGCTGCTCGCCGAGGGCCTCGACGCGGCCTTCGTGCACGCGCCCACCGGGGCCCACCCCGAGATCGTGGAGCGGCTGCTGAGGGCCGGCGTGCCGACATACGTCGACAAGCCGCTCGCGTACGAACTCGCCGACTCGGAACGGCTCGTACGGCTCGCGGAGGAGCGCAACGTCGGGCTCGCCGTGGGCTTCAACCGCCGGTACGCGCCCGGGTACGCGCAGTGCGCCGACCATCCGCGCGAGCTGATCCTCATGCAGAAGAACCGCATCGGTCTGCCCGAACTGCCGCGCACGATGATCCTGGACGACTTCATCCATGTCGTCGACACCCTGCGGTTCCTGGTGCCGGGGGAGATCGAGGACGTCACCGTGCGCGCCCGGACCGAGGGCGGGCTGCTGCACCATGTCGTGCTGCAGCTCTCCGGGGCCGGGTTCACCGCGCTCGGCGTCATGAACCGGCTCAGCGGCTCGGCCGAGGAGATCCTCGAGGTCTCGGGGCAGGACACCAAGCGGCAGGTCGTGAACCTCGCCGAGGTCGTCGACCACAAGGGGCAGCCGTCCATAAGGAGGCGCGGCGACTGGGTGCCGGTGGCCCGGCAGCGCGGCATCGAACAGGCCGTCCTCGCCTTCCTCGACGCCGTGCGCGCGGGCAAGGTGCTCGACGCCCGGGACGCGCTGGCGACTCACGAGCTGTGCGAGCGGGTGGTGCGGGAGGTGGAGGGCCGGTCCGCCGGCTGAGCCCCGGGCGGCGGAGGACCCGTCCGCCGCCTGAGCCGTACGGCCCGTACGCCCTCGTAGGCGCCCCACCCGAGAAGCACCAGCAGCGCCGTGTGCACCGGCCAGTCGCCGAAGCGGACGTACCACGTCGTACCGCCCGCCAGCGGCACGTCGTACACCGCCGACGTGCTCTCGTCCGTGCCCAGCCGGGAACCGACGCGCTCGCCGTCCGGGCCGTACACCGCCGAGACGCCGGTGAGCGTCGCGTGGGCCATCGGACGGCCGGTCTCGGCGGCCCGCAGCGCGGCCAGCGAGGCGTGCTGCTCCGGGGCCCAGCTCTGCTGGAACGTCGAGGTCGCCGACTGCGCGAGCAGCAACTCGGCGCCGTCCCGCACGAGATGACGGCTCATGTCCGGGAACGCGGACTCGAAGCAGACCATGGGACCGATCCGCAGCCCCTTCCCCGAGTCGAACACCACCTGGGCGGTGCCCTGCCTGCGGTCCTCGCCGGCCGCCTCGCCGACCGAGGTGGCCCAGCCGAGCAGTGAGCGCATCGGGATGTACTCGCCGAAGGGGACGAGCCGCATCTTGTCGTAGCGGTCACCGGTCGGACCGTCGGGGCCGACGAGCACCGAGCTCTTGTAGATGCCGGGGCGGTCGGAGCGGCGGGCGTCGACGTTCACCAGGATGTTCGTGTCGGTCTCACGGGCCAGCGCGGCGATCCGGTCGGAGAGATCGGGGCGCTCGGCGAGGTCGTGACCGACGCTGCTCTCTCCCCACACGATCAGGTCGAGATCCTGCCCTGCGAGCCGTCGGGTGAGCGCCTCCTCCCGGGCGAACCGGTTGTCGGGGCCGTCGGTGACACCGGGCTGTACGACGGCGATCCGCACCTCCGCCCGGACGTCGGGTCGCGGCGACCACAGCCACACCGCCGAGGTGGCGAGGGCCGCCGCGACGAGACCGGCGAGCGCCGGCGCCCGGGACCGGCGTACCGAGACCAGCACGGTGACCGCGACATTGACGGCCACCACCAGGAAGCTGAGCAGCCAGACCCCGCCGACCGAGGCCAGCCGCAGCGCCGGTTCCACCTGCCACTGGCTGGACCCCAGCAGACCCCACGGCCCGCCGAGGCCCTGCCAGGAGCGGACCAGCTCGATCGTCAGCCAGCCCGACGGCACGACCAGCAGCGCGGCGGCGACCCGCCCCGATGAGGGCGTGCCGGCCAGGAACCGGCGCACCAGCCAGGCCCAGGGCGCCCACAGCGCGCCCAGCAGACCGGCGATGACGAAGGTGAACACATGGAGGTTCGGCAGCAGCCAGTGGTGCATGGCCAGCATGAACGCGAATCCGCCGAGCCAGCCGTCGTACACCGCCCGGCGGCCGGTCGGGGCCGCGCGGATCAGCAGCATCCAGGGCACCAGCGCCGCGTACGCGAACCACCACAGGCCCGGCTCCGGGAACGCGAGCACGGGCAGGGCACCGGCCACGACGACGGCCGCCCGCCGCCGCCATGGGGAGGCGGCCAGGTCCGGGGTCCTCATACGGCGCCTCCCTCCCCGGCGATGCGTCTCTCCAGTGTGCGCGCCGGGGACGATCTCCGACAGGGGGCGTGGGCGGGGCGGGTGGTGCGCTCAGGCGGGTGAAGGGCGCTGGGCGGGGGTGAGACCTTCCGGGGCGCGGCGCCATTTCTCCTGGACGACCACCTCGCTCAGGCGCCAGCCGTCGGGGGTCCGGGTCAGGGCGAAGGCGTAACGGCCGCCGCAGACGAAGTCGGGGGCGGTGGATCCGCCGTCGGGTCCGGCGAAGCGCATCGGGTTGATGTAGTCGGCCTGGACCTGGGCGGTGTCGCCGGTGTCCTGCTCCAGGTACCCGAAGCGCACCCGCCGGTTGACGATCAGGTGCTGGCGCATCGGGAAGAGCTCCATGCTCCGGGCCAGCCACCCGGCGACCTGCGTGGCGTCCCCCTCGATACCGCCGGCCGAGCGGTAGTCCGCGCGGCCCGCGGGTGCGAACAGATTCCGGTACGCCGTCCAGTCGCCGTCGTCCACCGCCACCGCGTACTCGGTGATCAGGCCGTCGACGGCGAGTCGGTCCATCACGGTCGCGAGCTCCACGCGCTGCGTCATCGGCTCAGTCTTGGGGCAGGGGACACGCCACGCCAAGGGGCGTGCAGGCAGACGGGGACATTACTTATTCGGTGGCGCCGGGGGCGGCCGTGATCGAACCTGGCCCGGTGAGTGAGAGTGAACGCAGACCGGCGACCGAGCCCAAGTTCCGTATCCGTGCCCGCCACACCGCCGACACGGTCACCGTCTACCAGGCGTACCGCCCGGAGACAGGCGGCCCGGCCGCCCGGCACGGCCGCTTTCCGGCCGCGTGGAAGCGGGACCGGATGACCTGGATCAAGCCGTCCTTCCTGTGGATGATGTACCGCTGCGGCTGGGCTCTGAAGGAGGGCCAGGAGACGGTCCTGGCCGTCGAGATCGGCCGCGACGGCTTCGAGTGGGCGCTGCGCAACTCCTGCCTCTCGCACTACGTCCCCGAGCTGTACGAGGACCAGGCCGCGTGGAAGCGGGAGTTGCGCAGGTCGCCCGCGCGGGTGCAGTGGGACCCGGAGCGCGACCTGCGGTTCACCCCGCTGCCGTACCGCTCGCTCCAGTTGGGCCTGTCGGGCGAGGCGGCGGCCCGGTACGCGGACGAGTGGATCGTCGGCATCGAGGACGTGACCCCGCTGGCCAGGGAGGTCCATGGCCTCGTACGGGCGGGCGACCGGGAGGCGGCCACCGCGCTGCTGCCCGAGGAACGGCCGTACCCCGTCGCGGACGACATGCCGACGCATGTGCGCGGCTGAGCTCCCGGTCAGCCCGGGTGCCGGCCGAGCAGGACGCAGACCGCGTTCTCCTCGATCGTGCGGAGCTTCTCCAGGAGGTCGGGGTCGAGCGTCCGGTTCACCTGGGTGGTGAGGGAGAAGGTGAGGGACTTCCGGCCGTCGGGGGTCGCGGCGATCAGCTGGGTGTAGCCGGGGAAGTTCCCGGTGTGCCCCAGCACCACCCCGCAGCGGGTGTCGTAGCGGAAGATGGCGAGTCCCGCCGTGTTGCGTCCGGGTCCCGCCGGTTCGGACGCGCCCTCGATCCAGCGGCGCTGCTCCCGCAGAACGGCTCGGGACGTCAGCTCTCCGGCGGCGTAGCCACGGATGAACCGCGTCATGTCACGCGGGGTGGAGACGATCCCGCCCGAGGCCCACACACCGGACGCGCTGAGCGCCTCGCTGACGTCCTCCGGCGGCGCGGGCGGCTCGACGGCGTACCCGTGCATGTACGGCTCCGGCATCTCGTAGCCCAGCGGGAGGCTGGTGTCGCGTAGCCCGAGCGGCCGGTAGACGATCCGGTCCAGCAGTTCCTCGTACGGCCGGCGGGTCACCGCCTCCGCCATCAGGGCGACGGCGATGTTGTCGGAGTTGGAGTACAGGTACCGCGAGCCGGGGCGGAAGCGCAGTGGTTCGTCCGCGACGAAGTCCAGCAGCCGGCGGGGGTCGAAGGTGCGGCGCGGGTCCGCCAGGAGCAGTTCCAGGAACTCCGGGTCCTCGCTGTAGTCGGGCAGTCCGCTGGTGTGGTTCAGCAGCTGCCGGAGGGTGACCGACCGCCAGGCGCGGGGCAGCCGGGGCAGGGTGCGGCCGATGGTGCTGTCGAGGCTGAGGGCGCCCTGCTGCACCAGACGCAGGGCCACGGCGCCGCTGAACGCCTTCGCCGTACTGGCGATCCGCATGTGGTCGGTGGCCTCGATCGGGCGGCCCGTCTCCAGATCGGCGACACCGGCCCGCAGGACGCGTGGTGCGCCGTTCCGTTGCAGGACGACGATCACTCCCGGCGGTCCTCCGGGAGTGGCGACCAGGTCTTCGAGCTGCCGCTGCAGGGCACGCTCGCTGCCGCTGTCGGACCCGGTGCCGGATCCGGTGTCGGCGCCCGCCGCCGGGGCGAGGAGCAGGCCGCCGAGGCAGGAGGCGCCGAGCAGGGCTACGAGGGACAGACGGAGGCGGCGGGGACGAGGGCCGGTACGGGTACGGGTACGCGTACCGGTGTGCGGGCGGGATGCGGGCGTGAGTGACATGAGGGTCCCGGGAGGATCGGCGGGCAGGGGCACCCTCAGCTTTGGCCGGACCACGGGCACGCGCGCGCGAGCTTGCGCTATCCGGCGGATCGGCGGCCCGGGCCGCTCTCGGGCCGTTCTCGGCGGGTGGCGCGCTCAGTGTGCCGTGAACTGCGCCCCGGTCGGCTGTACGACGTCCGGCCGGACCGCGATCCCCTCGACGGTCAGCCGCTCCCCGTAGATGTCGGTGATCCTTAGCGCGCCACCGCACCCGGCGCCCTGCTCGGAGAGGAAGTAGTTGTACTCGGTACGCGGCAGCGGGGTCCAGCCGCCGCCGGCGCGGACCTCCAGCCGGGCCACCGGGTTGCGGTGGCCGATCACCTGGATGCCGCACCAGTACTGGCTGGACCCGGTCTTGTAGCGGATCGAGAGCGGGTCGGACGTGGCGGGGCTCAGCAGGCTCCAGGTGATCGGGATCTGGCCGCGTGAGGGGGCGGCGAGCTTGGCGAAGGCCTGGGCGCTGAGGTCGAGTTGGCCGGGCTTGCAGGGCGAGGGGCACTCGTTGGTGATCCGGACCGTGACGGCGGCGCCGCCCGCCGCGCGGACGCGCACGAAGGCGCCGCAGGCCTTGGAGACCTCGTAGTCGGTGGTGTTCATCGCCGCGGTCATGACGTCGTCGCTCGGGCCGAACGAGCAGGCGCCGCCCCCACCCGTCCCGGCGTCGTAGAAGGTGGCGACCCCGTCGTAGTCGACCCCGGGCCGGATCCGCCCCGCCAGCTGTGCCGAGGCGGAGCCGGCCTGACGGGTGGCGGCGGGCTTCGGCCGGGCCGGCTCGGTGGTCGGGGTCGCCGACGGGGAGGTCTTCGAGGCCGAGGGCGACGGGGACTTCGAGGGCTTCGCGGAGGCCTTCTTCCGCTCCGGTGCCTCGGACGACGGACCGGTGGCCTCGGGGCTGGTCGCGACGGGCGCGGCCCCGACCTTCCCGGTGGCTTCGGTGTCGGTCCCCCGGTCGGGGCCGAAGGCGATGACGAGCGACGCGGTGAGCCCGGCGGCCGCCACGGCGGCGGCGGATATGAGGGCGGTGCGCCGCCTGGGCGGGCGAGGGGAGCGGTGGGAACGGGCTGCCACGGTCAAGTCCTTCGGTTCCAGGCGCGGTTCGGGAGAAAGCGTGATTCGTGTGGGGCTCGTGTGAAAGGAGCTTCCCACTCAACAGTTGCCGCCGGGGCCGGAATGGTTGCCCTCGCCGTGACATGGCGGCCCGGACGCGATCGTAGGATGATCGATCGCCGAGTTGGCGGTGGCCGCACACCGTCCGCGTCACGTTCGCTGTCAGGGAGGTCGGTATGTCACGTCCGGTCACGGTGGTCACGGGTGGGAGCCGGGGGATCGGTGCCGCCACGTGTCTGCGGCTCGCGGCGGACGGGCACGACGTGGTCGTCGGCTACGTGAACGACGGGGCGGCGGCCGAATGGATCGCGACGGGGGCGCGGGCGAACGGGGCGCGCTGTGTCACCGTCAGGGCGGACACCTCGGTGGAGGCCGATGTGGACCGGCTGTTCGAGACGGCGGCGGACCGGCTCGGGCCGGTGACGGGGCTGGTCAACAACGCCGGGGTGACGGGCCCGTTCGGGAGGCTGGCGGACACCGACACGGAGGTGCTGCGCCGGGTGGTGGAGGTCAACCTCCTGGGGGTGCTGCTGTGTTCGCGCCGGGCGGCCAGGGCGATGGCGGCCTCGGGGAGCGGTGCCATCGTGAACGTGTCGTCGGCGGCGGCCACGTTGGGCAGCCCCGGTGAGTACGTCCACTACGCGGCGACCAAGGCCGCGGTCGACACGCTGACGACGGGGCTCGCGAAGGAAATCGGGCCGGACGGCATCCGGGTCAACGCCGTCGCGCCCGGGGTGATCGACACCGAGATCCACGCGCGGATGGGGGACCCGGAACGGGCCGAGCGCATCGCCGCGTCCGTGCCGCTGCGGCGCCCCGGCCGTGCGGACGAGATCGCCTCGGCCATCGCGTGGCTCATGTCACCGGAGGCTTCGTACACGACGGGGGCGGTGTTGAGGGTGTCGGGCGGTCGCTGAATGGCCGGGGGTGTTGGGCTGTTGGCGAGCTGCCGGTGAAACGCCGTGGGGGATTGGGCCGTTGGCGGGCTGACGGCCGTGCGGGCCGCTCGCGCCCACGCGGCGGAGCCGCGAATCGACACAGCCCCGCGCCCCTTCAGGGCGCGGCTTCCGGGCGCGGCTTCGGTAGGCCCGGGGCGATCACGCCGCTTCGATGATGTTTCCGCGTATCGCCGCGGCCCACTCCACCACCAGCAGCTCGTACTCCGCGCGCTCCTGCTCCGACAGCGATCCGCCCGCATGCCGCCACAGCGCTCGGATCTGGTCGTTCAAGTCGGCGGCGGACCGCACGGAACCACGGACAGGGGAATCGGGGGACATGCCGACAAGAGTAGGCGCCGGGACTGACAGCGCGCTACTGGTCGGCTACGGATGCCGTATGTGGTTGGTCACTGAAGGGAGTTGAGGGGGGATCAGGCCGCTGGGGAGGGGCCCGCTCAGCCCGCCGACTCGCCCGCGTGCGGGCTCAGCACACCCATGGACACCAGGATCACGATGACGATGCCGAGCGCGATGCGGTACCAGACGAACGGCATGAAGCTCTTGGTGGAAATGAATTTCATAAACCATGCGATGACTGCATAGCCCACGAAGAAGGCGATGATCGTCGCGAAGATCGTCGGGCCCCAGGAGACGTGTCCGCCCTCCATCGCGTCCTTGAGCTCGTACCCGCCCGAGGCGATCACGGCCGGGATGGCGAGGAGGAAGGAGTAGCGGGCCGCGGCCTCGCGCTTGTAGCCCATGAGGAGGCCGCCGCTGATGGTGGCGCCGGAGCGGGAGACGCCGGGGATGAGGGCCATGGCCTGGCAGAGGCCGAAGATCAGGCCGTCCTTGACGCTGAGCTGTTCCAGGCTCTTGCGCTCCTTGGCGGCGCGGTGCTTGCCGCCGGTCTCGTCGCGGGCGGCGAGACGGTCCGCCACGCCCAGGACGATGCCCATGACGATCAGCATGGTCGCCGTGAGGCGCAGATCACGGAAGGGGCCCTCGATCTGGTCCTTGAGGGTCACACCGAGGACACCGATCGGGATGGAGCCGACGATCACCAGCCAGCCCATCTGGGCGTCGTGGTCGGCGCGCATCTCCTTGTTGAACAGGGAGCGGGACCACGCCGAGATGATGTTGGCGATGTCCTTGCGGAAGTAGATCAGCACGGCGGCCTCGGTGCCGATCTGGGTGATCGCGGTGAAGGCCGCTCCCGGGTCCTCCCAGCCGGAGAAGGCCGCGGTCAGGCGCAGGTGCGCGCTGGAGGAGACGGGGAGGAATTCGGTCAGCCCCTGGACGAGTCCGAGGATGAGGGATTCAAACCAAGACATGAAGTTACGTGGTCCAAGCGCTGATCGTGGAGGGCCGACGGAAGACGTGCCGCGCCGCGGGGCGGGTGATCACAGTGCTGGGGGCAGCCTAGCGCCCCTTGCGGACAGGGCTGTCACGGGGGTTTCGCGGGGCCGGGCGGGGGCCGGGCCGGAGGTGTGCGGGGGACGGGTGGAGCGCGGGCGTTCCGAGGCGTGGAACGGCCGGATCCGTGGTGTTGACCCGTCACTATGTCCGCACATACGTTGCTGACGAGGGAAAGCGCTTGCAGTGGTGAGGGTCGCCGATCCGCCGGAACCCCCGCCACCAGGCGTTGGCCAACGTCCGACGTCACGTTCGATGGAGTGCTGATCACGTCCATGCCCACACCCAGCAACGACCCGAGCCCGACTCCGGACCACCCCCCGGCCCCCCTGACCGGCCGCCGTGTCCGCGCCGCGATCATCGGCATCGGCGCGATCGGCGGCGGCTCGCATCTGCCCGCGCTCGCGCGGCTCGCCGAGGAGGGCGAGACCGAGGTCGTCGCCGCCGTCGACATCGATGCCGACGCGGTGGCGAAGTTCTGCGCCGAGCACGGCATCCCGCACGGCTACACCGATCTGGACCGCATGCTGGCGGAGCAGCGGCCCGATCTGGTCAGCGTCTGCACCCCGCCCACCCTGCACCGCGACCAGACGATCGCCGCGCTGCGCGCCGGCGCCTGGGTGTGGTGCGAGAAGCCGCCCGTGCCGACGCTCGCCGACTTCGACGCCGTCGAGGCGGAGGAGGGCGCGGAGACCGGGGGCCCCTACGCCTCGATCGTCTTCCAGCACCGCTTCGGCTCGGGGGCGCGCCACATCAGGAAGCTGCTCGCCGACCGGAGCCTCGGCCGCCCGCTCGTCGCGCACTGCCAGACCACCTGGTACCGGGACACCGCCTACTACGCCGTGCCCTGGCGCGGACGCTGGGCCACCGAGGGCGGCGGGCCCGCCATGGGCCACGGCATCCACCAGATGGACCTGCTGCTCGATCTGCTCGGCCCGTGGAGCGAGGTCCGGGCGATGGCCGGACGGCTGGTCCACGACGTGGAGACCGAGGACGTCTCGACGGCCCTCGTCCGCTTCGAGAGCGGCGCCCTGGCCACCGTCGTCAACAGCGTCCTCAGCCCCGACGAGGTCAGCCGCATCCGCATCGACTGCGAGCGTGCCACCGTCGAACTGACCCATCTGTACGGCCACTCCAACGCCAACTGGTCCCTCACCCCCGCCCCGGGCACCTCCGACGCGGACGCGGCGGCCTGGAAGGACTTCGGCGAGGACGTGCCCAGCTCGCACCTGGCCCAGCTGCGGGAACTCGTGGCCAGCATGCGCGCCGGTGAACGGCCGCGCAGCAGCGGCGCCGACGGGCGTACGAGCCTGGAGCTGATCGCCGCCCTGTACAAGTCCGCGTTCACCGACGCGACCGTACGGCGCGGGGAGATCGGGCCCGGGGACCCGTACTACACGGCCATGCACGGAGGCGCCCCCGGCTGGGCGCCCGGAACCGCCCAGGTGTCCGCCGGCGCGAGCTCCGGCGGCGCGAGCTCCCCCGGCACGAGTGAGGAGATCACCGCATGACCTTCCACGACGGGCTGCGCGTCGTCCACGCCCACGGCGACCGGATCACGGTCACCGAACCCGCCACGGGCGTCGAGCTGTTGAGCTACGTCTACCGGCCGGAGGCGGCCTGGGAGGCGCCCAAGCCGTATCTGCACCCCGTCCGGACGCTGGCCGGGGACGTCGTCACCGACTTCCGGCCCAACGACCACCGCTGGCACAAGGGACTGCAGCTGACGGCCTCGCACCTGTCGGGCCAGAACCTGTGGGGCGGCAACTCGTATGTGCACGGCGAGGGTTATCTGCCGATCCCGGAGCGGGTCGGCTCGATGGCGCACGCCGGCTTCGACGTCGTCGAGTCGGACGGCGAGCGGGTCGTGATCGCCGAGCGGCTGACCTGGCACCCGTACACCGGGGAGCTGTGGGCCGACGAGGAGCGCCGCATCGAGATCCACGACGTCGACACCGAGTCGGGCTCGTGGGCGCTGACCTGGACGAGCGCGATCACCAACCGCCGGGACGAGCCGCTGCTGTTCGGCAGCCCGACCACCGCCGGACGCGAGATGGCGGGCTACACCGGCCTGTTCTGGCGCGGGCCGCGTGCCTTCCGGGACGGGCGGATCATCGGGCCCGACGCCGAGGGGCCCGCGCTGATGGGCGAGCAGGCGCCCTGGCTGGCCTACTCGGGCGAGCACGACGGCACCGACGGCCACGCCACGCTCGTCTTCGCGCACGCGCCCGAGAACGACCACACGGGCGACCGTGGCGCTCATCCCGCCCACTGGTTCGTCCGCAACGAGCCCTTCGCCGCCGTCGCCCCCTCCTGGGCCTTCTACGAGGAACTGGAACTGGCTCCCGGCGACACGCTCACCCGCCGCTACCGGGTCGTCGTCGCGGACGGTGCCTGGGAGCGGGAGGAGATCGCCAAGTACCTGGAGGCGCACCCGTGGTGAGCGGCTACGAAGGGCTGCCCGGCGGGGTCGCCGTCTCACACCTGTCCGTCTACGACTGGCCCGCCGCGGACGGGGTCTGCGGCGGAACTCCCCATATGCATCTGACCTGTTCGGAGGCGTACGTCGTCACCGGCGGACGCGGGGCCGTGCAGACGCTGACGGCCTCCGGGTACGAGGTCACGCCGCTGGCGCCCGGGACGGTCGCCTGGTTCACGCCCGGCACCATCCACCGGCTGGTCAACGAGGACGAGCTGCGCATCACCGTCCTCATGCAGAACAGCGGGCTCCCGGAAGCGGGCGACGCGGTCCTCACCCTGCCCCCGGAGTACCTGACCGACCCGGAGACGTACGCCGCCGCCACCCGTATCCCGGTGGACGCGCCGGAGGAGGAGCGGGAGCGGGCCGCCCGGGCCCGGCGGGACCTCGCCCTGGAGGGCTACCGGGCCCTGCGGGAGGCCTCCGGCCCCGAGCCGCTCGCCGCGTTCCACCGGGCCGCCGCGGCGCTCGTGCGGCCCCGGCTGGCGGAGTGGCGGGGGCGGTGGGAGCGGGGCGCGTGGGCCGCTGCCGCGGGGACCGGGGAGCAGTTGGAGCGGCTGGAGCGGGGGGACTTGTCGCACTTGGCTGATGCGGTGGTGAGGGCTGAAGGGCCCTCTGCGTACGGGAAGTTCGGGATGTGTGGGCGGTTGGACGTCTACAAGGGGGACTGAGTGGGGGGCGCCGGGCGCCTTTGAGCTCGGGGTGTGCTGTGGTGGCGGCGGGTGCGGGTCGTATGTGGCTTGTCGCGCAGTTCCCCGCGCCCCTGAACGGGGCGCTGCTGTGAGCCCGGGTTTCAGGTTGCCGTCGGGCCTGTCACCGACCAGCCCGGGGTCTGCGGGTGTGGTGTCAGGTCCTCGTGGTGGAGTTCGGTGCCGCAGGTCGCGCAGGTGATCTTCGGGACCAGTTCGTTGCCGCAGATGTGCTCGATCACCATGGGGCGGTCGTCGTCTTCTCGGAGGTGGCGGTCGCCCCAGGCCATGAGGGTCATCAGGATCGGCTCCAGTTCGAGGCCCGCCGGTGTCGGACGGTACTCGAAGCGCTGGGGGCGTTCGCTGTAGGCGTGCTTGTCCAGGACGCCGGCGCCCACCAGGCGCTTGAGGCGGGTGGCGAGGACGTCGCGCGGGGCGCCGATGTTGCGGACCAGCCGGTCGAAGCGGCCGTTGCCGAGGCAGACCTCGCGCAGGATCAGCAGGGAGTACTTCTCGCCGACGATGGCCAGGGTGTCGGCGATGGAACAGGGGCGTGGATCTCCGGAGGCGGGCATGGGCCCAGCCTAGGGGAGGGTTGGGTTTTCCAACTCACTCGTGCGGTGGTGAGTTCGGATTTCCTACTCACCGCAGGCCGGCTCGCCGTCCTTCGGCCGGTCGCGCAGGTGGTGGCGTTTGCGCCAGGCCACCGCCGCGCCGATCAACGCCGGGATCGCGATGCAGGCCATGGCGATCAGGAAGGCCGGGGAGGTCGGGGAGGAGGCCCGGGCGCCGGCGACCGCGTACGCGGCGGTGTTCGGGATGGAGCCGAGGGCGGTGGCGAGGAGGAAGGGGAGATACCCCATGCGGGAGACGGACGCGCAGTAGTTGGCCGCCCAGAAGGGCACTCCCGGGAACAGCCGGGCCGCCAGCATCGAGCGGAACCCGTGGCGGCTGAGCTGGCCGTCCGCCGACTTCAGCCAACGGTGCCGGAGGAGGGGGCGCAGGGCGTCCTGGCCGAGCATACGGCCCAGGCCGAAGGCGATACCGGCCCCGAGGACCGTGCCGGCCAGCGCCGAGACCAGACCCAGCTGGGAGCCGAACAGGGCGCCCGCCGCGATGTTGAGGATCGGCCGGGGCACGAAGGCGACCGTGCACAGCCCGTACGCCACCGCGAACATCACGATCGCCGCGGCACCGCTCAGCTGGGGCGGCCAGCCGTCGGCCAGCAGCCGCTGCGGCTCGAACAGCAGCACGGTCGACACGGCGCCCAGGAGCAGCGTCACGAGCAGCGAGAACCGCGCCCACGGCGAGAGCAGCACTCTGCCCCAGCGGGCGGTGCGTCCCAGCGGTACGACCGGAAGGGCGACGGGTGTGGCGACGGCGAGCTCCGTGGCGGCAGTCCGGGGAAGGACCGTGGCGGTGCCCCCAGAGCGGGTGGTGGCATCGAGCATTCGTCGACGGTAACCGACCCATGTATGTGTCTGCCGTACGGAACGTCTCACGGGGGTCACAGCGAGCGGAACAACAGGCTCGCCGGACACGGTGTGCACGGCGCCCCGACGGGCACCGCGCACCACGCTGCCTGCGCCTTCCGGAACACGCTCCCGGCCTGGGCACCGTTCACCCCGGGCACCCTCTTGTGAAGCATCTCTCTTCGGCCCTCCCTCGGAACCCGCGCGTACCGAAAACCATTCGACGCGGGCCGACTTGTCGACGATGATCGGCGTCATGTTCCGGCACGCCTTCGCTCTCGCCGCATCCGCCACAGGCGCGGATGCCCCGAAGGCTGCCCTTCTGATCGTCGTGGCCGCCGCAGACGGCGCCCGAAGCTGACCCTTCCCGGACATTCCGGCGGACCCCGCAGGGGGAGGGTCGGCAAGACCTCGGGGTCCCCGTCCCGGCAGCGCCCGTAGTCGCGCGCCGGGGCCCTCACTCAGTACCGCTGAAGAGACTTCGAGGTACCGCCATGTCCAAGACGGCCTACGTCCGCACGAAACCGCATCTCAACATCGGCACCATGGGTCATGTCGACCACGGCAAGACCACCCTGACCGCCGCCATCACCAAGGTCCTCGCCGAGCGCGGGGCCGGCACCTTCGTGCCGTTCGACCGCATCGACCGTGCCCCGGAGGAGGCGGCGCGCGGTATCACCATCAACATCGCGCACGTCGAGTACGAGACCGACACCCGGCACTACGCGCACGTCGACATGCCCGGCCACGCCGACTACGTCAAGAACATGGTCACCGGGGCCGCGCAGCTCGACGGGGCGATCCTCGTCGTCTCCGCGCTCGACGGGATCATGCCGCAGACCGCCGAGCACGTGCTGCTGGCCCGGCAGGTGGGCGTCAACCACGTGGTGGTCGCGCTGAACAAGGCCGACGCGGGCGACGAGGAGTTGATCGACCTCGTCGAGCTGGAGGTCCGCGAACTGCTCACCGCGCACGGGTACGGCGGCGACTCCGTACCCGTCGTACGGGTCTCCGGGCTCAAGGCGCTCGAAGGGGACCCACGGTGGACGGCGTCGATCGACGCGCTGCTGGACGCGGTGGACACGTACGTCCCGATGCCGGAGAGGTACCTGGACGCGCCGTTCCTGCTGTCCGTGGAGAACGTCCTGACCATCACCGGGCGGGGAACCGTCGTCACCGGGGCCGTCGAGCGGGGCACGATCCACGTGGGCGACCGGGTCGAGGTGCTCGGCGCCGAGGTGGAGACCGTGGTCACCGGGCTGGAGACCTTCGGCAAGCCGATGTCGGAGGCGCAGGCCGGGGACAACGTCGCGCTGCTGCTGCGCGGGGTGGGACGGGACGCCGTCCGCCGCGGGCATGTGGTGGCCGCGCCCGGCAGTGTCGTGCCCCGGCGGCACTTCACCGCGCAGGTGTACGTGCTGTCGGCGCGCGAGGGCGGGCGTACGACGCCGGTGTCCACCGGGTACCGGCCGCAGTTCTACATCCGCACGGCGGATGTCGTCGGGGACGTCGACCTCGGGGAGATCGCCGTCGCGCGGCCCGGGGACCGGGTCACGATGAGTGTGGAGCTGGGCCGGGAGGTTCCGTTGGAGCCGGGGCTCGGGTTCGCGATCCGTGAGGGCGGTCGGACCGTGGGGGCGGGGACCGTGACGGCCGTTCAGTAGGGGGTGGTTGTACGTACGTGGGGGACTGCGGGCCGGTTCGTGGCTGGTCGCGCAGTTCCCCGCGCCCCTTTCAGGGGCGCCGCGGTGGCCGTCCGGCCGAGGGCGGGCCCGGCACAATGGGGCCGTGAACGAAGCCATAGCCGTCTTCCGTGCCGTCGATCGAGGCACCGCCAAGCTCATGCCCGACGTCGACCGGGAGCGGGCGTGGCTGCTGACCGTCGACGGGGCGCCCCAGTCGTACGTCGATCTGGACGAGCCCACGCATCTGGAGTTCGAGTACGCGCGGCGGCTCGGGCATGTGGTGGACACGGTGGCGCAGGCCGGGCGGGCGCTCGACGTGGTGCATCTCGGGGGAGGCGCGCTCACACTGCCCAGGTATGTGGCCGCCACCCGGCCGGGGTCACGGCAGGACGTCGTCGAGTACGACCGGGGGCTGATCGACCTCGTCGTCGAGCATCTGCCGCTGCCCCGCGACGCGGGGGTCGCGCTGCACGGGGCGGACGCCCGGGAATGGCTCGAAGCGGCCCCCGCGGACTCCGCCGACGTACTCGTCGGGGATGTGTTCGGCGGCTCGCGGGTCCCCGCGCATCTGACGACCGTGGCGTACGCGCGGGCCGCCGAGCGGGTGCTGCGCGCGGACGGGGTGTATCTGGCGAACCTGGCCGACGCCGCGCCGTTCGCGTTCCTACGGTCCCAACTGGCCACGCTCGCCACGGTGTTCGAGGAGCTGGCGCTGATCGCCGAGCCGGGGGTGTTGCGCGGCCGGCGGTTCGGGAACGCCGTGCTGGTCGCCGCCCATCAGCCGCTCGACATCGCCGCCCTGGCCCGGCGGACCGCCGCCGACGCCTTCCCCGCGCGGGTCGAACACGGTCCGGCGCTGCGCGACTTCATCGGCGGCGCCGCCCCTGTGCGCGAGGAGGACGCCGTGCCGTCACCCGAGCCGCCCGACGGGGCCTTCGGCATCGGTTGAGGCGGGCTTGGCCAGGGCCACCGGCAGGCTGCGCCGGGTCAGGTTCCGTACGTCCTTGACGCACAGCACCGCCGCCGTGGCCGTCACGCACAGCGCGGCGCAGCCCCACAGGGCCGCCGTACGCCCGAAGGCGCTCTCGGCGGGGCCGGCCAGCGCGGCGGCGAGCGGCACCATCGCCACCGAGCCGAACCAGTCGTAGGCCGAGACGCGGGACAGCTTGTCCTCGGGTATCTCCTGGTGCAGCGCGGTCATCCAGGAGACGCCGAACACCTCGATCGACAGTCCGCTGACGAACATGGCGAGGCACAGCACGGCGATCGGCGTCGGCACGGCGAGCGCGGCGGCGGGCAGGGCGAACGGGAAGACGCAGAGGACGCCCACGAGAAGGAGGCGGCGTGGTTTCCAGCGGGTCATGAGCAGCGCCCCGACGGCGTTGCCGGCCCCGAACAGAGCCAGGGCCAGGCCCCAGGGGCCGGGTCCGCCGAGGCTCTCTTCGGCGACCTGGGGGCCGTAGACCGCGTCGGCCGCGACCATGACCGCGTTCACCAGGGAGAACTGGACCACGATCGCCCACAGCCAGGTGCGGCCGGTGAACTCCCGCCAGCCGTCCCGGAGATCGGCGAGCATGCCGTGGCCCGGGTCGCGCGCCGGTATGTGGCTCACGTCGAGGAAGGCGCGCAGCGCGCCGGCGCACGCGAACGCCGCGGCGTCCACCGCGAGCACCCAGCCGGGGCCGATCACCGCGACCATGGCTCCGCCGATGGCCGCGCCCGTCATGGTCGCGCCCTGCGAGGCGAAGCGGAACAGCGCGAAGGCCCGGCCCGCCTGCTCGGCGGTGACCGAGGAGAGCAGCATGCCCTCGGCCGCCGGGTTGAAGAAGGCCTGGCCGGTGCCGCCCAGCGCGGAGAGCAGCATCATCTGCCAGAGGTGTGCCTCGCCGGTGAGCACGAGCACGGCGAAGACGGCCTGGGAGAGACAGTTGAGGGTGTTCGCCGCCACCATCACCCGGTGCCGGGGCAGCCGGTCCGCGACCGCGCCGCCGATCAGCAGGAACAGCACCAGCGGCAGGGTCCGGGCCGCCGCGACCAGACCGACGTCGCCGCCGTCGCCGCCCGCCTCCAGCACCGCGAACGCGGCCGCGATCAGGGCGCCGTTGCTGCCCAGGTTGGTGACGACCGCGGCCGTCGTCAGCAGGGTGTAGTTACGACCTGCCCAGGCGGGCCGGCGGCGGAAGGCGGCGGGAGTCGTCACCCGCCGACTATCGCCGCCCCGGACCCGCCTGCCAAACCGTTTCCGCACGGGATACGGCCAGATCAGGCCAGGGGACAAGGTGCGGTCTCAGGCCAGGGGACAAGGTGCGGTCTCAGGCCAGGGGACAAGGTGCGGTCTCAGGCCAGGGGACAAGGTGCGGTCTCAGGCCAGGGGACAAGGTGCGGTCTCAGGGCGAGGGGGAAGGCGAAGTCTGGTCGAGGGAGAAGGCGGGGGAGCGGGCGGAGACGGCCCCGTCGGAACCGGCCCCCGCCGCCCCTCCCGGTGGCGGCTCAGCCGCCGGTCGGTTCGCCGTACAGCCGTACCGTGCTGAGGATCTTCTGCACCGTCGCGTCCGGGACCTCGTCGCCGACGCCCTTGTGGCCGTGGAAGGTCCAGGCGACGTAGTCACCGGCCGAGTTCTTGAAGGCGAACGTGGTCGCCTTGCCGTCGGAGTCGCACTTGCTCTTCTTGGCGACACCCTTCGAGTACGTGGTCGCGACACTGCCCTCGACGCCCGACGCCGTGGTGTACGCCTCGGGCTTGCCGATGGTCATCTTCTTCTTGGAGGCGGCCTTCTGGTCGGTGTAACCGCCGAAGACCCACCACGCCGAGTCGTTGCGGGCGATGTCCTCGGTGCCCTTGGCGCCCTGCTGGCCCTTGGTGCCGACGGCGGCGAGGGAGCTCGACTCCTCGTTGCCGTCCTTGTCGTCGTCGGAGGTGCACCACTTCTCCTTGAGGATGGCGGGTGCCGACATGCCGATGAGGACCGACCCGTCGCCCTTCTCGTCGTCCTCGAAGCCGATGAAGGTGTCGGGCGACTGGACGTCCCACTCGGGGGGCACGTCGAAGGCCGTACCCCACTTGGGGTTGACGACGACCTTCCAGCCCGCGATGGTCGGCTTCGCCCCGGCGTCCTCGCCGCGCGGATTGTCCTCGGTGCTCTCGGACGCGGTCGGGGAAGAGGAGGCCGTGGGCGCGGACTGGGTCTTCGACTTGTCCTTGTCGCCGTCGCCGCCGAGGACCAGGAAGCCCGTCACACCGGCCGCCACGACGACGGCCGTGGCCGCGACGATCGCGACCAGCTTCGTCCGGTTGCCGCCGCCTCCGCCCGGCGGAACCGGCGGGCCCGCGTGCCCCTGCGCACCCCACTGCGGTTGCTGCCCGTACTGGGCCTGCTGGCCCGTCGACTGGTATCCGGGCTGCTGGTAGGGGTTGGGTTGCTGGTACCCCGGCTGTTGGTATCCCGACTGCCCCGGCTGTCCCGACTGGTCGTACCCCGGCTGCTGGTACGGATTCGGCTGCTGCGGTTGGTGCTCGCCCCCGGGCGGCTGCTGCTGTCCTGGCCACATGGCTCGTAACCATAGATGCGCCGGGGGGCGGGGTGCCACGGGAGTCCAGGAAGCGCCTTTGCACTCGGGACGAACGGCTCCAAAACACCCGCGGCCGACGACTTTTGACCCCGTGCTTCGTGGGCCGTCACGAACTCCCCTTCGGCGTTCTTGAACGCGAACGTCATCGACCTGCCGTCCGGCCTGCCCTTCCCGGGGATCGCTACTGATGGGTAACATTCCGGTATGAGCGCAGACCAGATGTCGATCGGCGAGATGCTCGCCGCCACGGTGCCGATGGCCAGGACCATGAACCTGGAGTTCCTGGAGACCACGCCGGAGAAGGCCGTGGTGGCGTTGCCGGACCAGGGTGAGTTCCACAACCACGTCGGTGGGCCGCACGCCGGTGCGATGTTCACGCTGGGTGAGACGGCGAGCGGGACGATCGTGCTCGCCGCGTTCGGGGACCAGTTCTCCCGTGCCGTGCCGCTCGCGGTCAGCGCGCAGATCGCGTACAAGAAGCTCGCGACGGGACGCGTCACGGCCACCGCCACCCTCGGCCGCTCCGTCGCCGAGGTCGTAGCCGAACTCGACGCCGGGCAGCGCCCCGAGTTCCCCGTCGCCATCGCCATCCGGCGCGCCGACGGCGCCGTGACCGGCGAGATGACCGTCGTCTGGACACTGCGCCCCAACTCCTGACCCGGAGCGCCCCAGCCTCCTCGCCGCCCTCCCGTTCCCCAAGGGGGCGGCGAGGACGGCTTGTTCACGTCATTGACACGAGTCACCTCCGGCTCTAGTTTCCCGGCCGACACACGCACGACGTCCATCAAGACGTCCATCGCGACGTCCACCACGTCGGCCTGCACGAAGGAGTGACGGCTCATGTCAGAAACCGTGTCAGGGCGTTCGGGCGCCCTCCGTCCCCGGTGGCTGCGCCGGGCGGCGACCGCCCTCGCCGCCGCCCTGTTCACCCCCGCGCTGACCCCTTTATCCGCTTCACCCGCGCACGCGGCGACCCCGCAACCGGCCCTCGTCCGGACCGACGCCGGCTGGGTCCGGGGCGAGACCACGGCCGAGGGGCGGCAGTTCCTCGGCATCCCCTACGCCCAGCCGCCCGTCGGAGACCTCCGCTGGACCGCGCCCCGGCCCGTCCGGCCCTGGCCGGGCGTGCGTGAGGCGGACGGGTTCGGCGACAGATGTGTGCAGAGCGCGAGTTGGGACCCGGGTTACGAGCAGCCGAGCCACACCGAGGACTGCCTCGACCTCAATGTGTACGCCCCGCAAGGCAGTGCGCGCCGACCGGTGATGGTCTGGCTGCACGGCGGCGGGCTCACCGCGGGCGCCGGTGAGGACATCGTCCCGGACGCCTTCGCCCGCCGTACCGGCACCGTCGTCGTGACCGTCAACTACCGCCTCGGCGCGATGGGTTTCCTCGCCACCTCCGACCTCGACGCCGAGTCGGGCGACGGTGTCTCCGGCAACTACGGGATGCTCGACCAGCAGGCCGCCCTGCGCTGGGTGCGGGCCAACATCGGCCGCTTCGGCGGCGATCCGGGCCGGGTCACCATCGCGGGCGAGTCCGCGGGCGGCCGCTCGGTCTGCACCCAGCTGGCCTCACCGACCGGGAAGGGTCTCTTCCGCGCGGGGATCGTGCAGAGCGGCGCGTACGGCGACTGCGCGGCCCGTCCCCACGAGGCGGCGGTGGCCCAGGGCAGGACCTTCCTCGCCAGGCTGGACTGCGCGGACGTGGCCTGTCTGCGCGACAGGTCGGCCGAGGAGATCCTCGCCGCCCAGGCCGGGCTGACCTGGGGCCCTGTCGTCGGCGGCGCCTTCCTGCCCGTACAGCCGGCGCGGGCGTACGCCGACGGGGCGGCGGCCGGGGTGCCCGTCCTCAACGGTGCCAACCAGGACGAGGGCCGCCTCTTCTCCTTCGCCCGCTTCGACGGAGCCGGCGCCCCGCTCACCGCCGAGCGGTACCCGGCCGTCATGCGCGCCGAATTCGGCGACCGCGCCCTGGCCCGTTACCCGCTGTCCGCGTATCCCTCGCCGACCCTCGCCCACGCCACCGCCCAGGGAGACCAGGGCTTCGCCTGCCCCGCGCTGCGGCTGAACCAGGCCCTCGCCGGACGCGGCCCGGTGTACGCGTACGAGTTCGCCGACCGCACCTCGCCGCCCTTCGCCTCGCTCCGCGCTCTGGACACGGACTTCGACTTCGGCGCGACCCATGTCAACGAGGTGCAGTACCTCTTCCGCCACTTCGGCCTGGAGAGCCCGCTGAACGCCGAGCAGCGCCGGCTGGCCCGCCAGATGACCGACTACTGGGGTTCCTTCATCCGCGACGGGGTGCCCCGGGCCGCCGGGCAGCCCGCGATCCCGGCGGGGGGAACCAGGGTCCTCACCTTCCGGACCGCCGCCCAGGGCGGCAACACGCTGAGCACGGCTGTGCACGGTGAGCATCAGTGCGGCCTGTGGGACAACCTGGCGGACTCCGTCGCCGTCGGAGTAAACGGGTAGGCTGCCCCGGCGCGCGCTCCGTCGCGAGCGTGCGCCGGACACCGCGGGCAGCGCGCGGGACATTCACCCTTGATCCACCACACGATCGCACGATCCGCTACACGGGAGGAACCGGCTTTGCACGTCCAGGAGTGGCTCGAAACAGTGCCCCCGCTCAGCATCTACCTGCTGGTGGGGCTGGTCATCGGCCTGGAGAGCCTGGGCATCCCGCTGCCGGGCGAGATCATCCTGGTCTCCTCCGCGCTGCTCGCCTCCCAGCACGGCGAGATCGACCCGTTCGTCCTCGGCGCCTGTGCCACCGCCGGCGCGATCATCGGTGACTCCATCGGCTACGCCATCGGCCGCAGGGGAGGACGCCCGCTGCTGGAGAAGCTCAACCGAAGGTTCCCCAAACACTTCAGCGAGAGCAACATCGCCGTCGCCGAGCGCTCCTTCGACCGGTGGGGCATGTGGGCCGTCTTCTTCGGCCGCTTCATCGCCCTCCTGCGCATCTTCGCCGGCCCTCTCGCCGGCGTCCTCCAGATGCCCTACTGGCGCTTCCTCGTCGCCAACGTCCTCGGCGGCATCCTCTGGGCCGGCGGCACCACCGCCGTCATCTACTACGTGGGCGTCGTCGCCGAGGCCTGGCTCAAGCGCTTCTCCTGGCTGGGCCTGGTCCTCGCCGTCCTCATCGGCGTCACCTCGATGCTGGTGATCAAGCGCAAGGCGAAGAAGGCGGCGGAGCGGGCGGAGACGGCGGAGGGGGACCTGGTCACCGCCGGGGACTAGCCGCGCCCCCCGAAGGGGCGCGGGGAACGGCGCGACCAGCCACACACGACCCGCGGACCGCTACGCGCCGTACTCCTCCTGCGCTTCCCGGTGCGCCTTCGCCAACTCCGTGTAATGCGTCCCGTTCAAGGTCACCAACTCACGCTCCTCGTCCGTGAGCGGCCGCTTCACCTTCGCCGGCACCCCCGCCACCAGCGACCCCGGCGGCACCCGCATCCCCTGCGGCACCAACGCCTGCGCGGCCACCAGCGACCCCGCCCCGATCACCGCGCCGTTCAGCACGGTCGCCCCCATCCCGATCAGACAGTCGTCCTCGATCGTCGCGCCGTGCACCACCGCGTTGTGCCCGATCGAGACCCGCTCGCCGATCGAGATCGGGAACCCGAGGTCGACGTGGAGCGTGCAGTTGTCCTGGATGTTGGCGTCCGCGCCGATGACGATGGGCTCGAACTCGGCCCGCAGCACCGCCCCGTACCAGACGCTCGACCCGGGCTTCAGGGTCACGTCGCCGATCACGACCGACGTGGGGGAGACGAACGCGGCCTCCTCCACATCCGGCTTCCTGCCGCGGAATGTCGTGATCAGGGCCCGCTGCCGGTTCATCGTCGCCTCCTGGCGAGGGAAAGGATCAGTCGTCACCCGCACCGTAAGCCATACGGAGGGCCTCGCGTGGGGTGAAGATCACAGCCGTACGGCGTCATGCGGGCGCCGCCCGGTGAGTACGGTGAGCGGGTGCCGAAGAGCAAGAACACGTTCTCGTCCTGGCGGGGCCGCCTCGTGCAGTGCGCCGTCCACGCGGGCTGGGCGTGGTTGCAGCGCACGGGGTCGGTGACGGCCGAGCGGCCCGGCCGCTTCCGCTTCGGCGCGATGGGAACGGGTACCAGACTGGCCTTCCCGCTCGGCACGGTCTTCGGTGAGCCGTGGATCCATCTGGGCTCCCACTGCATCATCGGCGAGCAGGTCACCCTGACCGCCGGACTGATGCCCGACCTGGACCTAGGCGCCGAACCGATCCTGCGCATCGGCGACGGTGTCGTCCTGGGGCGGGGCAGCCATGTCATCGCCGACACCACCGTCACCATCGGCAGCGACTGCTACTTCGGGCCCTATGTGTACGTGACGTCCACGAACCACTCCTACGACGACCCGCACGAGCCCATCGGCAAGCAGTGGCCCCGGATGGACCCGGTGTCGATCGGGCCGGGGTGCTGGATCGGTACGGGCGCGGTGATCCTGCCGGGGGCGCGGGTCGGGCGGAACGTGGTGGTCGCCGCGGGGGCGGTGGTGCGGGGGGTGGTTCCGGATCACTCGGTGGTCGCCGGGGCGCCCGCGCGGGTCGTACGGCGCTGGGATCCCGTCGAGGGATGGCAGCCGCCGATCCGGACGCCCGCGCCCGTGCCGATCCCCGACGGGGTCACGCCGGAGCAGTTGCTGGCGCTGGCCGAGTGGGATGCGGAGGGGGCGGGGGAGTCCGCGTGACGGCTCGGCGGCTGCGGTGCGTCGGCGGGTGCGGGCTGTGGGTGGCTGGTCGCGCAGTTCCTCGCGCCCCTGATGGGGCGCTGCCTCGCAGTACAGTTCGGTGAACGCCGGGTGCACCACACCTTGGTTCATCGCACTGGACTCTGTCATTGAGAATATTGGACGGAATGTGTCGGATCTCGACCTGCTGACCCAGTCCCTGGGGCGGAACGTGAAGCGCTGGCGCACCGAGCGGGGGTTCACCCTGGACGCCCTCGCGGCCCGTGCCGGAGTCAGCCGCGGGATGCTCATCCAGATCGAGCAGGCCCGCACCAACCCCAGCCTCGGCACTGTGGTCAAGATCGGCGACGCCCTCGGCGTCAGCATCACCACGCTGCTCGACTACGAGCAGGGCCCCAAGGTGCGGATCGTCCCGGCCGAGCAGGTGGTCCGGCTCTGGCACACCGAGGCGGGCAGCTACAGCAAGCTGCTGGCCGGTACGGAGGCACCCGGTCCGCTGGAGATGTGGAACTGGCGGCTGATGCCGGGGGAGGGCAGCCGGTCGGACCCGCACCCCGTGGGCACGGTCGAGATCGCGCATGTCACGGCGGGCGAGCTGACCCTCACCGTCGAGGGCGCGGAGTACCGGATCCCGGCCGGCGCGAGCGTCACCTTCGAGGCCAACGCGGCCCACGAGTACGCGAACCGGGGGGAGGTGCCGACGGAGCTGGTGCTGACGGTGTCGGTGCCGGCCGTACAGCACTGAGAGCCGAACCGGCTGTCCGCGGGCCTTTGTTACCGTGCGATCCATGCGCGCACCCATCGGAGAGTTCGACCACGCCACCCCCGCCCCCGATTGCCTCGACGACCTCGTCGGCCCGGTCGCCGACGCCGTACGCGGCTGGCCCGGCAGTGTGCCCGCCGACCAGATCCTGTACGTCGAGACGGACCCGGAGTGGGCCGACACCGCGGTCTTCGTCCAGCACTACGGGCAGGAGTTGCTCGAACAGTCCGCGAACTGCGTGGTCGTCGCGGGCAAGCGGGGCGGCGAGTCGACTCTGGCCGCGTGTGTCGTGCTCTCCACCACCCGCGTCGACGTCAACGGCGTGGTCCGCCGCCAACTCGGCGCCCGCAAGGCCTCGTTCGCGTCCATGGACACCGCCACCGGCGAGACCGGGATGGAGTACGGCGGCATCACCCCCGTCGGGCTGCCCGCGTCGTGGCCGGTCCTGGTGGACTCGGCCGTGGTCGACCTGCCGTACGTCCTGGTCGGCAGCGGACGGCGGCGCGGCAAGCTGCTGGTGCCGGGGAAGGCGTTCGCGGAGCTGCCGAACGCGGTGGTGCTGGAGGGGCTAGGGGTCGCCTGACCCGGCCGGCGGCCGGGTGCCGGGGGCAGGGTGCCGGCCGGCGACCGGGTACTGACCGCTTACCGGCCCCGGCGCGGAAACGGCGACGCCGGGCCCCGGGCGCATGGCCCGGAACCCGGCGGCGTACGGCCGAGGGCCGGATCAGGCGGCGGCGGTGCCCGCCTGGGCGGTGAGCTGGTTCAGGACCTCGGTGAGGCCGGTGACGACCTCGGCGTCGTCGGCCGGGTGCGTCTCGGCGAAGCGGACGACGGAGCCGGGGATGGAGAGCTTGGCGTCCTCCAGGACCGTGGCACCGGCGATGCCGACGGCCTTGCGGGTCTCGTCCTGCGCCCACACGCCGCCGAACTGGCCGAACGCGGTGCCGACCACGGCGACCGGCTTGCCGGTGAAGGAGCCGGCGCCGTACGGGCGGGACAGCCAGTCGATGGCGTTCTTCAGGACGGCCGGGATGGTGCCGTTGTACTCGGGGGAGAACAGCAGGAAGCCGTCGGCCTGGCCGGCGGCCTCGCGCAGCCGCGCGGCGGTGGCCGGGAGGGCGGCCTCGGTGTCGAGGTCCTCGTTGTAGAACGGAACCTCGGCCAGCCCCTCGTACAGCTCGATCTCGACGCCCTCGGGGGCGTGCTTCACGGCGGCCTCGGCGAGCTGGCGGTTGTGCGAACCGGCGCGAAGGCTGCCGACGAGCGCGAGGATGCGTACGGACATGAGCTGACTCCTAGCGAGGATGTGCACCTGGGGACAAGCTGATCGGGCCCGGGACCAGGGGGAAAATAAGCGGACCGGGGTCCGTTGAAATTTGTAGCACCTATCCGGACCGGGGTCCACTTCTCTGTGGTGAGCGTTACGCTCAGTTCATGAAAGAGTCGCTGCCGCCCTTCCCCGCGCCTCAGGAACCCGACCCCCTCGACGGACTGCTGAACCTCACTCCGACCCCCTCCGACCAGCCTCGACTGCGCGCGGACGCGGCCCGCAACCGCACCCGTCTGCTGGAGGTCGCCGCCCGGCTCGCGGCGGACTGCGGCGCCGCCAACCTGACCATGGAGGCCGTGGCGACCGCCGCCGAGGTGGGCAAGGGCACCGTCTTCCGGCGGTTCGGCGACCGGTTCGGGCTCATGGTCGCGCTGCTCGACCACCATGAGCGGGAGCTCCAGGCCGCGTTCCTGGCCGGGCCGCCGCCCCTCGGCCCCGACGCACCGCCCGTCGAGCGGCTGCGGGCCTTCGGCGCCGCCGTCGTCCGGCACGAGTACGCCCACCGCGATCTCTATCTCGCCGCCCGCGCGGACGTCTCCCGCCGCCACACCAGCCCGGCCGCCCAGCTCCGCCTCGGCCACCTGTGCCTGCTGCTGCGCCTCGCCGGGGCGACCGGCGACATCGAACTGCTGGCGCAGACCCTGCTGGGCTATCTGGACATCAACCTCGTCGACCATCTCGTGGAGCAGCGGGGGATGTCGCTGGACCGGCTGGAGCTGGGGTGGAGGGAACTGGTGGAGCGGTTGGTCGTGGCGGCGTGACCTCCGGAGACCGGCCCGGCGTTCGGAGACCGGCGGGACACGTGAAGGCCGGCATGGCGTGTGGAGATCGATCTGACACGCGGAGTCCGGCGACAGGGAAAGCGACCGCTTGGTAACTTGGAGGTGGGTGTCGGGGAGTGGCCTCGCACGCCTTGTGAGGGGGAGGGGTCACATGACCGACGAGAACGGCCGGACAGGGCGCCCGGAGACCGACGGCACCTGCTTCTTCGCCTCCGTGGACGATGTCTCCGCACGCCTCGCCGAGGCCGGGTACCTGGCGTCGACTGCCGTCGCCACCACCGTCTTCCTGGCCGACCGGCTCGGCAAGCCCCTGCTGGTGGAAGGCCCGGCGGGCGTCGGCAAGACCGAGCTGGCCAAGGCCGTCGCCCGGGTCGGCGCCGCCCGCCTGGTCCGGCTCCAGTGCTACGAGGGCATCGACGAGTCCCGCGCCCTGTACGAGTGGAACCACGCCAAGCAGCTGCTGCGCATCACCGCCGGGCGCGACGAGGCCTGGGACGAGACCCGCACCGACATCTTCAGCGACGAGTTCCTGCTCACCCGCCCCCTGCTGACCGCGATCCGGGGCGACGAGCCGACCGTGCTCCTCATCGACGAGACCGACAAGGCGGACGTGGAGGTCGAGGGTCTGCTGCTGGAGGTGCTCAGCGACTTCCAGGTCACCGTCCCGGAGCTGGGCACGATCACGGCGACTCAGCGCCCCTTCACGGTCCTCACCTCCAACGCCACCCGCGAACTCTCCGAGGCCCTGCGCCGTCGCTGTCTCTTCCTCCATCTCGACTTCCCCGACGCCGAGTTGGAGCGGCGGATCGTCCGGCTCAGGGTCCCCGGCCTGGACGACACCCTCGCCGACTCCCTGGTCCGGGTGGTCGGCGCACTGCGCGAGATGGAGCTGCGCAAGGCCCCCTCCGTGGCCGAGACCATCGACTGGGCACGCACCCTGCTGGCCCTCGGCGCCGACACCCTCGACGAGACCGTCGTACGGGACAGCCTGGGCGTGATCCTCAAGCACCAGGACGACATCGAGAAGGCCGCGCGGAAGCTGACGCTGGTATGAGCGCCGGGGCCCGTGGCGAGAGCGGCACGGCTCCGGGCTCGCCGCCGCCGGCCGACCGGCTCACCGAGCGACTGACCGCGTTCGTACGGGCCTTGCGCGGCCACGGGATACGGATCGGGCCCGGCGAGACCGTGGACGCGGCGGCCGTCCTGGAGGTGCTGGGCCTCGCCGACCGGGAGCGGATCCGGGAAGGGCTGGCGGCGGCGCTGCTGCGCGCCGACCGGCAGCGTGCCGTGTTCGACGCGGCCTTCGAGCTGTACTTCCCGCTCGGCGTGGGGGAGTTGACGGGGGCGCGGGGCGCGTCGGCCGGGGACCGGGACGAGCTGCGCGAACGGCTCGCCGAGGCGCTGGCCGCGAACGACGCGGCCGCGCTCGGCCGGCTCGCGGGCGAGGCCGTGGACCTGCTCGGCCGCTACGGCTCCCCCGGCTCGGACGGCTGGTCGGCCCACCAGACGCTGGACCGGCTGCGACCGCAGACACTGCTGGCACGGATTCTGGCGGCTTCGCGGGGGGCCGGTGGGGAGGCGGGTGCCGGGTTCGCGGGTGCGGGGGGTGGGGCCGGGGCCGGGGGTGGCTTCCGTATGGGGTTCGGTGGAGGGCTGGTGCTCGGCGCGGGCTCCGAATCCGGTGGGGGGTCCGGTCTCGGTTCGGGCGGCTTCACCGATCGGCTGGACGCCGACGAGGTCCGGCGCCGTATCGAGGAGTTCCGGAACCGGGTGCGTACCGAGGCACGGCGGCGGGTGGCCGAGCGCCGGGGAGCGGAGATGATCGCCACACGGGGTATCGCGCCCAGCGCCGACCAGGTCGACTTCCTCATCGCGAGCCGCGAGCAGCTCGTCGAACTGCGCCGTACCGTCCAGCCGTTGGCCCGCAAACTCGCGACCAGGCTCGCCGCCCGGCGGCGCAGGGCCGCGCGCGGTCAGATCGACATCCGGCGCACGCTCCGGCGCTCGCTGTCCACGGGGGGTGTGCCGCTGCGCCCCGCCTACCGGCGGCACCGGCCCGCCCGTCCGGAGATCGTGCTGCTCTGCGATGTGTCCGGGTCGGTCGCCGGGTTCGCGAACTTCACGATGCTCCTGGTGCAGGCGATGCGGGACCAGTTCAGCAAGGTGCGGGTGTACGCGTTCGTCAACCGCGTCGACGAGGTCACCCGCCTCGTCACCAACGGCGAGGCCGATCCCGCCGAACTCGGCCGCCGGATCGCCACCGAGGCCGCGGTCTCCGGCTGGCACGGCAGCAGCGACTACGGGGCCGCGCTCGGCGAGTTCGCCGAGCGCCACCTCGACGCGGTGGGGCCCCGTACGTCGGTCATCGTGCTCGGTGACGCCCGCACCAACGGGTTCGACCCCAACGCGGAGGCCCTGCGGCGTGTCGTGGCCCGCGCCCGCCGCGTCCACTGGCTGAACCCCGAGTCGCCCGAGCAGTGGGGGACGGGCGACTCCGCCGCCCGTGTCTATGCCGAGATCGTCGACATGCACGCCTGCCGGAACGCGCGGCGGCTGGGGGAGCTGGTGACGCGGTTGCTGCCGGTGTGAGGTTCGAGATGTGAAGTGTAGAGGTGGGCGGCCTCAGGCCCGGCCGGTGTCGATCACGCAGAAGCGGTTGCCCTCCGTGTCGGCGAGTACGACGAAGTCGGCGTCCTCCGGGTAACTGTCCCAGTCCACGCGGTGGGCTCCCAGGGCCAGCAGCCGTTCGACCTCCGCCGCCTGGTCCTCCGCGTCCCCGGCGTAGAGGTCCAGATGCACCCGGGGGCGCTCCCGCACCGGGGTCTCGCTGAGGCCGAGGGAGATCTGGGCGCCGGTTCCCCGTGGGTGCACCAGCACGACCCAGTCGTCCTCCGGCTCCTCGCGCGGGACGTACCCGAGGGCCGCCGTCCAGAACGCGGTGGCCCGCCGTACGTCGGACGCGCCCATCACCACGGATCCGATTCTCAGCATGGTCCGATTCTCGCCCCTGCGGATCCGTCGCCCTGCGGCGATGCTGGAAACAGACCTCGACCTCAGGAGGTGCGCCCATGTTCCGCACCGTCACCGTGGGCATCGACGGTTCGCGCGAGAGCCTGGCCGCCGCCGAGTGGGCGGCCCGCGAGGCACGGCTCCGCGCGCTGCCGCTGCGGCTGGTCAACGTCTGGGAACCGGTTCCCGAGCCGATGGGGCGGGAACCGGTGCTGGGGCCGAGTCCGAGCCCAGGTCAGGGGTCGGGGCCGGGGCCGGAGACGAGGCCCGAGGGGCGGGAAGGGCAGGAGGTGCAGGAGGGGCAGAGGCGGAGCGCGTGGGGTGACACGGGTGTCGGGAAGGTGCTGAGCGAGGCCGCCGAGGGGATTCGGCTACGGCATTCCGGGGTCGACATGAGCGTCGAGCAGCTGGCGGGCCGGGCGAGCGAGGAACTGGTGCGGGCGGCGCACGCCGGGGAACTGCTGGTCCTGGGGTCCCGTGGGCTGAGCGGGCTCGCCGGGTTTCTGCTCGGGTCCGTCGGGCTGCATGTCGTCGCGCACACCGAGCGGCCGGTCGTGCTCGTGCGGGCGGGGGAGGAGGCCGCGGACGAGCATGTGCCGGGGGCAGCCGGTGGCTCGGGTGACGCCACGGCTACGCCGTTTCGGCCCGTCGTGCTCGGTCTGGACACCATGCAGCCGGATCACACGTTGATCCGGTTCGCGTTCGAAGCGGCGGCGGTGCGAGGGGCCTCGTTGCGGGTGCTGCACGACTGGCGTCCGCCGGCCCACTCCGGCCTGCGGGAGCGGCCCGGTCTGGAGGCCGATCTCGATGCCGATGTGGGGGAGGTGGAGGCCGGGACGTTGAGTGCGGTGCTGCTGCCGTGGCGGCGGGAGTTTCCGCAGGTCGAGGTGGTGGAGGAGTCACGGCGGGGAAAGGCGGCGGAGCACCTGCTGGACGCGTCCCTGGACGCGTCCTTGCTGGTGGTCGGGCGCCGGATCAGGCATGCGACGGTGGGGGCGCATATCGGGCCGGTCGTGCATGCGGTGCTTCATCATGCGGGGGTGCCGGTGGTGGTGGTCGCGCATGAGTGAGGGCAACGGCCTCTGCGGACCGTTGAAGAAGCACGGGGCACAGCCCCTGCTTCTTCAGGAGCGCGGGGAACTGCGCGACCAGCCCCCACCGGACCCGCACTCGCCGATGGGGGTGGGGGCCCGGTACGGTTTCTCGCCCCCGCCGCCCCTACCCGTTCCCATCCCCAGGGGCTGCCGCCCCTATTACCCCGCCTTTGGGTTGGTTGTTTGGGTGCCGGTGGGTGGGGGCTTGTCGCGCAGTTCCCCGCGCCCCTGAAGGGCGCGCCCGCAGCCCGGGGTTCCCAGTGCGCGGGGTTGACCCTGGCCCTACTTGGTGGGTGTCAGGCGGGGGATTTCGATGGCGGGGCAGCGGTCCATGATCATGTCCAGGCCGGCTTCGCGGGTGCGGTGGTAGGCGGGCTCGTCGATGACGCCCAGTTGGAACCAGACGGCCTTGGCACCGATGCGGGTGGCCTCGTCGGCTATGGGGCCCGCCAGGTCGCTGTTGACGAAGACGTCGACGACGTCCACGGGGAAGGGGATGTCGGAGAGGGAGGCGTAACCCTGCTCGCCGTGGACCGTCTCGGCCTTCGGGTGCACCGGGACGACGCGCTTGCCGAAGCGCTGGAGGACCTCCGCGACGCCGTACGCGGCGCGGTCGCGGTTGTTCGACAGGCCGACGACGGCCCAGGTGTCGCCGAGTTCCGTCAGAACCCTGCGGATGGTGGTGGGATCGCCGTACATGCCGTCTCCTCTGTCCGTAGGCCGTAGGCCGTAGGCCGTAGGCCGTAGGCCGTAAGCCGTAAGCCGTAAGCCGTAAGCCGTGGCCCGTGGCCCGTCGCCGGTGGTCCGTCGCCCGTGGTCCGTTGTCTGTGGGGGTCCGTGGGGCGCGCTCGGTTGTGGGGCCGTGCTGTCTGCGGCAACAGCGGGCGGTGGTCGGCGATTCCCCGACAACCCGTCTCTGTGTCCGGAATGCCGTCCTCCGCACTGCGTTCGGCCGTTTCCGCGCCTACGCTCACCCCGTGCTGCGTATCACCGACGCCCGGACCGGCGAGCCCGCCGAGATCCACAGGGCGCTCACACGGGTCCATGCCCAGGTGCCGGGGGACGACGCCTCGGCCCTGCGTGTCCTGCTGGTCGCCGATGTCCTCGCCCGTGCCCTGGAGCTGGGCGGGAGCCCTGTCCTCCTCGTCGCCGACCCGCCCGCCGGGCTGCGGGTGCGTGCCGACGACCTTGGCATCCGGCCGAGCGAGGCCACCGGGACGAGAGGCGGGAAACGGGTGCTGCACGTGATCGGCTCGGGGGAGCCGGCGGGCGGCGATCACGGCCACGGTGACGGTGACGGTGACGGTAGCGAGCTCGTCCCCTCCGACACCGACACCGACACCGACACCGACACCGACACCGACACCGACATCGGCTCCGGCGTCACGGTCGAGGTCGCCCCCGTGACGGAAACCGGGGAAACGGCCGCGACGGGCGCCGCCCTCCGGCTCGCTCTCCTCAGCCACTCCCGTCGGACCCCCGTGACCCTCGACGCCGCCGCCCTGGCCGAGGCCGCCCGCGCGCTCGATCACTGGCGCAAGGCGGTGGCCGCCTGGGCGACGCGGCCGTCGAAGCCGATTCCCGAGTCCGCGCGGCAGGCTTTGCGCGATGCCTGGGAGGACGACCTCGACGTACGGGCGGTGCTCGACGTGCTGCGGGACGTGGAGGGGGCGCGGGACATGCCTGACGGCGCGCGGTTCGAGACGTACGCCTACGCGGACCGGCTCCTCGGTCTGGAGCTCACCCGTGAGATCGGAGCATCGGCGTGAGCGCGCGCGCCGGAGCGGGCCCGTTGCGCAGACTCGTCGTCCTGCGGCACGCCAAGTCCGCCTGGCCCATGGGGGTTCCCGACCACGAACGGCCCCTGGCGCCGCGCGGCCACCGCGACGCACCCGCCGCCGGACGGGCCCTCGCCGAGGCGGACTGTCTGCCCGACCTCGCCGTGTGCTCCACAGCCGTACGGGCGCGCCAGACCTGGGAGCTGGCCGCCGCGCAGTGGGGGACACCGCCGCCCGTACGGCACGACGGGCGGGTGTACGCCGCCGACGTGCCGGAACTGCTCGACGTGGTGCGCGAGACCCCGGACCATGTGCGCACGCTGCTGCTCGTGGGCCACAACCCGGGGCTGGAGGAACTGGTGCTGGACCTGGCGGGCGACGCCCTCGACGACACGCTGGACGACGTACGGACCAAGTTCCCCACCTCGGCGATGGCCTTCCTCTCCTGGCACGGCGAGACATGGGCCGCGCTCGCCCCGGGCACGGCACTGCTGACGGATCTGATCGTGGCCAGGGGGAGGAAGCAGGTCTGACCGGACCTCGTCCGACGATGCCCCGGGCGGGCGTGCGCCGGCGTACGCATAGGCTGGCCGGATGCAGGACGAGTACCGCACCGTCGCCCGCGCCGGCGTGCACGAGACCGAGGTCAACCGCTCCCGGTTCCTGTGCGCGCTCGCCCCGGCGGCCACCGAGCAGGAGGCCCAGGCCTTCGTCGCGGCCGTCCGCAAGGAGCACCCCGACGCCACCCACAACTGCTTCGCGTACGTCATCGGCGCCGACGCGGCCGTACAGCGGGCGAGCGACGACGGAGAGCCCGGCGGCACCGCCGGTGTCCCCATGCTGCAGATGCTGCTGCGACGGGACATGCGGTACGTCGTCGCCGTCGTCACCCGGTACTACGGCGGGGTCAAACTGGGCGCGGGCGGCCTCATCAGGGCGTACGGCGGTGCCGTGGGCGAGGCGCTGGACGCGCTCGGCGCCATCACGCGCCGGCGCTTCCGGCTGGCCACGGTGACCGTCGACCACCAGCGCGCCGGCAAGGTGCAGAACGACCTGCGGTCCACCGGGCGCGAGGTCCGTGACGTGCGCTACGCCGAGGCCGTCACCATCGAGATCGGCCTGCCCGACGCCGACGTGGACGCCTTCCGCGCCTGGCTCGCCGACGCGACGGCGGGTACGGCCGGATTCGAACTCGGGGGCGAGGCGTACGGGGACGCGTGACCGGGGTCCCGCCGGGGCGCGCGGGACGGTGCGGTGCGTGTTCCTTAGCGGTGCGGATCGTTGGACGGACCATGCAGACCGAACGGGTGGCGCGGCGGGCCGACGGAGTGCGTACGGGTGTGGTCGATGCGCGGGCGATCGATCTGTGCGCGGTGCGGCGCCGGGTCGATGGAGTGCTTGAGGACTTCCTCGCCGAGAAGACGAGTGCGGCGGCGGGTCGGGGGCATCCGCCGGAGGTGGTGGACACCGTACGGGACTTCCTGGCGGCCGGCGGGAAGCGGATCCGGGCGCTGCTGTGTGTGGTGGGCTGGCACGCGGCGGGCGGAGACGGGGAGGCGAGGGCGGTGCTGCGGGTGGCGGCGTCGTTGGAGCTGTTCGTGGCCTTCGCCCTCATCCACGACGACATCATGGACGACTCGGATCGCCGCAGGGGCCGCCCCGCGGTCCACCGTCTGATGCGAGCCCGGCTGGGGGACGACGAGCGGGCCGAGCGGCTGGGGGCGGGCGGCGCGCTGCTGGTGGGCAACCTCGCGTTGATGTGGGCACAGGAGCTGCTGCACACCGCCGAGTTGGAGCCCGCGCGGCAGCGGCGGGTGCATCGGCTGTTCGACGCGATGCTGGAAGAGGTGATGTACGGCCAGTACCTGGATGTGATGGGTACCGGCCGTGGCGCTGACGATGTCGAGGCGGCCCTGCGGATCATCCGCTACAAGACCGCCACCGCGACCGTCGAGCGGCCCCTGCAACTGGGGGCCGCCCTGGCGGGGGCCGGTGAGGCCACGATGGATGTGTTCGCACGGCTGGGGCTGCCGCTGGGGGAGGCGTTCCAGCTGCGGGACGACCTGCTGGACGTCTTCGGCAGCCCGGACGGCGCGTGCGCGCCGGGTCTGAGCGATCTGCGGGAGGGCAAGCGGACCGTACTGCTGGCGCTGGGCCTGCGGGGCGCCGACCCGGGCCGGCGCGCACGGCTCGGCCAGCTGGTGGGCAGGGCCGACCTGGGGGAGCGCGAGGCGATTGAGGCCCGGACCATCCTGCACGCCACCGGGGCACGGGAGCAGACCGAGCGGATGATCGCCTCCCGCTACGAGCAAGTGCTGCGGGTCCTGGACGGGGCCGGCTTCCCGCAGGCCGCGGACCGTGCTCTGCGCGGCCTGGCGGTCACCGCGACCCGGTACACCTCCTGACCTCGCCGTGCCCACGCGATCCGGTACACCTCCTGACCTCGCCGTGCCCGCCCGCCCCGGCACACCTCCTGACCCCGCCGCTGCCGCGCGCCCCGGGGCACTGGCCGCCACCGCCGCGCGTCTTAACAGGCGTGCCGCCCCACCCCGAGCAGAAGGAAGCCGTGATGACCGAGCAGGTCCTCGACCGTGTCGCCGGATACGAGCGCAGGTTCAACGCGCTCTTCGAGGAGTACTTCGACACGTTGGGCGCCGGTGTCGACGCGCCGTCGTTCAGCCGTTTCACTCCCGACTGCCTGCGCTTGCTGCGGGATCTGTCCTTGCGGGGCGGGAAACGGATGCGCGTCGTCCTGCTGCACGAGGCGGCTCGTCTGGTGACCGCCGAGCCCGTCGAAGGGCTGGACGCCGCGGCGCTCAGCATCGAACTGCTGCAGACGCACGGCCTGGTGCACGACGATCTCATCGACGACAGCCCCACCCGCCGGGGCGGCCCCTCCACCTACTACGCCTACCGTGAACGGTTCCCCGACCACCCGCGGGCGGCCCTCGGTCTCACCGTGCTCGCGGGCGACCTCGCACTCGGTCTGTCCCTGCGGGTGCTCCTGGACGCGAAGCTGCCCGTGGCGGTGCGGCAGGCCATGATCGACGTGCAGACACGGGCGGCGTCCGACACGTTCGTGGGCCAGATCATCGACCTGGAACGCGATTTCACCGCCCCCGCGGACGGGGAGGCCCTGCACCGCGTGGCCGACTACAAGTCCGCCCGCTACTCGATCCTCGCGCCCATGTGGCTCGGACTGCTGGCCGCGGGCGAGCAGCCGGAGCAGTTCGAACAGGAACTGCGCGACTACGCCCGGCTGGCGGGGATCTGCGGGCAGATGCGCGACGACTACCTGGACCTGTTCGGGGACGCGGCCACCATGGGCAAGCCGACCGGCACCGACATCCGCGACGGGAAACACAGTTACACCGTCAGCGCCCTGCTGTCCGCCGTCGACGGACCCGAGCGCGCGGTGGTGCTGGCCGCGCTCAAGGACCCGTCCTGCACGCCGGAAACCGTCGCCGCCGTACGGGAGATCGGTGAGAGGCGTGGAGTGACGGTCAGGATGCGGGCGGACATGCGGCGCCATGCCGAGCAGGCGGCCGCGGTGGCCGCCGGCTGGCGGTCACGGTGGCGTGAGGAAGCGGTCACCTTCTTCGAGCACGCCCCGCTGTGGAGCGTTGAGCGAGCCAAGTGACCAGCGCGCGCACGACGGTCGCGGCGCGCCCGGCCGGTGTGCGCCCCGGGGGAGGAGGAGCGGAACCCGTGCACGGTGAGGCCGCGGCCGCCAGGTCCGCGAGGGCCCGGCTCCAGCGCGCGGGAAGGGTGTCGCCGTCCGGCAGGGCACGGTCGATACGGAAACACACGCTGGTGGTGTCCCCGTAGGAGAGCGCCACGACGGCCAGGGGGACCCCCGGCGGGCAGCAGATGACGGGGTCGATGCCGTGCACCGCCGCCTCGCCGTAGTGCAGCCGTCGGCGCATCACGAGAGAGGAGGCGCAGACGGTGAGCCTGCCCGGGACGGTGCTCGCCGCCACGAGTCGCCGGAACAGCCCCCGGGGCAGGCGGATGAGGGCCGCGCGGAGCACCGTCCTGTGCTCGGCGGACTTCAGCGCGGAGGTGAGGGGCCGCGTGCGGGCCAGCCGCCGCCCCACGGGCATGGTGCCGCCGGGCAGGTCGATCCGGGTCAGGAACAGCCGGTTGCCCGGGGCCGCCGCCTCGTCGGGTGTGCGCAGGTTGACGGGCACCATCACGGGGATCGCGGCACCGGTGGCGCCGGGCCAGGACTCCTCGGCCCATTGGGCGATCGCGTGGGCCAGGGCGGTGAGGTAGACGTCGTTGGTGCTCGCTCCGGCGGCGCGGGCCACGGTGCGCAGGCCGCCGGAGGGCGCCTGGACCCACAGGGTGTGCCGGCGGCCGGACAGCGGATGCGAGGCGGATCGCCACAGGCGGTGCTTGCGCGCGTGCCGCAGCAGGACCACGCCGCTGCGCACGGCCTGCCGCGGACGCGGCCGGGGGACCGGGGAGACGTCCCGGGCGAGCACGGAGAACTGTTCGGGCCGCAGTGGTGGCCCGAACAGGGTCTCCATGACCGTGACGACGCTCGCGCCGTCCTGGACGGCGTGGTGGGTGAGATACAGCAGAGCGAACCCGTCGGCCACATGACCGTGCAGGAGGACCATGCGCCAGGCCGGGACCCCCTCGGTCCATGGCTCCCGCAGGTGGAGCCGCACGGCTGCCTCAAGGGCCCCCGGCTCACCGGCCACCCGCTGGGCGCGCACATGCCAGGTCAGGTCCGGGACGGCGGGCGTCCACCGTGCCGTCGGCCCGTCGCCGGTCAGGACATGCGTCAGACAGGGAAGACCGGCAAGGCGCGCGGTGACGTGCTCGCGCAGACCGGCCGGATCGGGTACGGCACCGGTCAGATGCAGCACCGCCCCGACCGTCGCGTTGGCGTCCGGATGGTCCGCGAGCCGTTCGGCCTCACACATGACCAGGTCGGCGGGGCTGGGAGGCGGGAACCGGCTCATGCCCATGGCCCCAGGAGGCCGAAGACCGGCCCACCGACCGCCGCGCCGACCAGCGCCCCGGCGGTGACCTGGCCGACGGTGTGGCAGCGCAGCCGGACGCGGGACCAGCCGATCAACGCGACCAGAGGGGCCAGCGCGAGCATCCGGAGGCCGAAGACCGAGGGGAGGACGGCGACGGCGCCGGCGGCGACCGCGCAGTGCACCGAGACCTTCCAGAAGAAGGTGAGCACCAGCAGGGCGAGAAGGACGGCCAGCATCGCCGTCACCAGGGCGGTCACCACGGCGGTGGCTTCGAGCCCGTACAGCAGCGCGGTGCCGGTGACGACCGAGGCCATCACCCCGGGGGCGGCCACGATACGGTCCTGCCGCCGCCGTACATGCCGGTCGTCCCAGTACCGGCGGCGCTCACCGAAGCGCAGGATCAGCGTGGGCAGCACCGCGGTGAACACGGCCGCGAAAGCCCCCCAGCCGAGGCCGGCCCAGCCCTCGTCGTGCCAGCCCAGCGACGGGGCCAGGACCAGCATCCAGTTCCTCGGTTCGCCGCCGTCACTGAGCAGCCACGCCCAGCGGGCCTCGCCGCGCGGCACCACCCCGCCCTCGGCCGGGTGGGAAGGGCCGGGCGGTGGGGCCGCCGCGGCCGGTGACGCGGAGGAAGCCGCGACGTCGTGTGGTGACACCCCTGAAAGCACCGCCCCTTGTGTGGTGTTGCCGCCGTGCGGCGTCCACCCTCGCAACGACACCCTCACGGAGCCGGTCACGGGACGGGCGCGGCCTGCTCGATCCCGGTCGGCGTCGCCCGGGCCGTACGCGGGCGGTGGGTGCGGGTGCGGGCCATGAAGGCGGTCATGCCCAGGGCCGCCATGGCCACCGCCCAGCCCGTGCCCAGCAGCAGACAGCCGGCCGGCACGACCTCCAGGCCGCCGGCGGCAACCGAGGTCTGCACCGCCCCGTACGCCGGCAGGAAGCGCACCACGGGACTGTCCGCGTCGGGGTTGATCAGGGGATTCTGCAGCACCAGATCGATGGAGCTGATCATGATGGTGAGGAACATCCCGGCCAGCTCGCTGCGCAGCACGGCCGCCAGCACGATGCCGATGCCGCCGTAGACCAGCGCGCCGGTGAACATTCCCGCGGCGAGCACCAAGGGCTGCTCGGGGCGCCAGAACCAGTGCATCCACGCGGTGGTGTAGGCGGCGACCAGAGCCGCGACCAGAACGAGCGTGGCGCATTTCGCGACCGCGAGGCACGAGCGGGGAAGGCCCGCCCGCACCAGACGCTGGTCGAACAGCGCGGAGCGGGCCGTGGCGACGAACATCATGAACGCGATGACCAGGGACAGGGCCTGCAGCGCGCCGTTGATCTGGACCAGGATGTTGCCGTCCATGACCACCGTGCGGCCGACCGCCCGGATCCGGAACCGCAAGGGGGTACGGGCCACCACCGTGAAGGCCAGCGTGGTCCACAGCGGGACGAACAGGACGACCATGAGCAGCGCCAGCCCGTTGCGGGCCTGCTCGATCAGGGTGAATCGCAGGGCCGTCCCGAAGCGGGACCACCACCGTCTCATCCCGGCACCACCTCCGATCCGGTCTGCTCCGTCCTCCGCAGCACGCCTTCCCGGAGGCGGTACAGGCTGTCCAGGCGGGAGGCGTCATGGGCGAGGTGCGAGACCACCAGCACCGCGCACCCCCGGTCACGCAGGGCCGCCGCCAGGTCCCAGAACCGCAGATAGGTCTCCCAGTCGAAACCCTGATACGGCTCGTCCAGGAGCAGCACCTTCGGATCGTGCATCAGCGCGAGGACCAGGTTGAGTTTCTGGCGCGTGCCGCCGCTGAGCGCGGCCACCCGCTCGTGCAGGTAGCCGCCGAAACGCAACTGCTCCAGCAGCTCGAAAGCCCTGTCCAGGTTGTCCAGACCGTAGGCGGCCTGGAAGAACCTCAGATGCTGGTCGATGGAGAAGGCCTGGTGGAGCACCGTGTCCTGCGGGCAGCTCCCCAGCACTCCCACCCGCTCCACCACGCCGCTGTCCGCCGCCAGATCCCCGACCAGAATGCGCAGCAGAGTGCTCTTGCCGGCACCGTTCTCGCCGACGATGCCCAGCAATTGACCCGCGTGAAGATCCAGGGACACCCCTCGTAGAACCGGGCGCCGGCGATAGCTCTTGCGTACATCCCGGATCCGCAACACCGGCTCACCGGCCAGCACCACCGCATCCCCCTCCATGCCACGACGTTCCGGACAACCTCACGCGAGCACCAACGACATGGGACGGCAGCGGTGACGGGCCGGTGCGGGTGTCGAGGTTCGTGAGGGGGCAGGTGCTCCCAGGCGTTAGCGTGGTGGGTGCTGACGGCGAGCCCGTGCTGGTTCGTCCTGGTTCATTCCGGTTGTAGAGGCCCAGTGAGGCCCATGTAGGGGGAAATGTGCGGGGCGGGGCCGTTTCATGAGATTGCTGCACACGTCCGACTGGCATCTCGGTCGGGCGTTCCACCGGGTGAACATGCTCGGCGCGCAGGCCGAGTTCATCGGGCACCTGGTCGACACGGTGCGGGAGCGCGACGTGGACGCGGTCGTCGTGGCGGGGGACGTGTACGACCGGGCGGTGCCCGCGCTGGCCGCGGTCGAGCTCTTCGACGATGCCCTGCACCGCCTGGCCGACCTGGACGTGCCCACGGTGATGATCTCCGGGAACCACGACTCGGCGCGACGGCTCGGCGTCGGCGCGGGACTCATCGGCCGGGCGGGCATCCACCTGCGGACGGCGGCCTCGGCGGCCGGCACCCCGGTGATCCTGCCGGACACCCACGGCGACGTCGCCTTCTACGGGCTGCCGTATCTCGAACCCGCCCTGGTGAAGGACGAGTTCGGGGTGGACAGGGCGAGCCACGAAGCCGTGCTCGCCGCCGCCATGGACCGGGTCCGCGCCGACCTGGCCACCCGCCCGGCAGGCACCCGTTCCGTCGTCCTGGCCCATGCCTTCGTCACCGGCGGCGCGCCCAGCGACAGCGAGCGGGACATCTCCGTCGGCGGGGTCTCCTCCGTGCCCGCCGGTGTCTTCGACGGCGTCGACTACGTGGCGCTGGGCCACCTCCACGGCAGCCAGACCCTCACCGACCGCGTCCGCTACTCCGGCTCCCCGCTGCCGTACTCCTTCTCCGAGGCCGACCACCGAAAGAGCATGTGGCTGGTGGACCTCGGCGCCGACGGTTCGGTCGACGCCGAGCGGATCGACTGCCCCGTGCCGCGCCCGCTCGCCCGGATCCGGGGGCGGCTGGACGAACTGCTCGCCGACCCGGGGCTCGCCCGGCACGAGGAGGCGTGGGTCGAGGCCACCCTCACCGATCCGGTCCGGCCCGCCGAGCCCATGGCCCGGCTGTGCGAACGCTTCCCGCACACGCTCAGCCTCGGCTTCGACCCCGAACGCGCCCCCGGCGACCCGGTCGTCTCCTACGCCCGGCGCCTCGCCGGCCGCGACGACCAGCAGATCGCCGAGGACTTCGTGGCCCACGTCCGCGGCACCGGCCCCGACGCCCACGAACAGGCCGTCCTCAGGGACGCGTTCGACGCCGTACGGGCCGACGAGACGATCAGGGAGGTCGCCCGATGAGGCTGCACCGCCTCGACATCACGGCCTTCGGCCCCTTCGGTGGCGCCCAGTCCGTCGACTTCGACGCTCTCTCGGCCGCCGGGCTCTTCCTGCTGCACGGTCCGACCGGCGCGGGCAAGACCTCCGTCCTGGACGCCGTCTGCTACGCGCTGTACGGGTCGGTGCCGGGCGCCCGGCAGAGCGGCCAGGGCATGACCCTGCGCAGCGACCACGCGGCGCCCACGACCCGTACCGAGGTCCGCCTCGAACTCACCGTCGCCGGACGCCGGTTGGAGATCACCCGGCAACCGCCCTGGGAACGGCCCAAGAAGCGCGGCGCGGGCACCACGGTCGAGAAGGCGCAGAGCTGGTTGCGCGAGTACGACGCGGTCGCCTCCTCCTGGAAGGACCTCAGCCGCTCCCACCAGGAGATCGGCGAGGAGATCACCCAGCTCCTGGGAATGAGCCGGGAGCAGTTCTGCCAGGTCGTGCTGTTGCCGCAGGGCGACTTCGCGCGGTTCCTGCGCGCCGACGCCGAGGCGCGGGGCAAGTTGCTCGGCCGCCTCTTCGACACCCACCACTTCGCCGCCGTCGAGAAGCGGCTCGCCGACCGGCGCCGGGCGACCGAGGCGCGGGTGCGCGAGGGCGACGCGGAACTGCTCGCCGACGCCCACCGGATGCAGCAGGCGGCGGGGGAGGGGCAGGAGCTGCCCGAGCTGGCGCCGGGCGACCCGGGGCTCGCCGACGCCGTGCTGGGCTGGGCCGCCGTCGCCCGCAGCACCGCCCGCGAACGGCTGACCATCGCCCATTGCGCCCGCGCGGCGGCCGAGTCGGCACGGGCCGCCGCCGACCGCACCCTCGACGACGTACGCGAAGTGGCGGGGCTGCAAAGGCGGTTCGCGGAGGCGCGGGAGCGGGCGACGCGGCTGGAGGAGCGGGCCGAGGAGCATCGGGCGGACCGGGCGCGGATGGAGCGGGCCCGCAAGGCGGAGGCCGTGGTTCCGGCGCTGGAGCTGCGGGACGAGGCCGAGACCGAGCACCGGGCCGCGAGCGCGGCCGAGGCACGCGCGCGTGCCGGACTGCCGCAGACGCACACCGACGCCGGAGCCGCCGGGCTCGCCGCCGCCGCCCGCAAGGCCTCGGAGGAGCTGGGCGGACTGGAGTCGGCCCGCCGCGCCGAGCGGCGCCTCGCCGTCCTCCTCACCGAGCGGGCGGAGCTGGACGGCGAGGAGCGGGCCGACGAGGACGTCCTCCAGGACGCCGAGGGCTGGCTGGCCGCATGGGAGACGACCCGGTCGGACCTGCGGACCCGGATCGAGTCCGCCCAGGAGGCCGCCACCCGCGCCGAACAGCTCGCCGTGCAGCGGGAACCGGCCGAGCAGCGGCTCGGGGCCGCCCGGCAGCGCGACCAGCTCGGACGGGACACCGACGACGCCCAGGCACGGGTGCTCCGGCTGGCCGAGCGCGCGGTCGAGGCGCGCGCCCACTGGCTGGACCTCAAGGAACAGCGGCTCTCGGGCATCGCCGCGGAACTCGCCGCCGAACTCGTCGAGGGGCGGCCGTGCGCCGTCTGCGGCGGTACGGAACATCCCGAACCGGCCCGGAAGGTCGCCGGACACGTGGACCGCGAGATGGAGGAGCGGGCACTCGCCGCGTACCAGCGGGCCGACGAGGAGCGCGCCGAGGCCGAACGGCGCCTGGGAGTCGTACGGCAGGCGTACGCCGCCGCGAGCGCCGAGGCCGGTGACACGCCGACCGATCAACTCGCCTCGATGGTCGAGGAGTTGGAGGAGCGGTACGCGCGGGCGCGGGCGGATGCCTCCGCGCTGCATCCTGCCCGGGAGGCCCTGCTGCACGCCGAGCGGGAGCGGGACCGGCGGATCGCCGCCCAGCAGGAGGCGGCGGTACGGGCCGCGTCCCGCAACACCCGGCGGGACACGCTGGAGCAGGAACGGCTAGCTCTGGAAGGGGAGTTGACACAGGCACGGGGTGACGCCGAGAGCGTCGCCGCGCGGGCCGCGCAGCTGGAGCGGCTGGGCGGGCTCCTCACCGCCGCCGCCGAGGCCGTACGGACGGCCCACGACACCGCGCAGCGGCTCAAGGACGCCGACGCGCGCCTCGCCGACGCGGCCTTCCGCGCCGGGTTCGACACCCCCGAGGCCGCTGCCGCCGCCGTGCTCGACGACGCCGCCCACCGGGACCTCCAACACCGCCTCGACGCCCGGCAGTCGGAGGAGGCCGCCGTACGGGCCGTGCTCGCCGAGGCGGAGACGGCGGCCGCCGCCGAGCGGGCGCCCGCCGACCTCGCGACCGCCGAGCGGGACGCCACGGCCGCCGCGCGACGGCTCCAGGACACCGTCTCCGCGTGGGACGCCGCCCAGCGGCGCCGCGCCGAACTGGACCGGCTGTCCGCGCGCGCAACCTCCTCCGTACGGCGGCTGGCGCCGCTGCGGGAGGAGTACGACCGTGTCGCCCGGATGGCGGGGCTCGCGGCCGGCACCTCCGCCGACAACGAGCGGAAGATGCGCCTGGAGGCGTACGTCCTCGCCGCCCGCCTGGAACAGGTGGCCGCCGCCGCGACCGCACGGCTGCAGCGCATGTCCTCCGGCCGCTACACCCTCGTCCACTCCGACGACCGCGCCGGGCGAGGTCGCAGCGGGCTCGGACTGCACGTCGTCGACGCCTGGACCGGTCGCGAGCGGGACACGGCCACGCTCTCCGGCGGCGAGACGTTCTTCGCCTCCCTCGCCCTCGCCCTGGGCCTCGCCGACGTCGTCACCGACGAGGCGGGCGGCGTACGGCTCGACACCCTCTTCATCGACGAGGGCTTCGGCAGCCTCGACGAGCAGACCCTCGACGAGGTCCTGGACGTCCTGGACGCGCTGCGCGAACGCGACCGCAGTGTCGGCATCGTCAGCCATGTCGCCGACCTGCGGCGGCGCGTCCACGCGCAGTTGGAGGTCGTGAAGGAGCGGACGGGGTCGGTCGTGCGGCAGCGAGGCCTGTGAGCGGCAGCGGCTGTCGGTGCCTGTCGGCGGCCCGCGGCTGTCAGTGACCCAGGGGGCGCCGGGGGAGCGGGGAGGAGTAGACGACGCTCGTCGTGACCGACCCCAGCGTGCCGATCTTGCCCGAGACCTCTTCCAGGTGGCGCATCGAACGGGCGGCGACCTTGATCACGAAGCAGTCGTCGCCCGTGACGTGATGCGCCTCCAGGATCTCGGGCGTGACGGCCACCAGGTCGTGGAACGGCTTGTAGTTCCCGTTGGGGTAGCGCAGGCGGACGAACGCCAGGATGGGCAGCCCCAGCCGCTCCGGGTCCACGACGGCGGCGTACCCCTGGATCACACCAGCCTCCTCCAGCCGCCGCACCCGCTCGGTCACCGCGCTCGCCGACATCGACACGGCACGGGCCAGCTCGGCGAAGCTGGCCCGGCCCTCGCGCTGGAGGACCTCCAGGATGCGCCAGTCGGTGGCATCGGGAAGGTACGGGGGATTCGCGGTCATGTCCGATGGATAGCAGGGGAATCCCCGGCCGATCAAGGCCCGGGCCGTGGAACGCCCCTTCAGGAAGGGGATCACCGACCGTAGATTTCTGGTCAGGGAAACAAGGACTTCCGCGAGGGAAAGGCCAGCTCATGACCGTCACCACCCCGTCCGCCGTCAACTCCGTGCTGCGTGTCGCACCCGCCGCCCCGGCCGAGGCGGCCGCGTACTTCCGGGCCAGTCTGGTCTTCCACACGGACGTGTCCGACGTGGCCTCCGCCCTCGCCGCCGGCGGCGACCCCGGCTTCGTCGTCCTCGACTCCCGCTCCACCGACTCCTGGGACCAGGGCCACGTCCCGGGCGCGATCCACCTGCCCACCGCGCTGATTCCCGAGCAGGCCGAGAAGCTGCTCGACAAGTCCGTGCCCGTCGTCACCTACTGCTGGAGCCCCGCCTGCAACGGCGCGACCCGCGCCGCCCTCGCCCTCGCCGAACTCGGCTTCCAGGTCAAGGAGATGCTCGGCGGCTTCGAGTACTGGGCGCGCGAGGGCCTCGCCTACGAGACCTGGGAGGGCGGGGCAAAGGGTGCCGCCGACCCGCTGACCACCCCGGTGGGCGCCGAGAACTGCGGCTGCTGACAGCCTGTCAGGGCCGTTGCTGACAACTTGTCAAGAAGCGGGCAGGGGTGCCGAGTTGGGTCGCGGCGGGCGCCGTGTAGCTTCTGGGCATGGCTGGATACGCGGATGCTGTGGTGGTTCCCGATGTGGTGCGGTGGGTGGAGTCGAGCGGCGGACCGCTCATAGCGCTGCCGGAAGCGGTGCTGCCGTTCTGGGCGGGCGCCGACGGCGACGAGACGTCGTCCGACTACGACCGCGCCTGTGACGTCGACGGATACGTGGGCCTCCTGCCGGTCGGCGACACCCGGGCCCTGGTCCTCGGCCACGAACCCGCCTCCACCGCCTATCTGCCCGAGCACGGCACCTTCGTACGCCGGTACGCGGCCGACTCCGAGGCCGAACCCCTCGCCGACGTCCCGACGGCGCTCGGCCAGGCCGCCTGGGAGCCCGAGGTGCGGTGGCGGGTGCCGGGTCCGGTCGTCCTGTTCGACGCCGCCCGGCCCGGGGACGCCTTCCGGGAGACGGACCATGTACGGGTGGACCTGGACCCCGGCCACTACGGCGTGCGCGCCGCCCGGGTCCCGACGGGACCGGAGACCTGGCTCGGCCTCGTCCAGGTGAGACCCCTGACCGACTGAAGCGGCGCGGAGGCCGGGCCCGACCGCACCTATGGCGAACCGCACCTGTGGCGAGGGGCCCGGCCTGCCCGGATCACAGCTGGGACAGCTCGTCCACCAGGTCGTCCAGGCCCAGGGACCCCTGGGACAGCGCGGCCATGTGCCAGGCCTTGGCGTCGAACGCGTCGCCGTGGCGCCGCTTGGCGTTCTCCCGGCCCAACAGCCAGGCGCGCTCGCCCAGCTTGTAGCCGATGGCCTGCCCCGGCATCGTCAGATAGCGCGTCAGCTCGCTCTCCACGAAGTCCGCCGGGCGGCTGCTGTGGGCACCGAAGAACTCCTGCGCCAGCTCGACGGTCCAGCGCTCACCCGGGTGGAAGGGCGAGTCCGCCGGGATCTCCAGCTCCAGATGCATACCGATGTCGACGATGACCCGGGCCGCCCGCATCATCTGCGCGTCCAGATAGCCGAGCCGCTCCTCCGCGTCCTTGAGGAAGCCCAGCTCGTCCATGAGCCGCTCCGCGTACAGCGCCCAGCCCTCGGCGTTGGCGCTCACCCCGCCGATCGTGGCCTGGTAGCGGGACAGGTCGTCCTTGACGTACACCCACTGCGCCAGCTGGAGGTGGTGGCCGGGGACGCCCTCGTGGTACCAGGTCGAGACCAGGTCGTACACGGGGAAGCGGGTCGCACCCATCGTCGGCAGCCAGGTGCGGCCCGGGCGGGAGAAGTCCTCGGTCGGGGCCGAGTAGTACGGAGCCGCCGCGCCGCCGGGCGGGGCGATGCACGACTCGACCTTGCGGACCGGCTCGGCCAGGTCGAAGTGCGTGCCGTCCAGCGCCTCGATCGCCTCGTCCATCAGGGACTGCAGCCACTCACGGACCTCGTCGACACCCTCGATGTGCCGGCCGTGCTCGTCCAGATGCGCCAGCGCCACCCACGGCGTCTCGGCGCCGGGCAGGATCTTCGCGGCCTCCTTCCGCATCTCGCCGAGCAGCCGGTGGAACTCGGCCCAGCCGTACGCGTACGCCTCGTCGAGATCCAGGTCCGAGCCCGTGAAGTAGCGGACCAGCTTGCCGTAGCGCTCCCGGCCGACCGTGTTCGGCGCGTCCTCGACCGCCGGGGCGTACACATCGCGCATCCAGTCGCGCAGCTCCACCACGGCCCGGGTCGCCGCGCGGGCGGCCTCGTCCAGCTCGGCGCGCAGCGACTCGGGGCCCGCCGCCGCGAAGTCCTCGAACCAGCCGCGCCCCGAACCGTCCGTGTCCGCCCACTCGGTGAGCTGGCCGACGAAGGTCGCGGTCGGGCGGGGGCCCGCGTACAGCTTGCGCTCCAGGCCCAGCGCGAGCGACTCGCGGTAACCGGCGTACGCCGTCGGCACCGCGCGCAGCCGCTCCGCGATCGCCGCCCAGTCCTCCTCGGTCTCGGCCGGGGTGATGGTGAAGACCTCGCGCACGTCGTGCGGCGGCGTGACCATGTTGCCGACCGCGCGCAGACCCTCGTCGGCCTCGTGCACGGCCAGCTCCGCCGACAGCCGCTCGCGCAGCAGGCGCGCGCACCGGCGCTCGGCGTCACTGTCCGCGCCCGGCTGCCGCTCCGCCTCGTCGAGCCGCGCGAGCGTCGCCCGGATCAGCTCCGCCCGGGCCTCCTGGCCCGCCGGCGAGGTGTCCGGCAGCCTGCTGGAGCTCTCCTTCACACCCAGATAGGTGCCGGTCACGGGGTCGAGGGCGATGAGGTCGTCGACATAGGCGTCGGCGACCTCACGGGGCAGGGGACTCTTGGTGTCAGACATGCCGACAATCTTGGTACGGCGACGGGGGCGACGTCAGCTGCTTAACGGGCGCTTGAGCCTTACGTCGGCCGGATTCCGCTCACGGCGTGATCCGTACCCAGGGGGTTTCAGAGCGTGGGTCGGTCGGTGTCCGGTGGGAGCAGAGGCCCGCAGTCCCACTGCTGGAAGATCAACCGCGTCTCCACCCGCGCCACCTCCCGCCGGGACGTGAACCCGTCGAGCACCAGCCGCTGCAGATCCGCCATGTCCGCGACCGCGACATGCACGAGATAGTCGTCCGGGCCGGTGAGGTGGTAGACGGTCCGTGACTCCGGCAGCGCCCGGATCCGCTCCACGAACGGCCCCACCAACTCTCGCCGATGCGGCCTGACCTGCACCGAAAGCAACGCCTCCAACCCGCGCCCCAGCTTGGCCGGATCCAGCCTCAGCTGATGGCCGAGGATCACGCCCGCGCGGCGCAGCCGTGTCACCCGGTCCAGACAGGTCGACGGCGCGACCCCGACCTGCGCGGCGAGATCCCGGTACGTCGCCCGGGCGTCGTTCTGCAACAGCCGCAGCAGATGGAGGTCCACCGGATCGAGTACGACGGATTCGGCCATTGTTCGAACGTAACACGGGGTGCGACCGCCCCCGCCCGGTCGATGTTCACTCTGACGCCATGAACTCAGCGAGCACGCACGCGTACGACCACGCACGCACCACGCCGAGAGCGCTGGCCACCGAGGCCGTGCACGCCGGCCGCGACGACCTCGCGCGCCAGGGCCTGCACGCCCCGCCGATCGACCTGTCGACGACCTACCCCTCGTACGACAGCCGGGGCGAGGCCGCCCGCATCGACTCCTTCGCCGGCGACGGCGCCGAGCCGGAGGGCCCGCCGATCTACGGACGGCTCGGCAACCCGACCGTCGCCCGCTTCGAGACCGCCCTCGCCCGCCTCGAAGGCACCGAGAGCGCGGTCGCCTTCGCCAGCGGCATGGCCGCACTGAGCGCGGTGCTCCTGGTCCGCGCCTCGATGGGCCTGCGCCATGTCGTCGCCGTACGACCCCTGTACGGCTGCAGCGACCATCTCCTCACCGCCGGGCTGCTCGGCACCGAGGTCACCTGGGTCGACCCGGCCGGCGTCGCGGACGCGCTGCGCCCCGACACGGGCCTGGTCCTGGTCGAGTCCCCGGCCAACCCGACCCTCGCCGAAATCGACCTCCGCGCCCTCGCCCACGCCTGCGGCTCGGTCCCGCTCCTCGCGGACAACACCTTCGCCACGCCCGTCCTGCAACGCCCCGTCGAACAGGGCGCCCGGCTCGTCCTGCACAGCGCCACCAAGTACCTCGGCGGCCACGGGGACGTCATGGCCGGGGTCGTGGCCTGCGACGAGGAGTTCGCCGGGCGGCTGCGCCAGGTCCGCTTCGCCACCGGCGGCGTCCTCCACCCGCTCGCCGGATACCTCCTGCTGCGTGGCCTGTCCACCCTCCCGGTGCGCGTCCGCGCGGCCTCGGAGACCGCCGCCGACCTCGTCCGCCGCCTCGCCGCCGACCCGCGCGTCGCCCGCGTCCACTACCCGCGCATCGGCGGCGCCATGATCGCCTTCGAGGTCCACGGCGACCCCCACCAGGTCATCGCCGCCGTCCGCCTGATCACCCCGGCGGTCAGCCTCGGCAGCGTCGACACCCTCATCCAGCACCCGGCCTCGATCAGCCACCGCATCGTGGACGAGACGGACCGAAGGGGCGCCGGGGTGAGCGACCGGCTGCTACGGCTCTCGGTGGGGCTGGAGGACGTGGACGATCTGTGGGCGGATCTGGACGGGGCGTTGGGGACGGGGGACGAGGGGGCGACGGGGGAGCGGGGCCTTGGTGAGGCGGTCGTGTCGGCGACGAGAGGCGCCTGAGTACGAGGGCTGATCGGTGGGTGCTGCCGGGCGGGGCCGCGCCCCTTCAGGGGCGCGGGGAACTGCGCGACCAGCCCCCACTCACCCGCACCCGACAACGCGCCCCGCAGCCCCCCCGCGCCTCCGCGTCACTCGGTCAATCCAGCCGACCGCATCCGCGCCGCACGCGAAGCGACCGCCACCTCATCCAACCTCGCCGTGATCACCAACGTCCCCTCCTCGATCTGATAGTCGAGCGGCAGCTCGAGCCCCCGCATCGCCGCGACCATCCCCGTGTTCGACGACTGCGTCACCACATACACGTTCTCGCAGCCCGTCCCGGCCGCCATGTCCACCAGCCTGCGGAGCAGCTCCCCGCCGATCCCACGCCGCTGCCACTCGTCCTCGACGAGCAGCGCGATCTCCGTCTCATCGCCGTCCCACAGCAGATGACCGAGACCCACGAGGCGCCCCGAGGCCGTCTGCGCGGCGAGCGTCCGCCCGAAACTGGGGCTCAGCAGATGCTTGAGATACCGGTCGGCGTCACCCACCGGCCCGTGGTACCGCATGCTCAGCGTGCGCGCGGAGCACCGGTCGTGCATCGCCTTCGCCGCCCGCAGGTCCCCGCCGTCGGCCCGCCGCACCGTGATGTCGTTGCCCTCCGGCAGCGTCAGCACATCCTGGCTGCGCGGGATCCGCGGGCCCAGCCGCGCGTCCAGCTCCACCAGCGCCCGCGCCCGCGCGAACTCCGTCGGTGTGAACGGCAGATACGGCCGCTCCACCGTGATCACCCCACCCTCCGGCGCCCGCAGCCGCATCACCGTGTCCTCCAGGGCCCCTTCGACCGGGGCGCTCTCCTGGGCCCGGCCCGAGCCGGGAGCGATGGCGGGCAGCGAGCGGATGGTGCAGCGGCCCAGCAACTGCCGCAGCGCGAGCGGGAGTTCCGCCGCGTCCAGTGCCGTACGGGTGGCCAGGCCGAGGATCCGGGTCGGCGCGTCCACCAGGTCGTGGGCGTCACCGCGCTCGATCCAGGTCCCCGTGCCGCCCGCCTCCGACACGGCCCGGTCGATCTCGGAGGCCGGCAGCTCCTCGGGGGCCCGGAGCAGGAACTCGTCCACCGTGCCCTCGGCCAGCGGATGCGTCTGCAGGCTCAGGATGTCGACCCGGTGCTCCGCCAGCGCCGTGCACAGCGCTGCCAGCGAACCCGGCGCGTCCTTCACCGTCGTCCGCATCCGCCACATCAGGGTCGCACCGGTGACCACCGGTGCGACCGCCTCGGACAGCCCGGCCTGCTGCCCTGCGGCGAGCGGCGGCCGGGCGTCGGTATCGCTCGTCGGCGGCGCGTGACCGTGGCGCCGTTCCCACCAGCTACGGAACCCCGCCGTGGCCGACAGCAGACGGTGGTGCACCGGGCGGCCGTCGCGCGACCGCGTCACATCAGACATGTCTTGAGTCATGCAGCCACTGTGAACGAACGGTGTTGCGTGATCACGAACGCATTGTGACTGACCGGTAAAAGCATCGTTCCGCACCTTTTGTTGCTTTTTGTATGACTCGTGCTGTCGGAACCGACGCCAACCATGACCGTATCGGTCGCACGGCATCGGTCACACGGCCTCGGTCAGACGGCTGCCTCCTCCAGCGCCGCCCGCAGCCGCCGGGCCTGAGTCACCAGCCGGGACGAGCCCCGGCGCTCCGCCGCCTCCGCGAGATACGGCAACTCCCCGTGTGCCCCGGTCCGCTCCGCGCATTCGGCGGCGACGGCCATGAGATCCCCGAGACCGTGCGGAGGAGACTTCTTCCCGTCCCCGCCGGCGAGTTCGGCGAGCAGCGGCGGCAGCGCCTCCCGCACCACCGACCAGGCGGTGCCGTACGCCCCGGTCGCGGCGGCCGTCCGTATCGCCTCGGCGAGCCGCGACGGTTTCACACTCCTCAGTACGGCCAGCTTCCCCAGGTCGGTGCCCAACTGCTCCGCGTCCAACTGTCCGCGCGCCGCCAGCACCAGCAGGGCGTCCACGGCGGCGAGGCGGTCCTCCGCACGCTGCGCGCCCAGCCCGTAGGCCACACAGAGATGGACGGCCAAGCCCGCCTCGCCCTCCGCCTCGGCGAGGGTCGGCAGGAACGCGTACCCGGCCCGGGTGTCCTCGAGGGTGGCCGTGGAGAGATCGCGCAGGACACGTCCCGCCACCAGCTCCGGTCTCCCCGGCACCATCGCCAGCCAGTGCTTCCACTCGTCGTCGTCCCAGTGCGGGCAGTAGTACCGGTCCGTGTACACGGACGTCTCCCGGCCCAGCCGACGGAACTCAGACGGGAACGACGGGCCCCGCATCTCGGGCAGTTCACCGAACTCCACGAGCATTCTCGGCCCGGCCGTACGGCTCCGCTCGGCGGGCTGCGACGGTACGTCCGTCAGCAGCCACTCGGCCAGCCGGTCGCCCTCGCCCGTGCCCAGCCGCCGGGCCGCCGCCGCGGCGGACGCGAGCGCCGCCGTGTCGTCGCGCCGCACACGCAGCAGGGCCTGCGCGAAGTCCGCCTCGCCCGGTCGGGCGCCCGACCGCCGGTAGACATCCAGACGCGCCACCAGGTCCGCGGCCTCCAGCGAACACGTGCTCCAGGTGGGCGTCGCCAGCAGGAACGGCAGCGGCTCGGTCCGGATCCGATACGCGATCTCCCGCAACCGGGCGTCGAACGCCCAGGTCAGGCCGCTGTGCACGCAACCCGCCGACTCATCGGCCCTGTTGCGAATCGGACGCAGGGTGTCGGTGCGCACCCGCTCGAACAGCGTCGCGAGGACGATCTCCAGACCGTGGGGCGACTCACGGAAGTACTTGTCGACGAACCCCGCGTCCATGTCCGTCCACCAGCGTCCGGCCCACGCCGGGCCCAGCGCTTCCACCAACGCGTCCCGGTCCCGGTGCGCGTGCCGTACGAGTCCGTCCAGCGCCCGCTCGAACGCGCCGACCTCGCCCTCCGTGGCCAGCAGGGCACCGATCTCCTCGGCCAGTTCGGTCACCGTCTCCGGCGCGGGGGCGAGCCGGGTCGGCGTGGGCACGGGCGGGAGGAGCTCCTCGTACACCTCGGGGGCGGGCTCCTCCGCGTCCGGAGCACCGAGGAGCCGATGGGCCCGCGCACGCAGACCGGGGATCAACTGGGCTGCGGCGTCGGCGATCTCGGCCCGTACATCGACCGTCTCGCCGCCGCTTCCGGGGCCGAGGTCGCCCAGGTCGCCGAGGTGACGCTCCACCAGCTTCAGCGCCCTCTCCTGCACATCCGTGTCCGGGTGCCCGAACGCCTGGGCGATGACCGGCAACAGCTCGGCCGCCGTGGACGGTTCCCGCTTGAGCACCTTGCCCAGCAGCACGAGCTGGGCTCGGACGAGCTTCTTCTCGGTGCGGAAGAGCACCGCGCCGGACAACTCCGCGAGCCGGCGCGGCCCCAACTCGCCGTCCAGCGCGAAGCCCGCGAGGACCGAGTGCGCGTGCGCGGCCACCGTGGAGGGCGCGTCGGAGCTCAGCGCCGTCCAGTCCGGGATCCGCGCGCGGTGCTCGTCGCGGGTGAGGTCGAGCGCGGTCAGCAGGCCCAGGAAGACCTTGCTGTCCGCCGTGGAGCCGCCGCCGCGCAGCAGCCGGGCCAGGCACCCGTCGACCATGACCTTGCGGTCGAGCAGGCCCTCGCGGGTCAGCTGGGTGAGGGCGTACGTCCAGTCGTTCAGCCCTTCGCCGTACCGCCAGTCACTGCGGGCGCCGATCTCCTCGGTCTCGAACAGCGCGGCGACCAGCTCCGCCAGATGCGGGTCCTTACGCAGGCTCCCGATGACCGTGCCCGTATGCCGGCGCGTCCGTCCGATGTGGTCCATCCACCCGTGGACATAGGCCTCGGACGTGGGCACCGGGCAGCCCGCGAGCCGCACGAGGCCGGCCATCAGCTCGTACGGGACATCGGCGGAGAGCGGGCGCTCCGCCAGCCGGCGCACGACCTCGGCGAGCCAGGCGGGATCGCGGTCGCCGAGCACATCGATCAGCACCCGTGGCGGTGCCTGCCGCCAGCGCAGCTCGGACCCGGTGAGCCAGGTCGCCACGGCGGCGGCCCCCGTCTGGCAGGCGGCACCGGCCGCGTGCAGCGCGGGATAGGCGCGCTGGGCGCGGGACCCCCACGGCTCGGCCCGCAGCTCCTTGCGCAACCGCTTCAACTCCGGCATGCACGCACGCCGTTCCGCGTCCGTCATCCCGTCCACCAGAGCGACCAGGTCACTCAGATCCCCTGCCCGCACCGCCCTGACCAACGACTCCGAACTCATCGCGCACCCCCGTCGATCCGTGCCTCGTCAATCCTCGCCCCGTCGATCGCCCCGCCGGCCGCCCCGTCGGCCGGTCCGGCCTCCACGTGGGTCCCCTCCGGCACCGCCGTCGCGCCCCGGCGGACCATGCGCACCGCCAGCGCGTGTTTGCAGGGGCCGCGGCCGCCCCGGTACTTCGCCCACCAGAGGCAGGAGCAGCTCAGGGTGCCCGCGCTGTCCCGTACCCGGTGGACATGGCCGTCCTCGGCGGTGACGGTGCCGAGGTCGCCGTCGAGGGAGACCCCTCCGGCGGCCACCAGGGCGCGGGCCGAGCGCAGGCGTGGATTGTGGCGCTCGACGCGGTCGGCGTCGTAGGGGAGTTCGCGGTGGAAGTACGCGGCCTCCGCCGTGTCGTAGCCGACGCGTCCCGAGGTGCCCAGCCGGGTCAGCGCCGCCCGCACCCGCTCGGGCGACAGGCCGGAGGAAGCGGCGAGATCTCCGATGTCGATGCGCGGCTCCCAGGCGAGCAGGACCCCGATCAGCTCCGCGTCCTCGGCGGCCTCGTCGGTGGCCAGTGCCTCCAGCACACCGCCCTCGCCGGAGAAGCCCCGCGCGGCCTTCGGGGACAGTGTGAGGGTGAGCCGCATACCGGGGAGCACGACCTCCCAGGCGCTGGCCAGGGCGGCTTCACCGGTGGCCGGCGGACCGTAGACGCGCAGGGCCGTCGCATGGCGCAGGACCCGCTGCAGGGCCACCAGCCGCTCCGGGCCCGGCAGACACACCGCGCCGGGGACGGGCCGGGTGGTCGGCCGCAGGGCGCGTCCGGCGGGCACGACCCACTGGGCGCCTCGCGAGGCCCCGCGAGCGCCCCCGCGCGGCAGCGACCGCAGGAACCGCACGGCCTCGGCGGCGGGCAGCTCGGCCCGCAGGTCGAACCCGGCCGCGATCACCTGGGCCTCGGCGAAACCGCGCAGCCAGCGGTCCGGCAGCGGCACCTTCTTCTCCACCACCGGACCGTCCAGGGTGGTCACCGCCAACTCCTCGGGGCCGACCCGCAGATGCAGCGGATCGTCCCCGCCGATCCGGGACAGCGCCTCCCGCAGCGGGTTGTTGACGTCCACATTGGTCGTGCCGTGCCCGACCTCGCCGCCGTCGAGGCCCGGCTCCAGCACGTCCAGCCGGGCGTAGACCCCGCCGCAGCCCGAGAACGACTCGAACCGCAGCCGGTCCCCGTTGCCCGTCACCACCGGGTCCAGCCAGGCCCGCAGCTGCTGCTGGTAGTACCGCGCCGCCGCCACGTCGGCCACCGCCAGCAGACCCGCCGCGGCCACCTGAGGGGAGGCCAGGAAGCCCGCGAAGAACCGCGGATGGTCCTCGACCCCCGTCGGGGTCGCACCCCGCGAGGTTTCGAGCCCCAGCCGGTGTCCGCCCGCCACGGACTCCAGCACGGAGGGTCGGGTGTAGGCCACGGCCTGTAGAGATCGCGTCATGGGAAAACCGTAGGAGCGACCACTGACAATCGCCCCTGACCTGCGAAAACGCGAAGGTCAGGGGCTCAAGTCACACGGGTTACTGCCCGACGAGACCCGGCTGCAGCACCTTCGTGTAGAGCACGGTCCCGTCCTGCTCCCGCAGCCGTACCGTCAACTCCCCGCTGTGGCCGTCGATGTCGACCTCGCCGAAGAACTGGTACCCGCCCGCCGGCGACACGTTCGCGGTGGTCGGCGCCTTCACGAACACCCGCTCGGGGCCGAAGGTGTTGTCCAGCGCGTTCGCCGGGAAGGCACCGGCGTTGAGCGGGCCGGAGACGAACTCCCAGAACGGCTCGAAGTCGGTGAAGGCGGCCCGCGACGGCTGGTAGTGCTGCGCCGAGGTGTAGTGCACATCGGCGGTCAGCCACACCGTGCCGGTGATCTTCCGGTGCTTGATGAACCGCAGCAGTTCGGCGATCTGCAGCTCCCGCCCGAGCGGCGCGCCCGGGTCGCCCTGCGCGACGGCCTCGATGTTCGGCTTGCCGTCACCGGTGTCCGGCACGACCAGGCCGAGCGGCATGTCGGAGGCGATCACCTTCCACACCGCGCGCGACCGGGACAGTTCCCGCTTGAGCCACTGCAGCTGCTCGGCGCCGAGAATGCCGACCCGGTCGGTGGTCTGCGTGTCGGGCGAGTTGGCGTTGCGGTACGTCCGCATGTCCAGAACGAACACGTCCAGCAGGGGGCCGTGGCGCAGCACGCGGTGCACCCGGCCCTCCCGGGCGCCGGGCCGCAGCGTGGAGATCGGGAAGTACTCACTGAAGGCCCGCCGCGCCCGCGCCGCCAGCACGTCCACGCTCTTCTCGGTGTACCGGGTGTCCGTGAGGATCTCGCCCGGGTACCAGTTGTTGGTGACCTCGTGGTCGTCCCACTGCACGATCGCCGGCACCTGGGCGTTGAACCGCTTCAGGTTCTCGTCCAGCAGGTTGTAGCGGAAGTTGCCCCGGAACTCGGCGAGTGTCTCCGCGACCTTGGACTTCTCCTCGGTGGTGACGTTGCGCCAGGTGCTGCCGTCGGGGAGCGCGGCCGTCGCCGCGATCGGGCCGTCGGCGTAGATCGTGTCACCGCTGAACAGGAAGAAGTCCGGGTCCAGTGCGCCCATCGCGTCGAAGATGCGGTAGCCGCCCCGGTCCGGGTTGATGCCCCAGCCCTGCCCGGCCAGGTCGCCCGACCACACGAACCGCGCCCCGGACCGGCGTTTCAGCGACGTCGTACGGAACGTGCCGGTGACCGGCTCGCCGGTGCGGCGCGGGTCGTCCGGGTCGGCGAGCAGCACCCGGTAGTGGATCTGCTCGCCCGAGGGCAGGCCCCGCAGCCGCGTCGTACCGGTGAAGTCCGTGCCGGCGCCGAGCAGCGGGCCGTGCCATCTGCGCGGGTTGCGGAACGACTCGGTGGCGGACGTCTCGACGATCATCCGCGCCGGACGGTCCGACCGCACCCACACCAGCCCGGAGTGTGCGGTCACATCCCCGGTCTGCACACCCCAGCCGGCCTTCGGCCGCCCCGACAGGGCCAGCGCCGGCACCGAGCCGAGCGCGACGGAACCGGGCAGCGCCAGGGCCGCCGAGGCGGCGAGCGAGCCGCGCAGCACGCTGCGGCGACCGGGCAGGGAACTCGGCGGACGGTGTGACATGAATGCGCCTCCAGCGACGGATCCGGCCAATGTGCACAGCCACAACTACTGGTACGCCGCAGCGCACACGGAAACGACAAGTGAACAACTGCCCGGGCCGAGGGGGAAGCGGACGGCGCCTGATGGCGCGGGGGTTCGGTGCGTTTGCGGGTGCGGCTGGGTGGGGGCTGGTCGCGCAGTTCCCCGCGCCCCTAAAAGAGCCAGGCCCCTGCGGGTCTGAAAAGCACGGGGCGCAGCCCCTGCTTTTCAGGGGCGCGGGGAACTGCGCGACCAGCCCCCACCGAACCCGCACCCGAAATCCGATTCCAGGGGGTCGAAGGGGCGCAGCCCCTGGGGATGGGACGGGTAGGGGCGGCGGGGGCGAGGAAAACCCGTGGATCAGCCGACCACGGACGCCAACACCCCCACCCCCTCCCGAATCCGCGCCGGAGACAGATGCGCGTACCCCATCACCAACCGCACCCCACCCTCCGCCCCCCACCCGTACCGCGCCAGCCCCCGCACCAAGACCCCACCCCCCGCGGCCCTCTCCACAACCCGCTCAAGCGACCCGTACCGATCAGGCAACACGACGATGACATGCAACCCCGCCGCGATCCCGGACACCGCCGCCCCGGGAAAGTACTCGGCCAGCGCGGACACCAACGCATCACGCCGCTCCCGATACACCCGCTGACACCGCCGCAACTGCCGGTCGTAGTCCCCCCGTTCCACGAACCGAGCGAAGACCGCCTGGTCGATCGTGGGATGCCCGAGATCCATGGTCCGCTTGCGCTCCACGACCTCCTCCGCCAGCGACTCCGGCACGAGGAGCCAGCCGAGCCGCAACCCGGGCGCGAGGGACTTGCTGACGGACCCGGTGTACGCGACCCGCTCGGGGTCCAGCCCCTGCAAGGCACCCACGGGCGCACGGTCGTAGCGGAAGTCCCCGTCGTAGTCGTCCTCGACGATCAGCCCGTCCACCGCCCGCGCCCAGTCCAGCAGTTCTACCCGCCGCCGCGCGGAGTACGCGATCCCGGAGGGGAACTGATGCGCCGGCGTAGTAACCACCGCCCGCACCCCCGACTCCCGCAGCGGCCCGACGGCCAGCCCCTCCGCGTCCAGCGGCAGCGGCACGGTGCGCAGCCCGGCCGCGCCGTACAGCGTCCCGTGCTCGGGGCTGCCCGGATCCTCGACGCCGATGACGCGCGCCCCGCGCGCGTGGAGCACGAATCCGAGCAGGGTCGTCGCCTGGGCCACCCCGGAGACGACGACGATCCGCTCGGGGTCGGCGACCACACCCCGGCGCCGGACGAGCAGCTCGGCGAGGGCGGTACGCAGCCGGGGCAGCCCTCGCGGATCGGGGTAGCCCAGCGCCTGGTGCGGCAGCTCCGTGAGCACCCCGCGCTGAGCCGCCGCCCACGCGGCGCGCGGGAACAGCGACAGGTCAGGCGTGCCGGGGACGAAGTCGGCGCGGGCACCGGGGGAGCGCGGAGCGAGATCACGCGCGCGTGGCGGGGCGGCCCGCACGGCGGCCCCCACCCAGGTCCCGGCACCCCGGCCACTGCGCAGATACCCCTCCGCGACCAACTGCTCGTACGCCTCCGTCACCAGCCCGCGCGACACCCCGAGGTCGGCGGCCAGCTCCCTGCTCGACGGCAGCCGCGTCCCCCGCGCGAGCCGCCCCGACCGGATCGCCTCCCGCAGCGCCGCCTGCAAAGTGCGCCCACGCGCGCGTGCGGGCGCTTCGGCGACGGGCAGCAGCAACTCCCAGGCGGTGGCCCAGACGACGGACGCCGAGGGCGCACCGTCCGCCGAAGCGGCGTCCCGCGAACCACCGTTCTCCGTCGCGTCGATCTCTGTCGCGCCGTCCTCCGCAGCGCCGTCCCCCTCGATGGCGGCCGAATTGGTCCCCGATGACGTCATGAAAGTGGACCTTAAACCGGGCCGCCCTCCTCCCTAGCGTCACGACCATGAAAGCCTCGACCGCGCGGACCAGCGCCACGAACACCCGCGCGACACACGCCACCACCACCCAGGGCGCCCTCCTCGCCGCTCTCGCCTGCGTCCTCGTCGGCGGCTCCTTCACCGCCAACAGCGTCCTGGGCGCCTACCCGTACGCGGGCGGCCAGTTCCTCCGCTACGGCCTCGCCTGCCTCCTGCTGCTCCCGCTCCTCGGCCGGGGCGGCACGGCACCCTTGCGCCGTCTCACGGCACGGCAGTGGGCGCGGCTGGGGCTGCTCGCGGCGATCGGCATGGTCGGCTTCAACGTCGCCGTGATCGCCGCCGAACGCACGGCGGAACCGGCCGTACCGGGGGTCTTCGTGGGCTGCGCCCCGGTGGTCGTGGCCGTCCTCGTCCCGCTGTCGGAGGGGCGGCGTCCGCAGCGGCTGGTGCTCCACGGGGCGTGCCTGGTGGCGGTCGGCGCCTTCACCGTCCAGGGGTGGGGCCGTACGGACGGCGCCGGCCTCGCCTTCTCGGTGGGCGCGCTGGCGGGCGAGGTCGGCTTCGCGGTGCTGGCCGTGCCGGTACTGCGACCGCTCGGACCGAGGCTGCTGTCGGCCACCGTGTGCGGCGTGGCGGCGATCGAGTCGGCGGTGGTCGGGCTGGTCGTCGACGGGGGCGCGTGGCTGCGCCGCCCGGACGGCACGGAGACCGCCGCGCTGCTGTGGCAGGCGGCGGTCGTCACGGTCGTCGGGTTCGTGTGCTGGTACATGGGCATGCAGCGCATCGGCGCCGAGCGCGCCACCCTCTTCTCCGGCCTCATCCCGGTGGCCGCCGCCTGCACGGCGCCCCTCGTCGGCACCGGCTCCTACGGCGCGGCGCAGGCCGTCGGCAGCGCGCTGGTGGGCGCCGGAGTAGCCCTGGGCTCCGGGGCGTTGACCCGCCGCAGGGCCACGCCCGCACTCGCGAAGCAGCCGACGCCCGCTCTCGCGAACCAGCCGCCCCCCGCTGTCGCAAGCCGGCCGACACCCCCGGTCGAGAACCGGCCGGTGCCCGTCCCCGAAAACCGGAGGCTGCCCGCCGCCGAAAACCGGAGGCTGCCCGGTGCCGAAGACGGGAGAGTGCCCGCCCCCGATGCCCGAAGGCCGCCCGCCCCCGAGCCCCGGTCAGCGGCTGCCGTCGAGGATGACGCGGGCGACGAGCGCGGGGTCGTCGTTCATGGGGCAGTGGCCGCAGCCGGGCAGCCGTACGAGCCGGGCGCCGGGGATGACCCGCTTGGCGCGGACGCCCTGACGGGGCACGAGCAGCCAGTCCCGCGTGCCCCAGGCCACGGTGATGGGCAGTCCGGGAATGTCGTCGGTGAACAGCACGCTGCCGCCGGCCCGGAGGGTCTCGTCGAACCCGGTGGCCCCCGCGAGCGCCAGGGTCTCGGCGACCACGGCCTCGGGTGAACGTCGGCTCGGGCGGGCGTAGATGGTGCTCGTCAGGGCGGTGCGGCCGGCCGCCGAACGGGACAGCCGCTCGACCAGGGGCAGCGGCAGCCGCCGCGAGATGTGCCGCATGGTGAGCAGGACGCCGAACGCGTACCGCCGCTCGGCCTCGTTCCAGAATCCGGCCGGGGACAGGGCCGTGACGGACCGTACGAGCTTCTCGCGGCCCAGTTCAAGGGCGAGCAGCCCGCCCAGGGAGTTGCCCGCCACATGGGGCCGGTCGAGCTCCAACGCCTCGCAGAAGGCGCCGAACACGGCGGTGGTCGTGGGCAGGTCGTAGGTGAGGCCGTCCGGCAGCGCGGGGGACTCGCCGAAGCCGGGGAGGTCCACGGTGATGACCTCGCGCTCGGCCGCCAGGATGTGCGTCACGGGGTCCCAGGCCTGCCGGTGGTGCCCGATGCCGTGCAGCAGGAGCAGCGGCTCACCGGTGCCCTCGCGCGCGTAGGAGACCGTCACGGGCCGCGGGCCGAGCGGGGTGGGGACCTGGAAGGAGACCGTGGCGGCGGACATGGTGCAGCTCCTCGTCTGGGAGGGGGGCGCGCTGATGTACGGCGTTCATAGACAGCTTGTCAGCAACTGCTACCGGCGGGTAGTCCCTGTCGGTAACAAGCCCGCGCACGTGCCCGGAATCGCCTGGACAGGGCCGCGTTCCTCGGGATGGGATGGAACGGTGACCACCGACATCGCGACCGACGTCTTCGAAGAACACCGCCCCGTCCTCATGGGAGTCGCCTACCGCATGCTCGGCCGGGTCGCCGACGCGGAGGACGTGGTCCAGGAGGCCTGGCTGCGCTGGTCCGGCGCGGACCGCTCCGACGTACGCGAACCGCGCGGCTACCTGGTCCGGGTCACCACCCGGCTGGCCATCGACCGGCTGCGCCAGGTGCAGTCGCGCAACGAGGCGTACCCCGGTCCGTGGTTGCCCGAGCCTTACGTCACCGACTACGGGGCCACTGTCCCGGACACCGCCGAGCGGGCCGTCCTCGCCGACACCGTCTCCCTCGCCGTCCTCGTCGTCATGGAGTCCCTCTCGCCCCTGGAGCGCGCGGTGTTCGTGCTCCGGGAGGCCTTCGGCTATCCGTACGCCGAGATCGCGGCCATGATCGACCGCGCCGAGCCCGCCGTGCGGCAGCTCGCCGGGCGTGCCCGCCGCCACGTCGACGAGCGGCGCCCGCGCTACGAGGTCGACCCGGCCGAACGCCGCGAGCTGACCGAGCGGTTCCTCGCCGCCGCGGCCGGCGGCGATCTGGACGGCCTGATGTCGCTGCTGGCCCCCGACGTCCGGCTGGTGGGCGACGGCGGCGGTCTGGGCAAGGCCCCCGTGCGTGTCCTCGAAACCGCAGACAAGGTGGGGCGGTTCGTGCACGGAGCGGCCGGCAAGGGGCTCGCCGAAGTGTCGTTCCGGTTCATGGAGATCAACGGCGGTGTCGCGGCGGTCCTCCTCAGCGGAGGCAAGGTCGACAGCGTGTTCCAACTCGACGTCGCCGACGGCCGTATCCAGTGCGTCTACATCGTGCGCAACCCGGAGAAGCTGCTCTCCCTGGCGGTGGAGCGGTAGCCCGTGCGTCCGACCTGTCGGATGCCTGAGCGTTCGTCGATTGGTCTTGACCAAGGGTGGGGGCAGGCCTATGGTCGCAAGAAAGTGCAACAACCTTTAATAAACAAGGGCGCTAAAAACGCCGCCGGGCCACGGCGAAGCAGCGGAGGACAGGGTGGGGACCCAGCAGCTGGAATCGGTGCCGGAACCGAAGTACTGGCATCTGAAGACCGTGCTCAGTGAGGCATTGGACTCCGAGTTCTCGGTGGGGGAGATCCTGCCCAACGAACGCGACCTCGCGGCCCGTTTCGGTGTCGCCCGAGCCACCCTCCGCCAAGCGCTGGAGCAGCTCGAACTGGAGGGCCGACTGCAGCGCCGTCGCGGCGTCGGCACCACCGTGGCGCCCCCGCGCGTGGGCGTGGCGGTGGGCACCGAACAGCAGGCGTGGCCGGGCACCGTCGGCGACACCTGGCAGTCGGTGGACTGTGTGACCGGGGCGCCGCCCGCCGCGGTCGCCGGCATCCTGGAGAGCGTGCACGGCGAGCAGGTGCACGTCGTCCGCCGCTCGCGGATGTCGCACGGCCAGCCCGTCGCCGCGGAGCTGCTCTACATCCCGGCGGACTCGGTGCCCGCCCTCTCCGCCATAGACGCGCCCTCCGGTGCCGCACGCGCGCGTGCCGTGCTGCGTGAGTTGCAGCGCCTGGAGCTGGAGGGGCAGGACCGCTCGGTGGAGCTGGGCTCCGCCCGCGCGGACGACGCCAAGGAGCTCGACCGGCTGCCCGGCGCGCCCGTCCTCGTCGTCACCACCCGCTTCTTCGCCGAGGGGCGCACGGCGGCCGTCTCCCTGGCCACCTACCGCGCTGACACGTGCCGCCTGACCTTCGGCGACTCCGGCGGCGTCGAGATCCACCACGGCCCGGAGCGCCGCGCGTCCTGACGACACGGGCAACCCGCGAGCCGCACCTGCCGCACCCGCCGCGCTCCCGGACATCCGGGGGCGCGGCGTCGTCATGCCGCCGACCGGCTCAGCGCCGAGCGGTCACCGTGCCCTCCACCGCGAACAGCTGTTCCTCGACATGGTCCAGGGCCAGACGGAGCGCACCCATCGCGACGGCAGTCTCGCCCAGCCGGGACAGGGCGACGCGGGGCGGGCGCAGGCAGTAGCGGGCCAGCTCGTGGCGGAGCGGTTCGAGGACGTCGTCGATGCCGGTCGCCCAGCCGCCGACGACGACGAGTTCCGGATCGAGGGCGAGGACCAGAGCCGTCACGTCGTGGACGAGCCGCTGTATGAAGCGGTCCACGGCCTCGCGGGCCCGTTCGTCGCCCTCGCGCGCGTGCTTGAAGACCTCGGCGACCGCCTGCTCGTCCAGCGGGTGCAGGGGCTCGCCCGTGGTGGACAGCAGCGCCTCCGGCGTGGCCTCGCGGCCCAGCAGATGCAGCGCGCCGATCTCCCCGGCCGCGCCGCCGTAGCCTCGGTGCAGCCGCCCGCCGATCAGCGAACCGGCGCCCGGGCTCAGCCCCGCCAGCACGAACACCACGTCGTCCGACTCGGCCGCCGCGCCCTTCCAGTGCTCGGCGACGGCGGCCGCGTTGGCGTCGTTCTCGACCAGGACGGAGCACTTGAAGGAACGGCTCAGCCGCTCGCCCAGATTCAGACCCGTCCACTCCGGCAGGGCCGAGCACAGCCGTACGGCGCCGTCCGCCTCGATGATCCCCGGACTGCCCACCCCGACCGCGCGCAGCGAGGCCCGCGAGACGCCGGACCTGCGGAGCAGCTCGGCGACGACCGAGCGCAGCCGCTCCAGCCGGTCGTCCGCCGACGCCGACTCGGAGACGTCCTTGGACAGCGAGCCCAGCACCCTCCCGTCGAGGTCCGCGAGCAGCGCGGTCACCTGGTGCGAGCCCACGTCCAGGCCCAGCAGATGGCCCGCCTCGGCCCGGAACCGGTAGTGCCGCGCCGGACGCCCCTGCCGCCGCGCGGCACCCTCCTCGGCGGCCCGCTCGACCACCAGCCCCGCCTCGACCAGCCCGTCCACGACGCCCTCGACGGTGGGCCGCGACAGCCCGGTGACCCGGGTGATCTCCGTGAGCGTCGCATGGTCCGTGGCCCGCAGCGCGTGCAGCACCACGGCCGAGTTGATTCTTCGAAGCAGAGAGGGATCCCCGCCGGTCAGTCGCCCCAACGCCCGTCCTCCCAGCTCGCGCCCGTGTTTGCCGGATCGTACTCGCCGCAGCGGACCCCGGCGAGTGCCTGACGCCCCCGACCTGCGGAATCTCCCAGCGGCTCTCCCGACCACCACTGGCCTGGTTCGACTCACGGCGGGCTCCGGGTCACCGGCCCGGGTCACCGGCCCGGGTCGGCCCCCGGCGGGCTTCCGACCGCCGTCCCGGCTCCGCCCGGCGCCACGGACCCTCACGCTCCGGCGCCGACGACCTGTCGCACCCCGACCGGTCAGGGCGGTGCACGACCACGACCTCCTGACGCCGTGCCAATTGTCAGTGGTGCCCGCTTTACTGGACCCCATGAGCATCACGCAGCTCCTCGCCGTCATCGATCGGCTGTGCTCCGCGGACTTCCCGGCGGAGTCCGGCCGGTCGGACGTCGGCACGGCCGGACCGGGCTGGCATGTCGCCGAGTTACGGACGAGCGCCGACTTCTGGGAGGACGACGGGACGCGGCGTGAGGAGACCGAGGAGCAGTACGAGGCGGAGCGGGACGCCCTGTCGGAGCGGCTCGCCGAACGCTGGGGCGCCCCGGACGTGTTCAGCCTGTGGAGCGTCCTCGACCGGTCCATGGACGGCGAGGACATACCCGAGCCCTGGGCGGTGCTCAGCTCCCACGTCCCGGACGTGCATCTGTGGCGGGCCGACGGCCGCTGGGTGGCCCTCGGCGTCTCCCAGTGGGACAAGGAACTGCCGTTCCAACTCATCGCGGTGATCACGGAGACAGACCCGCCGTGACGGCACGACGCGAGGCGTCCGACCCCGGACCGACCCCGCAGGCCGGGCCTCCGCCGACCGACCCCGCCGGTCAGGCCTCCGCCGCCACCCGCAGCCGCCCGAACTCCTCCGCCATCGTCGCCGCCGTCCAGTGCGCGTTCAACCCACTGGGGTTGGGCAGGACCCACACGCGCGAGGCCCCGATCGTCCGCTCCTGCGGCCCGATGGCGGCCTTGCTGTCATCGAAGGCGGCCCGGTAGGCGGTCACACCGACCACCGCGAGCCAGCGCGGCCGGAGCCGCTCCACCTTGGCGGTCAGCAGGCGTCCGCCCTCGACGTACTCCTCGGCCGTCAGCTCGTCGGCCCGCGCCGTGGCCCGGGCCACGACATTCGTGATGCCGAGCCCGTACGACGGCAGCTCGCCCTGCTCGGAGGGCTTGAACAGCCGCGGAGTGAAGCCGGACAGGTGCAGGACGGGCCAGAAGCGGTTGCCGGGGCGGGCGAAGTGGTGGCCGGAGGCGGCCGTCATCAGCCCCGGGTTGATGCCGCAGAAAAGGACCCGGAGGCCGTCCGCGGTGACATCCGGCACCAGCCGGTCGCGGGCGGCCTCCAGCTCGGCCTGGGTGTAGCGAGTCAGAGGATCGCTCCCGGCGTGTAGCCGGCGGCCTCCGGGCGCTGCTTCACGATCTCCTCGATACGGGCCACGACGACGGCGACCTGGTCGGCGGCGGCACCTGTGAAGGAGAGCTTGTCGGCCATCAAAGCGTCCAGCTGGGCACGGTCCAGCGGGATGCGGTCGTCGGCGGCGAGCTTGTCGAGCAGCTCGTTGCGCTCGGCGCCCTGCTCGCGCATGGCGAGCGCGGAGGCGACGGCGTTCTCCTTGATGGCCTCGTGCGCGACCTCACGGCCGACGCCCGCGCGCACCGCGCCCATCAGCACCTTGGTCGTGGCGAGGAAGGGGAGGTAGCGGTCCAGCTCACGCGCGACGACGGCCGGGAACGCGCCGAACTCGTCGAGGACGGTCAGGAAGGTCTCCAGCAGACCGTCCAGCGCGAAGAACGCGTCCGGCAGCGCGACGCGGCGCACCACCGAGCAGGACACATCGCCCTCGTTCCACTGGTCGCCCGCCAGCTCGCCGGTCATCGAGGCGTAGCCGCGCAGGATGACCATCAGACCGTTGACGCGCTCGCACGACCGCGTGTTCATCTTGTGCGGCATCGCGGACGAACCGACCTGACCCGGCTTGAAGCCCTCGGTCACCAGCTCGTGCCCGGCCATCAGCCGGATCGTCTTGGCGATCGACGAGGGCGCCGCCGCCACCTGGACGAGAGCCGTCACGACCTCGTAGTCCAGCGAGCGCGGGTAGACCTGGCCGACCGAGGTGAACGCCTGCGCGAAGCCGAGGTGCCCGGCGATCCGGTCCTCCAGCTCCGCCAGCTTGGCGGCGTCCCCGCCCAGCAGGTCCAGCATGTCCTGGGCCGTGCCCACCGGGCCCTTGATCCCGCGCAGCGGGTAGCGGCCGAGCAGCTCCTCGACCCGGCCGTACGCCACCAGCAGCTCGTCGGCGGCCGTCGCGAACCGCTTGCCGAGGGTGGTCGCCTGCGCGGCCACGTTGTGCGAGCGGCCCGCCATGACCAGCTCGCCGTACTCACCGGCGAGCTTGCCGAGGCGCGCCAGCACCGCCACCGCACGGTCCCGGATCAGCTCCAGCGAGAGCCGGATCTGCAGCTGCTCGACGTTCTCGGTGAGGTCGCGGGAGGTCATGCCCTTGTGCACGTGCTCGTGCCCGGCGAGATCGTTGAACTCCTCGATCCGCGCCTTCACATCGTGCCGCGTGACCTTCTCACGCTCGGCGATGGAGGCCAGGTCGACGGTGTCGAGGACCCGCTCGTAGTCGGCGAGCGCCTCGTCCGGCACCTCGATGCCGAGGTCCTTCTGCGCCCGCAGCACGGCCAGCCAGAGCTGCCGCTCCAACCTCACCTTCTGCTCGGGCGACCAGAGCGTGGCGAGCTCGGCGGAGGCGTAGCGTCCGGCGAGGACGTTCGGGATGCGGGGCTTGGCTGGCGCGGAAGTCACGTGTACGGATTCTACTGGCGATTCGTGCAGGTGAGCGCCGACCCCCTCTTCAGAGGAACCTACGAAGAGGAGTTCGGCGCGTCGGCCAGCTCCGCCAGGATGTCCCCGTGGCACAGCTCAGGCGCACACCAGCAGGCCAGTGTCTTCCCGCGCAGCTCCGGGACCAGGGCCAGGAGGTCGGGGTCGGCCGTGAGGTACTCGCGGTACTTCGCCATGACCTCGTCCCGGGTCCCGTCGCGTTTCTTCTTCTCGGTGTCGTACTGGAACGGGTTGAAGAGCGGGTGCTGCGGCAGGTCCCAGTGGCCCATGGTCCAGCGGCGGCCGATGTACACGAGGTCGCTGGGGGCGTGCTCCAGCCGGGGGCCGAAGTCGCGGATACGGCCCTTGAGGTTGATCACTGTCGTGGACACGGATGCCTCCCGGTACGGCGGCTCCCCACGCTAGCGGCCCCTCGTACGGCGGCAACTCGGGCGACGAACCACCCGCCGTCGCGCTACGTGAACGACCGGCTGTCGTACTGGGCGCGCTTGAGCGTGGGCATGAGGCGGAGGGCGTTGTCACGGTTGATGCCGCGGCGTTGGCGGTGGGTGAAGACGGGGTCGGTCTCGATGGCTGGCACCGTGAAGCCGGTGATGATGTCGGCGGAGGCGGCCGGCCAGTCGGTGCCGAAGAGGATCCGGTCGGCACCGGCGGTGGCCACCAGAGTGCCCGAGGGGGCCAGCGGGCCCGCTGTGTCGTAGTAGAAGCGGTGGAGATAGTCCTGCACACGGGCGGCGTCGAGGGGCGGCGTGCAGAAGCTGCCGAAGGCCTTCATGCGGGTGGCGATCTGCGGGAGGAACCCGCCAGCGTGGGGCAGGACGACCGACAGGCGCGGGTAGCGGTCGAGTGCGCTGGTACGGATCAGGTTCACGGCGGCGCGCGTGGAATCCAGCAGGAAATCGCACATGAAGTTCGGAATCCCGGGGACGGTGGGCACGCCGGGTGGTCCGCCCGGGAGGTCGAGCGGGTGGGTGATGAGGACCGCGGCGCGTTCGTCGAGTTCTGCGAGGAAGCGGTCGTAGGAGGGGTCACCGAGGTAGACACCGTTGTAGTTGGCCTTCACGCTGACTCCGACGGCACCGAGCTCGTCGAAGGCGCGCTTGAGTGCCCACGTGGTCACGTCGGGATGGTCCAGGACGGCAGGGCTGAGGACCGCGAAACGGCCCGGGTGCGCGGCCATCAGGTCGGCCAGTGCCTCGAAGACGACGGTGAGGCCTTCCCTGGCCTGCGCGGCGGAGCGGTACCGGTCCTGCATGGTCGGGTTGAGGACCGCGGTCGCGATGCCCACCCGGTCCATCAGCGCCAGAGTGGAGTCCAGATCCCAGCGCGCCCACCACGGCAGTTCCTCCCGCCGCACCAGGCCCTCACGCTCGGCCCAGTCGACCCATGCCGGAGCGGTGTAGTGGTGGTGGACGTCGATCCTTCCCCGGCCGCCGTCGTCACCGCTCTGCGAGCCCTGCGGCGCCGCTTCCTCCCTGGCCAGAGCACTGGCCCCGCCCGTCGCGGCGACGGTGGTCGCCACCGCGCCACCGGTGATCAGCAGACTGCGCCTACTCATGGCCTCGGTCGATTCCGGCATCCGCGTATCCCATCCGTAGCTCCAGCTGGCTGCACCACGATGGCCCGGCGACGGGTCTGCGATCAGCACGGCGTGCCCTGTTCGAGGCCGGTTACCTCGGACGGACGCGGCTCAGCTCGGATGTGTGACCGGTGGCGACGGCGGATCGCCGAGCCGGCCGTTGGCGGTCTGGCTGTCAGTGGTCTGGGAGGGGCAGCACAGGAGCTGCTTCGGCGAGGTGCTCGTGAACGCGGATGTCCCGGCAGTCCTGTTCCAGCCACTCGACGGGCAGTCGTTCGTCCGTAGAAGTCCGGATCGTCCTACACGGCCAGGTCCTCCAGCGGCCTCATCGCGCCGCCGCGCGCGTCGGGCCGAAAGCGTCGGCGAGGCTGGTCAGGATCGAGCCGGACCACCTGCTCTCCCCGAACACGCCGACCGGCATGGCGAGCACGCCGCACTCACGCCGGAGGGTCTCCGCCGGTATGCCGACCGGGAAGAAGTAGTTGCCGGGACACGTCCGGCTCGCCGTGGGAATCGCCCCGAGCACCTCGTCCGGCAACCGTTCGAACAACCGCTCAGCCCGTGCGGCCAGTTCGCCGACGACCTGCCGGGGTACGTCGCTGTGCTCGGTCAGCAGGCGGTCGGCGAGCCTCAGCTGAGCCGGCGTCGGCGGATCCGTCCGGAACGCTTCGGCCAGTTCGGCGTGCGCCGGGCCCAGCAGGACCACGCCGAATGTACGGGGCCACAACCATCCCTTGGTGACCGAATGCAGCAGGACCGCGCGACCGGTGTCCAGCAGTCGCCGTGTACCGGCAGCGAAGGGGGCTCCCAGGTCGTAGACGCTGTCGATCAGCAGGCGGCGGTGCGGTGATTCCCGCAACCACGACAGCACCGCGGCGCACTCGGCGTCGGACAGGTACCGGCCGAGCGGCTTGCTGGGGTTGGCGAGCAGCAGGTATTCGGGCAGGTCGTCCGCCGGCGGTCCCGGCAGGGCCGGCGCCGGCAGCGTCGGGTAGGACGCGGGCGCCAGGCCCGCGGCGCGGGCCAGTTCGAAGTAGACCGGGTACACGTCGCTGGGCAGCCACAACCGCGCCCGCACGGCGCGCAGCCAGGGGAACACCACACCGAGCCCGTGCCGGACCCCTCGACAGACCATGGCGCGGCCGGACCACTCTTCCGGCAGCTCGAAGCGCCGCAGCCAGGCACGGGCGAGATCGCACCGGTGCACCGTACGTACGTCGGCCGGTGGTTCCGGTCGCAACGGAGCGAGCGCCCGGTACACGTTGGTCTCGGCGGCGTCCAGAAGCGACGAGGAAGCACCGAGTTGCCGCAGCCGGAACTCCTGGAAGTCCTGGAAGTTCTGCAACTTCTCGAACTTCTCGAACTCCTGGAACTTCTCGAACCTCATGCCGTCGCGCCTTCCGGCACGATCTCGCTGGCCCGGTCCTCCAGGGAGGCGTAGCAGCGCCCGTCGGCCATGACGTTCCAGCTGCGCGCGATCCCGTTGGTGCGTTCCCAGAGCAGGCTGGGCTCGGTGTAGGCGGCGATCCGCATCGGCCGTCCGTCCCAGCTGCCGTGGTAGACCGGCGCGCCCCAGGGCAGGCGGCTCGCCAGGTCGAAGCCGTGCCGCTCGGCGAACTCGGTGACGACGGACAGCGAGACCTGGTGCTCCCGGCTCCAGACGTTGGCGGCGCGGTCGAAGTAGAGCGACTCTGTGCTGGTGGAGACGTAGAGCTCTTTGAAGCAGACTTCCTCGACACCGAGAGCCGCGGCCCACGAAAGGTAGCCGGCTACCTCGGCCGCGTCGGCGACGCCGCCGTGCTGGAGTACGCAGATCAGCCTCATCCGCAGCCCCGGCCAGCGGTCACGTTCCACGCGCCAGGTGTCGATGACAGAGCTCACCGGCGTGCGCAGCATCATCAGCCGCTCGTTGACGGCGTCGTCGTGATGGTGCCGGGAGACCGCCAGCACGCTCAGGCCCGCGGTGCTCAGGGCGGCGAGGCGGTCGGCCCGCTCAGCGTGCCCGCCTTTCGCCAGGGTGTGCGCGTTGGTGATCAGGACGACCTTCGGGAAGGCCGCCGAACAGGCGGACACCAGTCGCAGTTGCTGTTCGAACGGTATGAGCGTGGGCTCCCCGCCGCCGGTGATCACCGCACGCTCGGCCCCCGCCGCACGGGCGCGCTCCAGCCACTGGGCGACCGCGTCCCACGGGACCCGTGCCGGCGTTTGGTCGCTGGAGATCGAAGCGGAGGAGAAGCAGAACGAACACCGGGCCTGGCAGGCGGAGGCGACCGGCAGAAGCGACACCGAGCGCGGTCGCGTGTCGGCGTAGCGACGCAGTGCCGATCCGTGCAGGTGCAGGGAGGCCGCCATCGCGTCCTCGACGGTCGTCGGGCGGAGAGTGAACTCGTCGCCTGTGTGGTCGAGTTCGTGGACCGCCGACAACCGGATACGAGCCTCGTGCAGTTCCATGCCGAGACCGGTCGACACATTGGGCACCAACTTGTCGGGATCCACCGTGGTTTCCAGCACCAGCGGCCGGTCGCCCGCGATGGCCAGACGGTCCAGCAGGCGTCGCGCCTTGCCGATGCCGATCCCCAACTCCGCACGGGTCAGCAGGTGGAACCGGTCGGGATAGGTACTCTCCGGAATCCCCGCCTTACCGTAAGCGAAGGCGTACTTGTCGAAGCCCTTCGCGAAGTTCGACAGCACGATGACGTGGAAGCGCTGGTCGCCATGGTTCATCCCGTCATGATGCATGAACGGGATCCGGACGCCATGGGCCGAACCGCAGGTGCCGACGGCGCGGCGGCGGACCGGTGACACGTCGGAGCGGGTCGGCTCAGGTTGCTTTCTCGTAGCGGGGTCAGGGCCCTACCTGGCGCCAGTCCGTCACAGGGCCGGGATTCGTGTGGTCCACAGGGGTGATCCAGAAGGCTTTGCCCAGCTCGGCGCTGAACTGGGCGCCTGTGCGGCCGTCTCCCGAGGAGCGGCCGGTGAGGCGGCGGGCGATCCACGGCAGGAGGTGCTGCCGGGCGAACCGGGCGTGGGCGATCTGGCGGGCGGTCCAGCCGGGCGGCGGTGTCACGGGCATCGGTGTGTGCCACTCCGGGTCCTCCGCCTCGTGGCCCAGCGCCTGCCAGACCGCCTCGGCGACCCGGCGGTGCCCGTCGGCCGTCAGATGCAGCCGGTCCACGTCCCACATGCGGGGATCGGCCAGCGAAGGCGCGCCGTACAGGTCGACGACGAGGGCGCCGTGCCGGGCGGCCAGGTCGTCTACACAGGCGAACAGTTCCTCCATACGCGGCCGGAACCGTTCCAGGACGGGGCCCTGGCGGCCGGGGCTGCGCATCAGGACGAGCTGCTTGCAGGAGGGGGCCAGGCGTTCCACGGCCTCCTCCAGCAGGCCGCGCACCCGGACCATGTCGCACTTGGGCCGGAGCGTGTCGTTCAGGCCGCCGACCAGGGTGATCACGTCCGGCTCCAGCGCGGCGGCCACGTCCACCTGCTCGGCGACGATCTGGCCGATCAGTTTCCCGCGCACCGCGAGGTTGGCGTACCGGAAGCCGGGCGTCCGCGCGGCCATACGGCCGGCGAGGAGATCCGCCCAGCCCCGGTAGGAGCCGTCGGGGAGGAGGTCGGACATGCCCTCGGTGAAGGAGTCGCCGACCGTGACAAGGCTGGAGTAGGTGGGATTCGTCTGCATGGCGACAGAGATGATATCCCGTGCACATACCCGTCGGTCGGTCGGCTCCGTCCCCCGCGGGACACGGTAGGCCCCGTGAGGCCGGGAGGCCCCGTGAGGCGCGGGGAGGCCCCGGGGTCCCGCTGGGAGGCCCCGCGGGACCCCGCGAGACGCCGTAGGGCCCCGCGAGATCCCGTGGGACCTCAGACGGCCGGCTGGCCGAACAGCTCCCGCAGCACGTCCTCCATGGTCACGATGCCGGCGAGCCGGCCGTCCTCGCCCTGGACGGCCGCGAGGTGCGTCCGGCTGCGGCGCATCGCGCTGAGCACGTCGTCCAGCGGTGTGGTCTCCCGGACGCGGGCGATGGACCGCATGTCCCGGACGGAGAACGGCACGTCGCGCGGGGTCGCGTCGAGCGCGTCCTTCACATGGAGGTAGCCCACGATCCGGCGCCCCTCGTCGACCACGGGGAAGCGCGAGAACCCGGACTCGGCCGACAGCCGCTCCAGCTCCTCCGGGGTGACACCCATGCCCGCGTAGACGACCCGCTCCAGCGGGAGCACGACATCGCGCACGGGCCTGCGGCCCAGCTCCAGCGCGTCGCGCAGCCGCTCCTGCGCGCGGTCGTCGATGAGTCCGGCCTCGCTGGAGTCCCGGACCAGACGGGCGAGTTCGGTGTCCGAGAACGTCGCCGTGACCTCGTCCTTCGTCTCGATCCGCATCAGCTTCAGCAGGGCGTTGGCGAAGGCGTTGACCGTGAAGATCACCGGGCGCAGCGCGCGCGAGAGCGTCACCAGCGGCGGGCCGAGCAGCAGGGCGCTGCGCACCGGCTCCGCGAGGGCGATGTTCTTGGGCACCATCTCGCCGAGCAGCATGTGCAGATACGTGGCGAGCGCCAGGGCGATCACGAAGGACACCACGTGGCCCGCGCCCTCCGGCACACCCACCGCGTGGAACAGCGGCTCCAGCAGGTGCTCGATCGCGGGCTCCGCGACCACACCGAGGACCAGGGTGCACAGGGTGATGCCGAGCTGCGCGGCGGCCATCAGCGCCGACACGTGCTGCAGACCCCACAGCACGCTGCGCGCCCGCCGGTCGCCCTGTTCGGCGTACGGTTCGATCTGGCTGCGGCGCACCGAGATCAGGGCGAACTCGGCGCCCACGAAGAAGGCGTTGACGACCAGCGTCGCGAAACCGATCAGCAGCTGGACGGCGGTCATCGCGTCCCCTCCTCGTGCTTCTCGTGCTTCATGTGCTTGTCGTGCCGCTCTCGCTTCACGGGTTTCTCGTACTCCTCGTGCTCCTCCTCGGACGCGACCGGCGCGTGCAGCAGCACGCGCGCGGCCCGGCGCCCGGCGGCGTCCACCACGTCGAGCCGCCAGCCGACGACCTCGACGGTGTCCCCGACGGCCGGAATACGGCCCAGCTCGGTGGCGACCAGGCCCGCGAGGGTCTCGTACGGCCCGTCCGGCGCGCGCAGGCCCACCCGGGCCAGCTGATCGGTGCGGGCCGAGCCGTCGGCCGAGTACAGCTCGCGGCCGTGCTCGTCCGTGCCGACGGGGGCCAGATCGGGGGTCTCGTGCGGGTCGTGCTCGTCCCGTACCTCGCCGACGACCTCCTCGACGATGTCCTCCAGCGTCACGACGCCGGCGGTCCCGCCGTACTCGTCGATGACGACGGCCATCGTGCGCTTGCCCGAGAGCCGGTCCAGGACCCGGTCGACGGTCAGTGACTCGGGGACGAGCAGCGGCTCGCGCAGCAGCTCCGCGACGGAGGTGCGCAGCCGGCGCTCGGCGGGCACGGCGAGGACGTCCTTGATGTGCACGGTGCCCACGACCGAGTCGAGGCCGCCGCGGTAGACGGGGAAGCGGGACAGGCCGGTGGCCCGGGTCGCGTTCGCCACGTCCTCGCAGGTCGCCTGGGCGTCGAGGGCGATGACCTGGACGCGCGGGGTCATCACGTTCTCCGCGGTCAGGTCGGCCAGGTTCAGCGTCCGCACGAACAGCTCGGCGGTGTCCGCCTCCAGGGCACCCTCCCTGGCCGAGTGTCGGGCGAGGGCCGCCAGCTCCTGGGGGCCGCGCGCGGAGGCCAGCTCCTCGGCGGGCTCGATGCCGAAGAGGCGTACGAGACGGTTGGCGGTGTTGTTGAGGTGGGAGATGAAGGGCCGGAACGCGGCGCTGAACCAGCGCTGCGGGTTCGCCACCTTCTTCGCCACCGGCAGCGGCGCGGAGATCGCCCAGTTCTTGGGCACCAGCTCGCCGACGACCATCAGCACGACGGTCGACAGGGCCGTACCGATGACGAGCGCGACCGAGCTGGACGCGGAGTGGGGCACACCGACCGCCTCCAGCGGGCCCGCGATCAGCTTGGCGATGGACGGCTCGGCGAGCATGCCGACCACCAGGTTGGTGACGGTGATGCCGAGCTGGGCGCCGGACAGCTGGAACGTCAGATTCCGTACGGCCTTGAGGGCGCCGGCGGCACCCCGCTCGCCGCGCTCCACGGCCCGCTCCAGCTTGCCGCGGTCGACCGTGGTCAGCGAGAACTCGGCGGCGACGAAGGCACCACAGATCAGCGAGAGCAGCACCGCCACCAGAAGGAGGAGCACTTCGGTCATCGGGTCACCTCCGTCCCATGATCGGACAGGGGCGGGAGGATCGCGCGATGTCGTGCACCGGCTCGGGTACCTGGGGTACCGGGTCGGGTACTGGGAGGCTCGCCCATGGGCGGACGCTCACAACCTTTCCGTAGAGGTTGACGGGATCCACCCATGGTAAAGGATCGGCAAAAAGGGTCAGACCCCGAGCGGCTTCACCCAACGCCGCCACTTCTCCTCGGGCGCGTACCCCGCCGCCCGCCACGCATGTTGGGCCGTCTCGTTGCGAACGAGCACCATCGCGTCGCCGCGCCGCCCGCCGAGCCCGACGAACCGCTCCTCGGCCGCGGTGAGCAGCGCCGAGCCGATGCCCCTGCGCCGCCGCTCCGGATGCACCGCGAGCCGGTACAGATGGCACCGCCAGCCGTCGAAGCCGGCGATGACCGTGCCCACCAGCTCGCCGTCCAGCTCGGCGAGGATCAGGGTCTCGGGGTCACGGGCCACCAGCCGCTCGACGCCCCCACGGTCGTCGCTGATGCTCGTGCCCTCGGCGGCCACCTTCCAGAAGGCGAGGACGGCGTCGAGATCGTCGGGCGTCGCGTTCCGTATACGCAGATCGGTCATGGCGGGATCCCACCACGAGGGTCGGACGGCGACCTGGAATTCCAGGATCCGGACAGTGCCCGCGCGGGGGAGAACCCGCGCAGATCTCGCACCGGCGCGACCGGATCCCGTGTCCGCCTGACCGGATCCCACACCCGGCCCGGCCGGACCCCGCATCCGGCGCGACCAGATCCTGGCCCGGCCCGACCGGATCCCTGACCCAGCCCGACCGGATCCCACACCTGGACCGGCCCCTCGCGGCCGGCCCGCCCCCGCTCGCGTCACCTGCCCCGCAGCGCCTCGACCACCTTCGCGAAGACCTCCATGTTCGGTTCCAGGACGGTCAGATACGAGAATCCGTACCGCTCCCGCTGTGCCAGCACCTGTTCGACGATCTCCTCCAGGGTCCCCACGAGGACCAGCGGCAGCTGGAGGACCTGCTCCTCGCTGAGGTTCGGGAGATGGCTGAGCCACGGCCGTACGGCGGCCCCCCGGTCCTCCGTGAGCTCGACGATCTGGACCAGCAGATTGAACTCGGCCGGTTCCTTCCGCCCGGCGGCGAACTCCCGGTAGCGGCCGACCCGTTCGTCGAGTTCCCCGGCGGTCAGCGGTTCCAGCTTGCCGCCCGCCGCCGTCCGCGCGCCCGTGAACGCCGCGATGTCCGCGTGCTCGGCGGTGATCCGCAGCATCCGGTCGCCGTTGGCGCCGATGAGCAGCGGCACCCGGGGCCGCTGCGCGGGACGCGGCTCGTGCTCCTCGGAGCCGAGCAGCCGGTCCAACTCCTCGACCGTGCGCAGCAGATGGTCGACGCGCTCACCCGGCGACCCCCACGGCAGCCCGGCCTTCTCGTGCTCGGCAGGTACGTACCCGGTGCCGAGCCCCAGCTCCAGCCGCCCGCCGGTCAGCGCGTCCGTGGTGGCGACCTCGCGTGCGAGCAGCGTGGGGTTCCAGAAGCCCGTGTTCAGCACGAACGTGCCGACCCGTGGCCGCTCGGTCGCGTCCGCCGCGGCGACCAGGGACGGGAAGGGGGCCGGCATGCCCAGATGGTCCGGGACCAGGATCACGTCGTATCCGAGCTGTTCGGCGCGGCGGCACTTGGCGCGCCACTCCTCGGCCGACGTGGGGCTGAGCAGATTGACGCCGAAGCGGAACGGGCGCGGCATGAACTCTCCTCACCTACAAGGGACTTGAGCCGACAACCCGGTGAGTACATCACTCGTGGGCGATGGCCGCCAGCACGTTCATCCGGGACGCGCGCAGCGCGGGCAGCAGGGCCGCCACGACACCCACCACCGCCGAGCCGATCACCACGGCGACGACCGTGCCCCACGGGATCGCGAGCGCCTTCATGCCCTGCAGCGCCAGTACCTGCTGGACGCACACGCCCCAGATCAGACCCAGCACGAGCCCGAGGACCGCTCCGAACACGGCGATCACCACCGACTCCAGCCGGATCATCCGCCGCAACTGCCGCCGGCCCAGCCCGATCGCCCGCAGCAGCCCGATCTCGCGGGTGCGCTCGACCACCGACAGGGCGAGGGTGTTGACCACTCCGAGCACCGCGATGACGATCGCCAGGCCGAGCAACGCGTAGACCAGATAGAGGAGTACGGCGATCTGGTTGCGGATCAGCTCCTTGTAGTCGGCCTGGTCGCGGACCTGGACCTGGGGATACGCCTCCAGGGTCCGCTCCAGGTTCGCGCGCAGCTCGTCCGCGCCGACGCCGGAACCCGCGTTCACGTACAGCGACGAGTCCTGGCCCTCGGGCACGTACTTCTCGATGGTGCCCATCCCGAAGTACAGCCCGCCCTGCATCCCGAAGCCGTCCGCGGTGTCCTGGTCGGTGAGCGCGGCCACCTTCAGCTCGGCGTTCTCCCCGGCCGGGAACCGGACGGGGATCGTGCTGCCGATCCGCACGCCGTGGTCCCGCGCGAAGTCCACGTCCATGGCGATGGCGCCGTCCGCCAGCGCGGCGGCGCTGTCGCCCTCGGCGTAGGTCACGTTCGCGACGTCGTCGAGTTTCGGGTCGTAGGCCGCGGCGGTCGTCTCGACCCGCTCGCCGTCCGGCAGCCGCACCGCGACCGGGGTGAACCGCTGCCGTACGACGAGGCCGGCGCCGTCCGTGGCGCGGACCTTGTCGGTGACCTCCTGCGGGAACGGCATGAAGTTCTGGTTCTGGATGACGAAGTCGGCGCCCAGGGTCTTGTCGATCTCGTCGTCGAAGGACTTGGCCATCGACGCGCTCGCCACGGACATCCCGGCGACCAGCGCGATCCCCACCATCAGCGCGGCGGCGGTGGCCCCGGTCCGGCGCGGGTTGCGCAGGGCGTTGCGCTGGCTCATCCGGCCGACGGAGCCGTACAGCGCGGGGAACGCGCCGCCGAGGACCCGGATCACCGGCCGCACGAGCAGCGGTCCCGCGATGACGGTCGCGACGAGGGTGAGGACCACGCCGAGGCCGAGCAGGGAGGCCGCCGAACCGGTGTCGGTCGCCGTCGCGCAGCCCACGAGCGCGGCGGCACCGGCCGCCCCGACGACCCCGCCGACGATCGCGCGGACCTTCAGGGGCCGCCCCACCCCGGCGATCTCGGCGTCCGAGAGCGCCGCCATCGGCGACACGGTCGACGCCCGCCGCGCCGGCAGATAGGCCGCCACGAAGGTGACGCCGAGCCCGACGACGTACGCCGCGATCGGCGTGCCCACGCCGATCACCATCTCGGCCGAGCTGAGGTTCATGCCGAAGGCGCCCATGAGCTCGATCAGCCCGAAGGCCAGGGCGATGCCCGCGGCGAGGCCGAGCGTCGACCCGACCAGGCCGAGGAGCGCCGCCTCGGTGAGCACCGACCGTCGTACCTGCCGCCGGTCGGCGCCCAGCGCGCGCAACAGGCCCAGTTCCCGGGTGCGCTGGGCGATGAGCATGGAGAAGGTGTTGACGATGAGGAAGACGCCCACGAGCGTGGCGATGCCGGCGAATCCCAGCATCACGTACTTGATGACGTCGAGGAATCCGCCGAGCGAGGCCGCGGCCGACTCGGCCTGCTCGTCGGCGGTCTGGTAGTCGTACGCCGTCGGCCCCAGCTCGTCGGCGATCCGCCGCTTGAGCACGTCGTCGCTCACACCCGGTTCGGCGGTCACCGAGATGGTGGTGGCGGCGTCGGGGTCGCCCAGCAGTTCGGTCTGCGCGGCCCGGGTGTCGAGGAAGACCAGCGCGGCGCCGGGGTTGGTGGTGGTGAAGGTGGCGATACCGACGATCTCCACCTTGAAGGAGCCCGGCTGGGCGAGCACCGTCAGGGTGTCGCCGATCTTCACGTCCTTGTTCTTCGCGGTGTCCGCGTCGAGCAGCGCCTGACCTGGGCCCTCCGGCGCGTGCCCGTCGGTGAGCTTCACCGGGCTGCGGTCGGTGACGTACCAGTTGGTGGCGATGGTGGGGGCGCCCGTCGTCGGCCCCACCGACTCGTTCTCGCTGTCGACGACCGTGACGTTCTCGACGGCCGCGTCGACATGGGTGTCCGCCACGCCGTCGATGCCCGCGACCCGCTGCGCGAGCGAGGCGGGCACGGTCTCCACGGCCCCGGTCGGCAGTTGTCCCGACAGGTCGTCGTCCTTCGGGCCCACGGTCACATCGGCGGAGGTGGAGGCGAAGAGCCGGTCGAAGGTACGGGTGACCGTGTCCGAGAAGATCAGACTGCCCGCGACGAACGCCACGGACAGGACGACCGCCAGCGCCGAGAGCAGCAGCCGCCCCTTGTGCGCGAGGAAACTCCGCAGGGTCGCCTTGAGCACGGCCTCAGTCCTTGTCGAGGTCGGTGGGCGCGGGGGCCGGGGCGCCCTCCGGGTCGAGGGCCCCCCGGATCGTGTCGAACCGCTTCATGCGCTCCAGGACCGCGTCGGCGGACGGGCGCTCCATCCGGTCCACGATCCGTCCGTCCGCGAGGAAGAGCACCAGGTCGGAGTGGGCGGCGGCGCCCGGGTCGTGGGTGACCATGACGACCGTCTGGCCCAACTGGTCGACGGCCTCGCGCAGGAAGCCGAGAACTTCGAGCCCGGCGCGGGAGTCGAGGTTGCCGGTCGGCTCGTCGGCGAAGATCAGTTCGGGCCGGGAGGCGAGCGCGCGGGCGCAGGCCACGCGCTGCTGCTGGCCGCCGGAGAGCTGGGACGGGCGGTGCTTGAGCCGGTCCCGCAGTCCGAGGGTGTCGATGACCTGGTCCAGCCATTTCTCGTCGGGCTTCTTGCCCGCGATGTCCATCGGCAGGGTGATGTTCTCGGCCGCGTTGAGCGTGGGGATCAGATTGAAGGACTGGAACATGAAGCCGATCCGGTCCCGGCGCAGCCGGGTCAGGTCGCGCTCCTTCAGTCCGGTGATCTCGGTGTCCCCGAGCCACACCTGTCCGGCCGAGACGGTGTCGAGCCCCGCCAGACAGTGCATCAAGGTGGACTTCCCCGAGCCCGAGGGGCCCATGACCGCGGTGAAGCGGCCGCGCGCGATGTCCACGTCGACCGAGTCGAGGGCGAGAACCGTCGTCTCGCCCGAGCCGTACGCCTTCGTCAGACCCCGGGCACGGGCGGCGATGCCCTCGGCTTCCGCGCGGCCGAGGGTGTGCTCAGCGGCAGCAGTGGACAAAACGGCCTCCAGGCTCGAACCAGTTCGAATTCCGGGCGTTCCCGGCCGAGCCTAGTGTGACTCAGGGCACAGCAGGAATCCTCCCGAAGTCCCAGGCCGTCTCCGCCGCAGGTCGGGCTTCCGGTATCGGTGTAAGGGGCAACGGCTCGGGCCCGTAGGGGTGGTGCGCGGCGAAGGCGCCCTTGCCTCTGCTAGCACTCCGGCGCTAGCGTCGAACCATGGCCAAGACCCAGCTGAACGTACGGGTGGACGAGGACACGGCCCGAGCCGCCCGTGAACGAGCCCTGGAGCGCGGGATGAGTGTGAACCGGTACATCGAGGAGTTGGTCCGGCAGGACACCGGCGAGGCGGGCCACACCTTCGTCGAGTCCGCCGCCGACTTCATGAAGCAGTACGAGGCGGTCTTCGCCGAGGAGTTCGATGGGGGTCCCCCCGCCCGAGCGAAGTCGAGGGTGGGGGAGGAACCCGAAGGTCGACGCGAGGGACGTCACTGAGCCCTTGAGTCAGCTCCGCATCGACCTCGCCTGGCTCCTGATGGTCGCCGAACGCAAGACGCCCGGAGACCCCCAGGTCACCGACTGGGGCGCCCTCGTCGCGGCCGTCGCCCGGCACGAGGCCCAGATCTTCGACGTCCCCGTCTACGACACCCCGCACGCCCGGGCCGCCGCCCTCCTCCAACTCCTCATGCACGTCCCGGCGCTGGAGCGCTCCAACGCCCTCTTCGCCTCCGCCGTCGCCTACGGCTACCTCGTGGCCAGCGGCGTCAAGGTCGTCACCTCCGCCGAACAGGTGCGCGAACTGGCCAGGCTGGTGAAGAGCGGCGAGGCCAGCGTCCACGACATCACGCGGGAGCTGCGCCAGTGGAGTCTGTGACCTCCGGCCGCCGGGCCCGGCCCACCACGCAGTAGGAGCTGGGCAGCCGCGGCCCCCGCTCGGGCACCAGGACCTCGCGGACCGGCCCGATCTCGAAGCCGGCGGCCCGGATCATGGCGGCCGGGTCGCGGGACACATGGCAGCCGCCGAACAGCAGCGGCCACACCGTGCCGTCCAGCGCCCGCTGGGCCGTCCGCATCGCCCGTCCGCCGCCCCGGCCGTGTTCGAAGAACCGCAGCTCACCGCCGGGGCGCAGCACCCGCCGCACCTCGTTCAGCGAACGCCGTACGTCCCGCACACTGCACAGCACCAGCGACACCACGGCCGCGTCGAACGCCTCGCTCTTGACCGGCAGCGCCTCCGCCGCGCCCGGCACCACGTCCACGGGCACCTCGGCGCGCAGGGCGGTCTCCAGGGCCAACCGCCGCAGGGAGTGCTCCGGTTCGATCGCCACCACCTCCGAGACCGTGCTCGGGTAGTGCGCGAAGTTCAGACCGTTCCCGGCGCCGATCTCGATCACCCGTCCCGACAGGCCGGCGAGCAGCTCGTCGCGCAGGGGGCCGATCCTCGGCTCCGCCGACACGCTGAGTCTGGCGTAGAACCGGGCGAAGAGGGGGTGGTGCACGGCGTCCTTCGTGGCGCGGGCGCGGGCCATCGGGACCTCCCGAAGAGGACGGCAGATACCGCGATTGTCCCCCGGGAAGCACCGGCTCACCCGTCGCACGGCCGTGGGGAACGACTGTGCGACGGGTGCGGGGCGTACGACGTACCGGACCGGCCGGTCAGGCGATGAAGGCCCGGACCTGCTCGTAGATCCCCTCGTCGTTGTTCATCTCGTTGTGCGCGACACAGCCGACCTCGACGTTCGTCGCGCCGCTGAGGATCGCGGAGGTGTCCGGGGTGAGCGCGTCGTCGCAGTTCGACCAGTAACTGGCGTACGACACACTGCCCGGCGTCTCGTCACCGGAGTTGAGCGAGGTCAGGAACGAGCTGCCGGTGTACATCTCGCCACAGGACGTGTAGAGCCAACGGCACCAACCGGCTACGGACGTCCCGTGGTTCACACCGGCCGTGGAGACGAAATCGTCCACGTACGCCGTCCCGCCGAGGTTCTTGAGGTAGTAGCGCGAGCTCAGCGCGCCCATCGAGTGGACGACCACGTCGACCTTGGAGGCGCCCGTCGCGGCGCGCACGCTCTCGATCTTGGTCTTGAGCTGCGCGGCCGTCGTGACATTGGACTGGCCCCAGTCGTAGGACCAGGCGTGCAGCTCCGAGGACGTGTAGCCGTCCGCCTTGAAGTACGAGACCCAGTCGTCCCAGCTGCTGGACGAACTGCTCAGACCGTGCACGAAGACCACGGGGTTGTGGGTCGCGGCCTGAGCGGAGGTCGCGGAGAAGGAGAGCGACAGAAGGAGCGTGGTGGTCACGGTCGCGAGGGCCGTGGCGATACGGCGCATGCTGCGCTGCATGGTGCCTCCTGAAACGGGTGGGGTTCGTCAGGAGTGTCAGGCGGGTCTACGCGCGCCGCATCGGTGTAATCGCCGGTCTTTACTGGCCGGTTAACTCGCCAGTAGCGTGATGAGTGTGGTGACTCCGGTGAACCCCCCGCACCTTCCGCATCGCTCGCCACCGCCCCCCATGAACGTGTGGACGAGCCCGAACACAGCGTCGGCCGCCGCGCCCACGCTGTCCGAAGGCGTGCGCGTACGTCTGTTGCACGCCGCCCACGGCGATCCGCGGGCCGCCGCGGAACTCGCCGCCGCCCTGACCCGGCGCCAGCTCGCGGGCCTCGACCCGCTCCCCGCCGAGCCCTTGGCGCTGGCCCCGGCCCTGCTGCGCACCCACCGGCGGGACGTACGGGCCCTGCCCGACGACACCCGCTTCCTGCTGCTCCTCGCCGCCGCCGACCAGTACCCGGTCCCGACGCACGCCTACGCGCGAGCCGTCACGGCGGCCCGCCTCGACACCCGCCCCCTCGACACGGCCGAGGGGGCGGGTCTCGCCCACGCCACGGCCCAGGGCATCGTCTTCCGCGACGCCTGGACCCGGATCGCCGTATACGAATCGGCGTCCATGGCCGACCGGCGCGAGGCCCACCGCCTCCTCGCCGCGGTCCTCAGCGGCGAGGGCGAGAGACCCGGCCGGTCCTGGCACCGGGCCGCCGCCGCCCTCGGACCCAGCCGCCGCCTCGCCGCCGAACTCCGTCTGGCGGCACGGGTGGCACGTGCCATCGGCGACCCCACCCTCGCCTCCGCCCTCGCCGAACGCGCCGCCGGCCTCACCCCCGAACCGGCCGAACGCCCGCCCCTGCTCGCCCAGGCCGCCGCCGAGGCCTGGCAGTCGGGCGACGGCGACCGGGCCCGCCGCCTGGTCGCCGCCACCGACGACGACGCACTCGGCGGACTGCTCGCCCTGCGCGCCGGAAACGCGGCCGAGGCCTTCGACGCCCTGCTCACCGCCACCGTCCGGCACGTCGGCGACCACACCCCGGACCGGGCCGCCCATCTGCTGGCACGAGCCACCGAGGCCGCCATCTACACCGGGGACCTCCGCCGCTGCCGGGAGGCCGCCGCCGTCGCCGACAGCCTCGGCATCCTGCCGCCCAGCACCCTCGGCGCACTCACCGCCGCGTTCGAAGGACGCTACGACGACGCCCGGGACGTCCTCGAACGCGCCGCCGGACGCTGCGGCCCCGGCGGCGACCCCACCCAGCTGATCCACTCCGGGATCGCCGCCCTCCTCCTCGGCGACCACACCCTCGCCTACACCGCCACCGCCCGCGCCGCCGCCTCGGCCCGCGCCCGGGGCGAGACGGTGACCGTGCCGCAGGCCATGGAGTTCCGGGCCTACGCCGAGTTCTGGACCGGCCGCCCCAAGGCCGCCGAGGCCGCCGCCCTGGACGCCCTGCGCCTGGCGTACGCCACCGGGCAGGACAACGGGGCCTGCCATCTCCAGGCCGCCCTCGCGATGTTCGCCGCCGTCACCGGTGACGAACAGGTCTGCCGGGAGCGCGCCGAGTCCGCCCGCGCCTACGCCCTGGAGCGCGGCCTCGGACTGCCCGCCGCGCTCGCCATGTTCGCCCTCGCCTTCCTCGACCTGAGCACCGGCCGGTACGCCGCCTCGGCCGCCCGCCTCCGCGCGCTCGCCGGCTTCGGTCCCGGGCACGGGCACCGGGCCATCCGGCACATCGCCACCCCGCACTACGTGGAGGCCGCCGTCCGCACCGGCGACACCCGGGTGGCCCGCGCCGCGCACGCCGACTACGACCGCTGGGCCCGCACGGTCCGCAGCGCCGACGATCTCGCCCTCAGCGCCCGCTGCCGTGCGCTGCTCGCCACCGGGGAGGAGGCCGTCGAGCACTACCGCACCGCGCTCGACCTGCACGCGTCCGGCACCCGCGACTTCGAACGCGCTCGTACGGAACTGTTGTTCGGCAGTGCGCTGCGGCGGCTCCGCAACCGCACCGAGGCCCGTGACCGGCTCCACAGCGCCCTGGAGGCCTTCGACCACTTCGGCTCCCCGCACTGCGCGGCCCAGGCCCGGGCGGAGCTCCGGGCGCTGGGTGAGCGGGCCACCGCCGCGCCCGCCGAGGAGGACCTGGCGGCGCGGCTCACCGCCCAGCAACTGATGATCGCCCGCATGGCCGCGGAGGGCGCGACCAACCGGGAGATCGCGGCGAGGCTTCTGTTGAGCCCTCGCACGATCGATCACCATCTGCGGGGTGTGTTTTCGCGGTTGGGGATCAGGTCGAGGATCGAGTTGGTGCGGTTGTTGGGAGAACAATCCGCGCCGTAGGGGTGCTCACCTCGGTCGGCTGCGGGTTCGTCGTGGCTGGTCGCGCCCACGCGGCGAAGCCGCATATCGGCACAGCCCCGCGCCCCTTTGGGGCGCGGGTGGGCCTCAGAGTTCAGCGGGGCCTTGCCGTGCCGTGAACGTGTCGGCATCCCAGACGCCGTCCAACTCCGGCGCCAGCCAACCCGTGGCCGCCGCGCGGAAGTCGGCCGGAGCCAACGCCCCCGCCCCCGCAGGCACCGCCCCCAGCAAGGGTGCCCCCGCCACCACCGGCAGGTCCGCCAGGTTGCAGCGGGACGCCAGATCGGGCGTCTCGGGCCAGCTGCCGATGACGACGCCCGTCAACTCCAGGTCGCGCACGGCGAGTTCGCGGGCCGTCAGCTCGGTCGTGTTGAGGGTGCCGAGGCCCGCCGAGGCGACCAGCAGCACCGGTGCGCCGAGCAGGCGGGCCGTGTCCGCCAGGCTGCCGCCCGCCTCGTCGAACCGTACGAGGAGGCCGCCCGCGCCCTCGACCAGGACCAGGTCGTGGTCGACGGCCAGCTTGGCCGCCGCCTCGGCGACGTCCTCGGGGTGCACGGGCGGGAGACCGGACCGCCGGGCGGCGGTTCCCGGGGCCAAGGGTTCGGGATAGCGCGCGAGTTCACGTGCCGTCACAGCCCCCGCGAGCCGGGCCACCTCGTCCGCGTCGCCGCGCTCGTCCGGCCGTACGCCCGTCTGCGCGGGCTTGAGGACGGCCACGGACCGGCCGGAGGCCACGGCCACCGCCGCGACGGCCGCCGTGGTGACCGTCTTGCCGACCTCCGTACCCGTCCCCGTGATCACCAGGACCGTCATGTCATCCCTCCCGCACCGCCGCGCACACCGCGCGGGTGATCCGTGCCACGTCCTCGTCGCCCGTGACGTACGGCGGCATCGTGTAGACGAGGTCACGGAACGGCCGCAGCCACACGCCCTCGCGCACGGCGGCCCGCGTCGCCGTCGTCATGTCCACCGCGTGGTCCAGCTGCACGACCCCGATCGCGCCGAGGACCCGTACGTCCTTCACGCCCGGCACCTCGCGCGCCGGAGCCAGCCCCTCCCGCAGTCCCGTCTCGATCCGCTTGACCTCCGACAGCCAGTCCTGACCGAGCAGCAGCTCGATCGAGGCACAGGCGACCGCCGCCGCCAGCGGGTTGCCCATGAAGGTGGGGCCGTGGGCGAGCACCGGCACCTCGCCCCGGGAGATCCCGTCGGCCACCCGCGCGGTGCACAGGGCCGCCGCCATGGTCAGATAGCCGCCGGTCAACGCCTTGCCGACGCACATCACATCCGGCGTCACCGCCGCGTGGTCCGCCGCGAACAGCGCGCCCGTGCGCCCGAACCCGGTCGCGATCTCGTCGAACACCAGCAGCACGTCGTGCGCGTCGCACGCCTCGCGCAGCACCCGCAGATACGCGGGGGAGTGGAACCGCATCCCGCCCGCCCCCTGTACCACGGGCTCCACGATCACGGCGGCCAGCTCGCCGGCGTGCCGTTCGACCGCTGAGCGCAACTCCTCCGCGTACGACTCCTCGTACTCGGCCGGCGGCGGGTCCACGAACACCTGCCGGGGCAGGACGCCCTGCCACAGCTCGTGCATCCCGCCCTCGGGGTCGCACACCGACATCGGCTGCCAGGTGTCGCCGTGGTAGCCGCCGCGCCAGGTCAGCAGGCGCTGTTTGCCGGGGCGGCCGAGCGAGCGCCAGTACTGCAGGCACATCTTGACCGCGACCTCGACGGAGACCGAGCCGGAGTCGGCGAGGAACACGTGCTCAAGTCCCTCGGGCGACATGTCGACAAGGTGCTTCGCCAGCCGCACGGCGGGCTCATGGGTGAGCCCGCCGAACATGACATGGCTCATCCGGCCGAGCTGCTCGCGCGCGGCCTCGTTGAGGACGGGGTGGTTGTAGCCGTGGATCGCCGACCACCACGACGACATGCCGTCGACCAGCTCGCCCGAACCGTCCGCGAGCTTCAGCCGGACCCCGCTCGCCGACTCCACGACGAGCGGTTCCTGCCGGCCGGGCATGGGCCCGTACGGGTGCCACACATGCCGCCGGTCGAGCTCCAGCAGTTCCGGCACGCCGGGAGCGGACGGGGCGGACGGGCGGGGCAGATCAGGCATTGGGCGCGAGGTCGGTCCCGGCGCCCCGGCGGCGTACGGCCACGAGGTCGGTACGGGCCTCGCCGACCGAGGTCGCGGCCGCCGGGGTCGCGGTGGCCGGAGCCTCGGCGGACCCGCACACCCCACCCCCCGCGTGCGACCCACAACCCGCGCCCGCGCCCTCGTCCTCGTGCGCCCCGCAGCCGCCCCCGGCGTGCGACCCGCACCCGGCGCTCTCCCGCGACCCGCAGCCGCCCCCTACCGCGACGTGCGCCCGGTGCGCCGGCAGCGTCACCTGGTCGGCGCCCTCCACCTCGAACCCGGCGTCCGCGATCATCTCCAGGTCGGCCTTGCCGGCCTGGCCCTCGCTGGTGAGGTAGTCACCGAGGAAGATCGAGTTGGCGAGGTGCAGGGCGAGCGGCTGCATCGTGCGGAGATGGACCTCGCGGCCGCCCGCGATCCGTACCTCGCTGTCCGGGCAGACGAACCGCACCATCGCCAGGATCCGCAGACAGCGCTGCGGGGTGAGGTTCCACTCCTTGGCGAGCGGGGTGCCCTCGAACGGGATCAGGAAGTTGACCGGCACCGAGTCCGGGTCCAGTTCGCGCAGCGAGAAGACCACGTCGACCAGGTCCTCGTCGCTCTCGCCCATGCCCGCGATCAGACCCGAACAGGCCGACAGACCCGCCGCGTGCGCCTTCTGGACGGTGTCGACACGGTCGGCGTACGTGTGCGTCGTGGTGATCTCGCCATACGTCGCCTCGGACGTGTTCAGGTTGTGGTTGTAGGCGTCCGCGCCCGCTTCGCGCAGGCGTTCGGCCTGGCCGTCGGAGAGCAGCCCGAGACAGGCGCACACCTCGACGCCCTCGTTCTGGTCCTTGATCGTCTTGATGGTGTCGGAGACCCGGTCCACGTCCCGGTCGGTCGGGCCGCGCCCGGACGCCACCAGACAGACCCGCTTGGCGCCCCCGGCGAGCCCGGCCGCCGCCGCCTTCGACGCCTCGTCGGGTTTGAGCCAGGTGTACTTCAGGATCCCGGCGGTGGAGCCGAGCCGCTGGGAGCAGTAGGAGCAGTCCTCGGGGCAGAGGCCGGACTTGAGGTTGACCAGATAGTTCAGTTTCACCCGGCGCCCGTACCAGTGCCGGCGCACCTTCCCGGCCGCGGCCACCACGTCCAACAGCTCGTCGTCGGAGGTGCCGAGGACGGCGAGCGCCTCGGCACGGCTCAGCGGCTCGCGCCGGAGCCCCTTGTCCACCAGCGTGTTCAGCAGGTCCATGAGAGCCGATCCTGTCCTACCGGGCCGCTCCCGGCCAAGGAGAGTTCGGACAACAGAGTGGGATCGACGTGTGGGTATCACCACATCGTGGGCGGACGGTCGTGCCGTTAGTGTCTGTGCACTGCCTACAAAAGCCCTCGCCGTGCCGTCCACGACGGCGTGGCGTCGCGGGCTGCCCACACCACCCCGGAGGACCCATGGCGTTCGGCTGGATCGACGAGCAGGCGTCGGCGCGTCGCCGGGCCGGGCTCGTACGGACCCTGCGCCCCCGTCCGGCCCACTCACCGCTCCTCGACCTGGCGAGCAACGACTACCTCGGTCTCGCCCGGCACCCCGAGATCACCGAGGGCGCCGCCGAGGCCGCGCGCCGGTGGGGCGGCGGGGCCACCGGCTCCCGGCTCGTCACCGGCACCACCGAGCTGCACGCCGAGCTGGAACGGGAACTGGCCGACTTCTGCGGCTTCGAGGCCGCCCTCGTCTTCTCCTCCGGCTACGCGGCGAACCTCGCCGCCGTCACCGCGCTCGCGCCGCACGGCTCCCTGATCGTCTCGGACGCGGGCAACCACGCCTCCCTCATCGACGGCTGCCGGCTGGCCCGGGGCACCACCCAGGTCGTGGCCCACGCGGATCCGGAGGCGGTCCGCAAGGCGCTGGGCACGGGCGGCGGGGTGCCCGCCGTCGCCGTCTCCGACACGGTCTTCTCCGTGGACGGCGACGCCGCCCCGCTGGCCGGACTCGCCGCCGTCTGCCGGGAGTACGGTGCCGGGCTGATCGTGGACGACGCCCACGGGCTCGGTGTGCTGGGCGACGGGGGCCGGGGCGTGCCGCAGGCGGCGGGGCTCGCGGGCGACCCCGACGTCGTCGTGACGGTCACACTGTCGAAGTCGCTGGGCAGCCAGGGCGGTGCCGTCCTCGGCCCGGCGCACGTCATCGACCATCTGGTCAACGCGGCCCGGACGTTCATCTTCGACACGGGCCTCGCCCCGGCCGCGACCGGCGCCGCGCTCGCCGCGCTGCGGCTGCTGCGCCGTGAGCCGGAGCGTGCCGCGCGGGCCCGTGCGGTGGCGCGGGAGCTGCACACACGGCTGACGGCGTCGGGCCATGAAGCGGTGCGGCCCGACGCCGCCGTGGTGTCCGTACGCGCGCCGTCGCCGGATCAGGCGGTCCGATGGGCGGCGGACTGCCGGGCGGCGGGTCTCGCCGTCGGCTGTTTCCGCCCACCGTCCGTGCCCGACGGCATCTCCCGGCTGCGGTTGACCGCCCGCGCGGATCTCACACAGGGGCAGATCGACCGAGCCGTGGGGATCATCGGCGATACGCGACCGTGAGTCGGCGTCCCGGCCGAGCGTCGCCGCAAGCGGAAGTACACACGCTGTCGGTGGTGGTCACCGCAGCGTGGTGATGAATCCCTCCCAGGCGTCGGGGTCGAACAGCAGGGCGGGCCCCGCCGTGTTCTTGGAATCGCGGACGGCCACCAGGCCGGCCCAGCGGCCGGACCAGGGACGGGCCGTCTCCACGCAGTTGTTCATTCCCGTGCTGCGGCTGCTGCGCAGCCATCGCACACCGCGCAGTTCTGTACTGGTGGGTACGTTCCGAGGCAGTGCGGACATGGTGCCTCCTTACGCGCCGGCGGCTAGCCCGGCGATGTAATCCAACGAGTCCTCGGGCGAAAGGGCGTGGATCTGAAGGGTGTTGAAGGCCTCGACATACGCCTTGAGGTCTTCTTTCCGTTCGAGGTAGAGGCTACTCGTCAAGTGGTCGAGAACAACCACGTCCAGATCGGATGTGCTCGGAAATGAGAAAATTACGAAAGGTCCGGTGACGCCGATATGCGCCCCGGCAGTGAACGGGAGTACCTGCAGTCGCACCTGAGGAAGCCGCGCCGCCTCGACCAGACGGACCAGCTGCCGGGCCATGATCTCGGGACCGCCCACCTCACGTCGGAGAACGCCCTCGTCGAGCACGGCGCTCAGCTCCATCGGCGGTGTCCCGCGCAGAACTTCCTGCCGCGCGAGCCGCACCTCCACGAGCGCGTCGAGTTTGTCGTCTTCCAGCCCCTCCACCGCGGCCCGGGTCACCGCCCGCGCGTACTCCGGGATCTGCAGCAGACCCGGCACCACCGAGGTCTCCAGCGTCCGCATCCCCCCGGCCTGCGACTCCAGGCTGATGAAGTCCCGGTACGTCGGCGGCAGTACGCCCCGGTACGCGTGCCACCAGTTGTGCCGCCCGCCGCCGTCCTCGGAGCCCGCGAGCGCCAGGAGCAGCTCCCGTAACTCCGTGTCGTCGATCCCGTACGCGTCCAGCAGCTTGCGGACGTCCGCGGGCTTCACCCCGCTGGCGCCCGTCTCGATCCGGCTCACCTTGGACTGGTGCCAGCCCACGCGATGGGCCGCCTCGATACTGGTGAGCGCGGAACGGGTGCGCAGGAGGCGCAACTCGGCACCGAGCTTGCGGCGGCGCACCGCCGGACCGTACTGCATGGGATTCTCCTTCCGCCCGGCGCGCGAAGTCGGGGAGACGACAGTCGGGGGTGACGACAGAGGATGGACGAAGACCCCACCCAAATACGGTCGGCCGTCGGATAGTTCACCGCTTCGAGCGACAGATATATGCATATCTTGGTGGATCGCCACCCGAGACGGCCCAGGTAGTGGCAGTCTGGCGCGAAGCACCAGTCCGGGACCGTAGTCGAACCATCCGCTCCCTGTCGGACACCGGTCCCGTGGGAAAGGGACGCCTCGCCATGGCAGATCACCTGGAAGCATCCGTCACTCTGCCGAGCGATCCCGCCTCGGTGTCCGCAGCCCGGAACTACGTCGCCAGTGTGCTCGCCGAATGGGGTCTGCCGGGCGACACGGACATCGCGGACACCGTGCGCCTGATCGTGTCCGAACTCGCCACCAACGCCGTCCAGCACACGCTGGGGCAGTCACCCACCTTCACCGTGGACATGGCACTCGACCGGGACGAGCACCTGCGTATCGGCGTCACCGACAGCCATCCGCGCTTTCCCAAACGCCTGCCGGCCGCCGTCCAGCAGGACAACGGCCGGGGCATGGTCATCATCCGCTGGCTGACCGCCGAGTGCGGCGGCAGGCTGAGCGTCAGACCCACACGGGAGGGCGGCAAGACGGTGGCGATCGAACTGCCGTGGACGGTTCCCGTGCGGCCGGTCAGGACAGGCGGTCCGCAGGAACCCTGACGGAGTCCTCGCCCTGACGCGAGGCCGGCGAGTCGTCGTCGCGGTCGGCGCGTCCCACCAGCTTCGGGAGCAGGGCCCACAGGAACAGACAGACGGCGAGGGTGCCGGACCCGGCGATGATCCCGGCCGTCCGGTCGAGCGTCACATCCACGACCAGCAGCACGGATCCGGCGAAGGCCGGTATCAGCACCGCGAGGCCGGCGCCGGCCAGCCGGGACGAGACGCGGACGACGACGGGCTTGGCGTTCTGCCCGAAGAGCGAGCGGTGCAGTGCGGCCGGGGCGGTGAAGAGCGCCGCCGCGAGGACCGCGAGGAGCAGGGTGACGACATAGGTGGCGCGCTGTACGGAGTCGAGGTCCGGGAAGCGCGGGGTGAAGGCCAGCGTCAACAGGAACGCGAAGAGGATCTGCACCCCCGTCTGGGTGACCCGCAATTCCTGCAACAGTTCGGCGTAGTTGCGGTCGGCGCGCTCATGAGGCGTCTCGTCACGTGCGGGGTGGGTGCGTTCGTCGGCCATGGATGAACGGGTAACCAGTTTCGCCCCGGGCAAGCCCGTCGGGGGGGGGGGGGGGGGCCCCCCCCCCCCCCCCGACGGTGGGTCAGCGAACCCGGCCGTACCAGACGTTCTTCGTCCAGAGCTTCTGCAGCCGGACGACGTCACCCGTCTTCGGCGAGTGCCAGATCTTTCCCTTCCCCGCGTAGATGCCCACGTGGTAAACGCTGGAGCCCGAGTGGAAGAAGACGAGGTCTCCGAGCTTGCGGTTGCCCGCGGAGATGTGCTTCGTCTTGTTGTACTGCTGCTGAGCAGTACGAGGCAGCTTCTTGCCCGCCTTCTTGAACGAGTAGAGCGTCAGCCCGGAGCAGTCGAACCTGCCGGGGCCCGTGGCGCCGTACTTGTAAGGGGAGCCCTTCTTGGAAGCCGCGACCTTGAGTGCCTTCGACGCCACTGTGGCGGCCTCGGCGTCGGATGCGACGCCCGGGACCACGATGCTGCCGCTCACTGCGGCGATGGTGAGAGCCGAGGCCGTGCCGGCCCGGGTCAACAGCGACGGGACACGATTCAGCGCAGTCATGCGCAACCCTTCGTCAGCCGCCTGTGAAGGATGACCTGTCGGATTCGGGCTGGCGAAGTTGCCCGGCCGCTCGCGCGGCTTCACCCCAAGGGCTGCTCGGCGCGGTCATGGCTTGACCGTTCCGGCGACCCGTCGTGCCTGGGTCCTCCACTCCTGCCGATGCAATCCTGTCGACCGGTCATCCGGGCGGCGGCAGGACTCGGCGTCCACCCGGATCGCCCCGCCGCTGCGGCGGGGGCTTGTCGTCAGGAAGGGATCTTGGCGCACGGACGTCCGAAAATCCCAACGGAACCGTGGATTTGTGGTCTTACTCACCACTCGCCCGTTCGGGTGGACAGGGTGATTTTCCCTGGTGTGTCCAGGTGGTCGAGGAGGTCCGCACCAGCACCGGAATGATGTGTTCCGGCCATGTACCAGGCACGTTGCGCAACTTCACAGGTCCTCACGACGTATGGGCCGATGGGTCGATCGCGGTAGGCCGTCCGGAGGGCGCGAAACCCGGACCGGACGCTCCGTCAGTAGTACGGCGAGCGGCCCGGGATCGTTTCACGCGGGTGAGTCCTCCGGCTCCGGCGGCAGCGCCACGCGGCCCGCCCGCCGCTCCCCGTCGAGCACCCGCAGGGCTCGCGCGAGCGTCGGGGCGTGCACCTCGTTCTCCCCGCGCCTGTGCATCAGTTCGAGCGCGTCGCGCAGGGCGGTCGCCTTGGCGACGAGCGCCTGCGCCGCCCGCAACCCGCGGTAGGTGTCGTCCGCGCGCGCCGGATTGATCCGGCCGAGCAGGTCGACCACGTCCAGATAACGGTCGATCAGCTCCGCCTCGGCGCGCGTGAGCGCGGGCAGCGGAGGCAGTTCCGGTGGCAGCATCCGTGCCTCACCTCTCCCCGGGGGGCGTACGCGAGTCCCGGCGGCTCGGGATCACCCGGTCCGCCAGGCCGTACGCCACCGCCGCCTCGGCGTCGAGGAACTTGTCCCGCTCGATGTCGGCACTGATCCGCTCCGGGCTCTGTCCCGTGTGCCGGACGAGCATCTCCTCCAGTTTGCGGCGGTTGCGCGCCAACTCCTCGGCCTGGATCGTCAGATCGCTCACCTGCCCCTCCATCCGCTCGGCCACCGACGGCTGATGGATCAGCACCCGCGCCCCCGGCAGCATGAACCGCTTGCCCGGTGTCCCCGCCGCCAGCAGTACCGCGGCGGCCGAGCCCGCCTGCCCCAGACAGATGGTCTCCACGTCACAGGTGACGAAACGGATCGTGTCGTAGAGCGCGGTCATCGCGCTGAACGAACCGCCGGGCGAATTGATGTACAGCGAGATGTCGCTGTCCGGTGCCTGGTACTCGAGGTGCATGAACTGCGCCATCACGTCGTTCGCCGACATGTCGTCGATCGGCGTCCCGAGGAACACGATCCGTTCCTCCAGCAACTTCGAGTACGGATCCATGGTTCGGGTTCCCGCACTGGTGCGCTCGGTGAACTCGGGCAGCACATGACGGGCCGACGGTCGGTTCACGGGCATGGGGCGCGCCTCCTCTGATCGACTTCTGTACAGAATGTACAGGACGTACGAGGCGCTGGGGAGGGGAGTCCGGACGAAAGGCGGCGCCCCGGACCGAGGTGGTCCGGGGCGCCGTGAAGTGCGGGGCGCGCGAGTTCGGTTGACGGCCACGGGGGCCGGTCGGCCCGAGAAGGCTCCACGCTCAGACCGGAGCTCCCGGAGAACTCGGTGCCGGGCGGGAACTCCACCGCCGCCGCCCCGCTCTCGCTCTCGGCGCTCGCGCTCACCGCCGAGCCCGCCTGTGCCGTGCCGCTCGACGCGAGCACCGCTCCCGCCGCCGCCCATCCCGACGCCTCCCGCGGGAGGCCGAGCCCGAGCGTACGAACGGAGGGGGCGCCGTGGGCCAGAACGGGATCTTCCGCTCAGGGCGGCGCGGCGCGCCCGGTCTAAGCTGGACTCCATGGCCTACGAGATTCCGGTGACGCAAGCCAGGGCTGAGCTCGCCGATCTGATCAACCGCGTGGTCTACGGCGGCGAGCGCGTCGTCGTGACGCGGCACGGAAAGCCCCTCGTCGCCCTGGTCTCCGCCGCCGATCTGGAGCAGCTCGAAGCCCTCCAGGAACCCGCCGACGAGCCGGCGATCAGCGCGGTCGCCGCCGTCCGCGAGGTCGCGTCGGCACCGCGGGAACAGCAGCGGTTCGGGATCACGGCGGAGCATCGGGGGACGGGGGCTTCGTAGCTCCGGCGCGATCTGCTCGGCGTCCCCGGGCGCGGCACCCGATTCGGTACCGGCGCGGCATCGATGCGGTGACGATGCGGCGACGCGTCCGCCCGGCATTGCGTCCGCGCGGCGACGCGTCCGCACGACGATGTGGCAATGCGTCCATGCGGCGATGCGTCCATGCGGCGAAAGGCCGTGCGTCCCCGTCCGCTACAGCGGGGGCGCACGGCCGGTATCGGTGGTGGTGGGCGTCGGGCTCGGGTCAGTGCGCCGGGGCCGGGTCCGGGGCCGGTTCGGTGGTCGCCCGCTCCGTGGGCTTCGGGTGGCGCTTGAGCAGGTGGCCCAGGAGGACCGCCGCCAGGCCGAAGGTCGCCCATGCGGTCAGGACGAGGGTCGGGGCAAGGGCGGCGGCGCCGTCGAAGAACGACACCGAGCGCAGTAGTGACGCACCCGCGCCCGGCGGGAGGAGCTGGCCGAGGGTGCCCACGGGCTCGGGGAGCATCTGGGGTGCCGTGGCGGCGCCCGCGAAGGGGTTGCCGAGGAAGACGACCAGCAGCCCGCCCAGGCCGATGCCCGCCCGGCCGAGCAGCGCGGCGCATCCGGCCACGGTGGCGCCGACGGCCAGGGTCGCCAGGCTCAGCACACCGGCCTCGGCCCACCAGTTGCCGCCCAGTACGCCCAGCCAGCTGTCCGCGATCGTGGTGGCGACGATGCCGACCAGGACGGCGGCCCCGACCAGCGCGCCGGCCGCACGCCCCCGGCGCAGTCCGAACAGGGTGACCGCGGCACCGGAGACGGTGCCGGCCAGGGCCAGCGGCAGCACGCTCGAACCGAAGGCCGAGCCCCGCGGATCGTTCGCCGGGGCGGCCACCACATCGGTGGTCTCGACCTGGACACCCTCGGCGGCCGCCTGCTGGGTCACGGCCTGCTGCAGCAACTGGGCGACCATCGGACTCGCGGCCGAGGCGGTGAGCAGCTTGGGCCCGGCCTGGGTGACGACCACCGCGCCGTATACGGTCCGCGCCTCGATCGCGTCCCGGGCGGCCGCCTCGTCGGCGTAGCGGTGGATCTCGAAGGCGCCCTCGTGCTGCTGCAACTGCTGCTCGACCTGGGCGGTGGCGGTGGCGGGCCCGGCCACGCCGAGCGGCAGGTCGCGGGGCGCGGTGCGGGCGTTGGGCCAGGCGAAGGCCCAGAGCGCGAGCGCCGCGATGATCGGGATCAGGACGATGATCGCGACCATACGGCGGCTCGGGGGTGCCGAGTGGGCCGGGGTCGCAGTGCCGGTGGCTGCGGAAGTGGCGGCGGTGGCGGTGGCGGGGGTGGTGCCTGCGCCGGTGTCGGTGGCCTGGGCCGCGGTGGGTGCAGCGGACGGGGCGGACATGGTTCTCCTTGGTCGGGAGTGGTGGATAGGGGGAGTGGGAGCGGCTGAGTCGGTGGCTCGGTGACTCGCGACCGCTAAAAAGAAGGAGCGTTCGTTTTTCTTGACTTCACCATGGCCCCGGCGCTGCGCCTTGTCAAGAAGGAACGTTCGTTTTACGTTTGGCGGTATGCCCCGCGTATCCCAGGAGCGTCTCGACGCCCGCCGCCGCCAGATCCTCGACGCCGCCGCCCGCTGCTTCGCCCGCAACGGATTCCATGCCACCTCGATGCAGGACGTACTGAAGGAGGCCGACCTCTCCGCCGGGGCGGTCTACCGGTACTTCAGCGGCAAGGAGGAGCTGATCGCGGCGATCGTCGGCGCGGTCCTCGGCGAGGTACGCGAGTCGTTCGAGGAGGCCGCGCTGCAGAGCCCGCCTCCGCCGCCGGACGTCCTGATCGGGGCGGTCCTGCGCCGGATCCTGAACCGGGAGCCGGTGCTCGGGGAGGCGGGGGAGTCCCTGTATCCGCGGCTGATGGTCCAGGTGTGGGCCGAGACGCTGCGCAACCCCGAGCTGCACGCCATCCTCGAAGACGGGTTCGCCCAGGTCCGGAAGCCGTGGATCAAGATCGTCGAGGGGTATCAGGACGCGGGGATGATGCGTGCCGACATCCCGGCTCTCAGCGTGGCCCGCACGATGGTCGCGCTCGCCCAGGGCTTCGCGGCCCAGTACGCCCTCTTCGGCGACGTACCGATCCAGGTGGTGGAACTGGGTGTGAAGGCCCTGATGAGCATGGAGGACAAGGACGACCGGAACTGAGGGGATCACGGTCCGGTTAACGTCGCCGAAACGCCGCCCAATTAGCCTGCGGCCACGCCACCAGCGAATTTGCCCGGTGGTGAGGCAACCGGACCCCGCACGGTCCGGAGCGAGGATGTGAGGTGGACGCCGTGCAACTGACCCCGCACGAGCAGGAGAGGCTGCTGATCCATGTGGCGGCCGACGTGGCGGAGAAGCGCCGGGCCAGGGGCCTGAAGCTGAACCACCCCGAGGCCGTCGCGCTCATCACCGCGCATATCCTCGAGGGCGCGCGGGACGGTCGTACGGTGGCCGAACTCATGGCGTCCGGGCGGAAGTTGCTCACCCGGGACGACGTCATGGAGGGCATCCCCGAGATGATCCACGACGTCCAGGTCGAGGCGACCTTCCCGGACGGAACCAAGCTCGTCACCGTCCACGACCCGATCGTCTGAGGGGGCCTCGATGATTCCCGGAGAGATCCTCTTCGCCGAGGACCCGATCGTCTACAACGCGGGCCGTGAGGTCACCCGGCTCACGGTCCTCAACGCCGCCGACCGGCCCGTCCAGGTCGGCTCCCACTACCACTTCGCCGAGGCCAACCCCGGCCTGGAGTTCGACCGCGCCGCAGCGCGCGGGCTGCGGCTGAACGTCGCCGCCGGCACCGCCGTGCGCTTCGAGCCCGGGATCCCCGTCGACGTAGAACTCGTCCCGCTCACCGGCGCCCGTGTCGTGCCCGGACTGCGCGGGGAGACCGGAGGTGCCCTCGATGCCTGAGATCTCGCGTGCCGCGTACGCCGACCTGTTCGGCCCGACCACAGGTGACCGTATCCGGCTCGCCGACACCGACCTGCTCGTCGAGATCGAGGAGGACCGTTCCGGCGGGCCCGGACTCGCCGGTGACGAGGCCGTGTTCGGCGGTGGCAAGGTCATCCGGGAATCCATGGGCCAGGCCCGCGCTACGCGCGCAGAAGGCACCCCGGACACGGTGATCACCGGTGCGGTGATCATCGACCACTGGGGCATCGTCAAGGCCGACATCGGCATCCGCGACGGCCGGATCACCGGCATCGGCAAGGCCGGCAACCCCGACACCATGGACGGCGTCCACCCCGACCTGGTCATCGGCCCCGAGACGGAGATCATCGCGGGCAACGGCCGGATCGTCACCGCCGGTGGCGTCGACGCCCACGTCCACTTCATCTGCCCGCAGATCGCCGACGAGGCCCTCTCGTCCGGTGTCACCACGGTGGTCGGCGGGGGCACGGGACCGGCGGAGGGCTCCAAGGCCACGACCGTCACCCCCGGCCCGTGGCACCTCGCCCGGATGATGGAGGCGATGGAGCAGTACCCGCTCAACATCGGCTTCCTCGGGAAGGGCAACACCGTCTCGCACGAGGCGATGCTGTCCCAGATCCGCGGCGGCGCCCTCGGCCTGAAGCTGCACGAGGACTGGGGCTCCACCCCGGCCGTCATCGACGCGTCCCTGACCGTCGCCGACCGCACCGGCATCCAGGTCGCCATTCACACGGACACCCTCAACGAGGCCGGGTTCGTCGGTGACACGCTCGCCGCGATCGGTGGACGCGGCATCCACGCGTACCACACCGAGGGCGCGGGCGGCGGGCACGCGCCCGACATCATGACCGTGGTGTCCGAGCCGCACGTCCTGCCCAGCTCCACCAACCCGACCCGGCCCTACACCGTCAACACCGCCGAGGAACACCTCGACATGCTGATGGTCTGCCACCACCTGAACGCGGCCGTGCCGGAGGACCTGGCGTTCGCCGAGTCCCGCATCCGGCCGTCCACCATCGGGGCCGAGGACATCCTGCACGACCTCGGCGCCATCTCGATCATCTCCTCGGACGCGCAGGCCATGGGGCGGGTCGGGGAAGTCATCCTGCGGACCTGGCAGACCGCGCATGTGATGAAGCGGCGCCGGGGCGCGCTGCCGGGCGACGGGCGTGCGGACAACCACCGGGTACGTCGCTATGTCGCCAAGTACACGATCAACCCCGCCCTCGCGCAGGGACTCGCCCGTGAGATCGGCTCCGTCGAGACCGGCAAGCTCGCCGACCTCGTGCTGTGGGAGCCCGCGTTCTTCGGCGTCAAGCCGCAGCTCGTGATCAAGGGCGGGCAGATCGCGTACGCGCAGATGGGCGACGCTAACGCCTCCATTCCCACGCCGCAGCCGATCCTCCCGCGTCCGATGTTCGGGGCGATCGGGCGGGCGCCCGCCTCGAACTCGTTCAACTTCGTGGCACCGCTCGCCATCGAGGACGGGCTGCCGGAGCGGCTGTCGCTCGGGAAGCGGTTCGTCGCCATCGAGTCGACGCGCGGGGTCACCAAGGCCGACATGCGCGAGAACGACGCGCGGCCCGAGGTGCGGGTCGATCCCGACAGCTTCGCCGTACACATCGACGGGGAGTTGGTGGAGGCGACGCCGGCCGCCGAACTGCCCATGGCACAGCGGTACTTCCTCTTCTGATGGCCGGGGTGGGAGGCGGTGTGGCCGCAGTGGACCGCGTGAGGTGCCAGGTGCGATGCCCGGGGTTCGGGGGACATTTGGGGGGGTGTGGTGTCTAGGGCCGCGCTTCTCGTCCTGGCCGACGGCCGGTTTCCCGCCGGGGGGCACGCGCACTCCGGCGGGGCCGAGGCGGCCGTCAAGGCCGGGCTGATCACCGGGGCGGAGGGGCTGGAGGCGTTCTGCCGGGGGCGGTTGCACACGGCCGGGCTGGTGTCGGCGTCCCTCGCGGCCGCCGCCGCGCTGGGCAACGATCCGGTGGAGCTGGACGCCGCCGCCGACGCGCGTACGCCGTCGCTCGCGCTGCGGGTCGCTTCGCGGAAGCTGGGGCGGCAGTTGACTCGGGCGGTGCGGGCGACGTGGCCGTCGGGAGAGCTGGACGCGTTGGCGCGGGCGTTCCCCAAGGGGGCGCATCAGCCGGTGGTGTTGGGGGTGGCGGCTCGGGCGGCCGGGTTGGGGGCGGATGACGCGGCGTACTGCGCTGTCTACGAGAGTGTGAGTGGGGTGGCCAGTGCGGTGGTGCGGTTGTTGAGTCTTGATCCGTTCGATGCGAGTGGGGTGTTGGCGCGGTTGGCTCCCGAGATGGATGTGGTGGTGGGGGCGGCGGTCGATGCGGCTCGGGGGGTGGGGGGTGTGGGTGTGGGGAGCCTGCCTGCGGCTTCCGCGCCGTTGTTGGAGATCGGGGCGGAGGTGCATGCGGCTTGGTCCGTCCGGTTGTTCGCGTCCTGAGTTTCTTTCGCCCCCCGCCGCCCCTACCCGTCCCATCCCCAGGGGCGGTGCCCCTTCGACCCCCAACCTGCGGGTCCGGCGGGGGTTGCTCGCGCAGTTCCCCGCGCCCCTGAAAAGCAGGGGCTGCGCCCCATGCTTTTCAGGCCCGCAGCCCGTCACCTGTCAGGACCGCGAGGGTCGTGGTTTTTCAGGCCCGCAGGGGCCTGAATCTTGAGGGGCGCGGGGAACTGCGCGAGAAGCCCCACGCACCCGCACCCGCCAACGCACCCGAACCCCCGAGCTCTCCCGCGAGCCGCAGTCGAACAAGGAGTCGTAGTCATGCATCTTGGTCACGTCCATTCCCACGACGGCCCCTCCGCCGTCAGCGCTGACGCGCAGAGGCCCGACGGCAGCCGCCGGGCCCTGCGGATCGGGCTCGGCGGCCCCGTGGGGTCCGGCAAGACGGCGACCGTGGCCGCGCTGTGCCAGGCGTTGAGGGACGAGTTGTCGCTCGCCGTGGTGACGAATGACATCTACACGCGGGAGGACGCCGAGTTCCTGCTGCGCGAGGCCGTGCTGCCGCCGGAGCGGATCACGGCCGTGGAGACGGGCGCGTGCCCGCACACCGCGATCAGGGACGACATCTCCGCGAACCTCGAAGCGGTGGAGGACCTGGAGGACGAGGTCGGGCCGCTCGATCTGATCCTCGTCGAGTCCGGGGGCGACAACCTCACCGCCACCTTCTCCAAGGGTCTCGTCGACGCACAGGTCTTCGTCATCGACGTGGCCGGCGGGGACGACATCCCGCGCAAGGGCGGCCCCGGCGTCACCACGGCCGACCTGCTCGTCGTCAACAAGACGGACCTCGCGCCGTACGTGGGCTCCGACCTCGCCCGGATGGCCGCGGACGCGAAGGCGCAGCGGGCGGAGCTGCCGGTGGTGTTCCAGTCGCTGCGGAGCGAGGCCGGGGTCGGGGAGGTCGCCGCCTGGGTGCGGGAGAAGCTCGCGGCGTGGACGGTAGGAGAGTGACGGAACAGGCACGAGGGACCTCCGGCGTCAGGGCCACTGCCCGGATCGCGGCCCGCGTCGACGGGCGGGGCGGTACGGCCCTGCCCGTACTGGAGAGCGACGGACCGCTCGCGTTGCGCCGCACCCGGGGGAGCGGCGACGAGGCACGGGTCATGCTCGTCGGGGCCATGAGCGGGCCGCTGGGCGGGGACCGGTTCGCCGTCGAGGCGGAGGTCGGCGAGGGGGCCCGGCTGCGCGTCGGGTCGGCCGCCGCGACGATCGCGCTGCCGGGGCAGGCCAAGGGGGAGGCCCGTTACGACGTACGGATCGAGGTCGCCGACGGGGGCGAACTGCGGTGGCTGCCCGAGCAGTTGATCTCCGCGAACGGCAGCGAGCTGTGTGTGTCGACGCGGGTGGAACTCGCCGTCGGGGCCCGGCTGGTGTTCCGGGAGGAGCAGGTGCTCGGGCGGGTGGGGGAGGAGCCCGGACGTCTCACCAGTCGGCTCACCGTCGTGCTCGGCGGGCGGCCGTTGCTCGATCAGCAGGTGGCGTGCGGGCCGGGAGCGCCCGGCGGCTGGGACGGGCCCGCCGTGCTGGGCGGACACCGGGCGTTGGGGCAACTCGTCGTCGTACGGCCGGAGTTCGCCGAGAAAGCGCCCGGGCCCAGGGTGCTGGGGGAGACCGCCGTACTCACCCCGCTCGCCGGTCCCGCCGTGCTCGTCAGCGCACTCGCGCCCGACGCACTGCGGCTGCGGCGTGTGCTGGACGAGGCGCTCGCCGAGCTGGACGGTTGAGAACGGCCGGGCCTCGGGCATCCGCTGAACGGGACTTTCCGCACCGGTTATCGGATTAGTAAAGAACTGTTCGCTCCTCTGTTCTCAGGTGCCTCATAGGCACGAGGATCCCCCGTGACCATTCACATCTCGAAACGATGTACGGGGAGTTCCCTCTTGAGAGGTATGAGGCCGACCAGTAGGGCGGCAGCGTTCGGCTCCGCCGGACTGCTCGTCACGGCGACCCTGATAGCCGGCGCCGTCACCGCCCCCATGGCCAGCGCCGCGGACACCGCGGGCGCGTCGCAGGACCGCGAGGCCAAGGGTGTGGCCGTCGCCGCCGCGAAGGCGGCGAAGAAGGGCGTCAAGTGGCAGGACTGCCCTGAGAGTTGGGGCCTGGAGAAGCCGATCAAGTGCGGCTGGGTCACCGTGCCGCTGGACTACGCCAAGCCGAACGGCAAGCAGATCAAGCTCGCCGTTGACCGTATCGGCAGCACCGGTACGAAGGAGGAGCGCCAGGGCGCGCTCGTCTACAACCCGGGCGGGCCTGGCGGTTCGGGTCTGCGCTTCCCGCGCAGGGTCACGACCAAGGCCCCGCTGTGGGTCAACACGTCCAAGGCGTACGACTTCGTGGGCTTCGACCCGCGTGGTGTCGGCAAGTCGGCGCCCATCTCCTGCGTCGACCCGCAGGAGTTCGTGAAGGCGCCCAAGATGGACCCGGTCCCGGACTCCGAGGCCGACAAGCGCAAGCAGCGCAAGATCGCCGCCGACTACGCGGCCGGCTGCAAGAAGCGCAGCGGCGCGATGCTGCCGCACATGACGACGCCGAACACCGCGCGTGACCTGGACGTCATCCGGGCCGCCCTGGGGGAGAAGAAGCTCAACTTCCTCGGCGTCTCCTACGGCACGTACATCGGCGCCGTCTACGGCACCCTCTTCCCGACCCATGTCCGCCGCATGGTCGTCGACAGCGTGGTGAACCCCTCGCGCGAGAAGATCTGGTACCAGGCCAACCTGGACCAGGACGTCGCCTTCGAGACCCGCTGGAAGGACTGGACGAAGTGGGTCGCGGGCAACGACGCGACGTACCACCTCGGCAACACCCAGGCCAAGGTGCAGGCGAAGTGGCTGGAGCTGCGCGCCACCGCGAAGAAGAAGCCCCTCGGCGGGCTCGTCGGCCCGGCCGAGCTGATCTCCTTCTTCCAGAGCGCCCCGTACTACGACTCCGCGTGGGCGCCCACCGCGCAGGTGTGGAGCAAGTACGCCGCCGGTGACACCCAGGCGCTGGTCGACGCCGCGGCCCCGGACCTCACCGACACCGTCGGCAACGCGGCCTCGGAGAACGGCAACGCCGTCTACACGGCGGTCGAGTGCACCGACGCCAAGTGGCCCACCAGCTGGAAGAAGTGGGACCGCGACAACACCGAGCTGCACAAGAAGCACCCGTTCATGACCTGGGCCAACGCCTGGATGAACCTGCCGTGCGCGACCTGGCAGTCCAAGCAGTACACCCCGCTGGACGTGAAGACCAAGAAGGGCCTGCCGCCCGTCCTGATCGTCCAGTCCGAGCGGGACGCGGCCACGCCGTACGAGGGCGCCGTCGAGCTGCACAAGCGGTTCAAGGGCTCCCGTCTGATCACGGAGACGAAGGCCGGCTCCCACGGAGTCACCGGCCTGGTCAACCCGTGCGTCAACGAGCGCGTGGACAGCTACCTGCTCACCGGCAAGGTGGGCAAGGCCGACGTGAAGTGCGCCCCGCACGCCACGCCGACGCCGTAGGGCCATGAGAGGGGGAGGGGGCGACCGGAGAACTCGGCCGTCCCCTCCCCCCTTTGCTCACCCGGTCACCCGGTCTGACCGGTCACCCGGTCAGACCGGCCGCCCCGCCAGCCACGCGTCCTCCGCCGCGTAGTCGAAGAGATCGCCGTACACCTCGGCCATCCTGGGGTACGCCTCCCGCCAGTCCCGACCGCCGGCCAGCCGGCCCTCGATCCACGCGACCGTCTCCGGCAGCGACCGCTCGTACCGGACCACCGGGCGGTAGCCCAACTCCCGCTCCGCCGCCGCCATGTCGCAGACCACGGGCACCGGCACGGACCAGGGCGTGTCGCCCACGGTGGGCGCCGGGGCGGGGCCGTCCACGAGCACGTTCTCCGGCTCGACACCCATCACCGCGTCGATCGCGGCGGCGATCTCCACGACGGTCGGCGCCTCGGGGTCGACGGCGTTCAGCGCCCGCGACCCGGGCCGCGCGGCGGCCAGCCGGATCAGCTCGGCGATGTTGTGGACGCTCGCCGGATGGAAGCGGCTCTCCCCGCCGTACGCGAGGACCCGGCGGGTCCGGCCGTCCAGGTTGCGCTTGACGAAGTACAGCTCGCGCGGCGTACGGCAGTGCGGCCCGTGGATCGCGCCCGCGCGCAGCAGGGTCGTGGGCAACCGGTCGCCCCCGGCGAGGAGTTCACGCTCCAGCCCCGCCTTGCGCGTGCTGTACGAGGTGTCGTCCGGCCGGATCGTGCGCTGGCTCTCGGGGAGGGGCACGGGGTACTCGGGGAAGCCGTCCGGCTCCGCCTGGGTGTCGAAGTTACGGCCCTTGTCGTCCTCGTACACCGAGACGCTGGAGACGACGACCGCCGAGCCGACGCGGTCGGCCACCGCGAGCAACTGCCGGGCGTGTTCGGGGCCGTACGCCACCATGTCCACCAGCACGTCACAGCCGTCGCCGATCGCGGCCGTCAGCGCCGCGTCGTCACCGCGGTCCGCCCGTACGGCCCGTACGTCCTCGGGCCAGCCGTCGTCCCGGCCGCCGCCCCGCGAGACGGCCGTCACCGCCCAGCCGTCCCGCGCCAGCGCGCCCACGGCCACCCGGCCGATCTGTCCCGTCGCTCCGATCACCACTGCACGTCGTGTCATGCCCCGACCGTACGACGCCCGCGCCCGCACCGCCGGGACGCTCTGCTACCGGCAGAACGCCTCGACGGGACGGGCAGGAGGATGATCAACTCAACGGCATACGCGGGAACTTGCGCTCCTTCGCCGCCTTCGCCGCCGCGGCCTCCTCCGCCTTCACCACGGCCGCGTACTGGTCGACGTACTCCTGCTCGGAGAGCGTGAGGATCGCGTACATGATCTCGTCGGTGATGGCGCGCAGGACGGCCTTCTCGTTCTCCATGCCCTCGTAGCGGGAGAAGTCGAGGGGCTTGCCGAAGCGGATGACGACGGGGTGGATGTTGGGGATGACCTTGCCCGGCGGCTGCGCCTCGAAGGTGCCGATCATGGCGCAGGGGATGACGGGCACCCGGGCCTTGAGCGCCATGACCGCCACACCGACCTTGCCCTTGTAGAGGCGGCCGTCGTGCGAGCGGGTGCCCTCCGGGTAGATGCCGAGGAGTTCGTCCTTGCTCAGCACGCCGAGCCCCTCGCGGATGGCGGCCTGACCCGCGTCCTTGCCGGAGCGGTCGACCGGGATCTGCCCGGCGCTGTGGAAGAAGAACGCCGTCAGCCGGCCCTTGAGGCCCGGGCCGGTGAAGTACTCGGCCTTCGCCAGGAACGTGATGCGGCGCTTGAGGATCGCGGGCATCAAGAAGTGGTCGGAGAAGGACAGATGATTGCCCGCGACGATGGCCGCGCCCGACGGCGGCACGTGTTCGAGGCCTTCGATGCGAGGCCGGAAGACCAGTCTCAGCAGGGGACCCAGAAGCACGTATTTGAGCAGGTAATAGAACACGGCGTCTCCCTCGCGCTACCGGATCGGCTCTATGGACGTGTTCCGCCAGGTCACAGCAGACATGCGCGCACACGGTCACTTTCCGGGTGTGGCCGTCCGCGGCCAGGTCTGATCGGACTCACGCCGACTCCTTGCTGACTTCGCTGACGTTGCGTCAGGCGCGTGAGCGCTGGTGAGCCTCGTCCTGCGTATCGACGATTGATCGTAGCCCGACGCCCCGTGCCACCGGGAGCACCCCGACCCGTCGGCGTCACCTCGCGACGGTCCTGTGGCCGAACTGTGGGGGCGGCGGGCGCCGGGTGGGCCGGGCGGTGCCGAACGGCGGGAGGGCGGTGGCGGTGCGGGTCCGCGCGGCTCCGGAGACACCCGCCGACGAAGGCCGCACCGCCGACGGCTCCCCGGGCGAGGTCCGGTAGTCGGCCGGATACAGACGGCGACACCTGATCGATCACCTCCGAACCGCCGCCATGCGCCACCACCCGGCCCTCCGTGACGGCCGTGACCGGGCCATGGTCCTGATCCACATGCCGTCACCCGCGTCCGGGCTTAGCGTCGGCTTATGGGCGTTAGGTGTCGCGCCGTATGACCGGGTCCGGTGAGCGGCCAGGTGTCGTCGATCCGCTCGGTGAGACCCTGGCGGCGGCGGTGCGCCGTACCGGTGCCAGGTCCGGGGGTGTCTACCTGCTGGACCCGGCGGAAGCCGTGCTGGGTCTCGTCGCGCTGTGCGGTGTTCCCGTCGACGCCTTCGCCCCGTGGTGGCGGGCCCCGTTCGCCGTCCACGGCCCCAGCCAGGACGCGATACGCAACGAGCGGCTCGTCTGGGTGAGTTCCCTGGAGGAGCTGGCCCGCTCCTACCCGCGCGTCGCGGCGAGCATCCCCTACCAGGTCGCGTTCGCGGTCGTCCCGCTCAGGGAGGTCCGGCACTGCCGGGGCGCGCTGCTGCTGATGTGGGCCCCCGGCCGTTCTCCCCGGCTCAGCCGCCGGGAGCGCGGCCACATCGCCTTCAGCGCTCGCCGTATCGCCCGGGTGCTGGACGCCGCCGCCCACCCTCCGGTCATCCCGGACCGGCCACGCTTCGTGCGTCGCCACCACGCGGAGCCGAGGCCGCAGTCCGGGCTCGCCGCGGCCCGCCTGCTGGAACGCCTGCCCCTCGGCACCCTCGCCCTCGACCTGGGCGGATGCGTCACCTATGTGAACGCCGCGGCCGCCGAGCTGCTGGGCAGACCGGCGGAACAACTGCTGGGAACCCAGCCCTGGCAGTCACTGACCTGGCTCGACAACATCGCGTACATGGACGCGTACCGCACCGCCGTGAGCAGTCGCGAGCCGCTCGCCCTGACCGTCCTGCGCCCACCGGACCAGTGGCTGGACCTCCGCCTCCACACGGACGACAGCGGCACCAGCGTCCTCATCGCCCCCGACCCCTCGTCAAGGCCGCCCGGCACGCAGCCGACCTTCACCGGCACCCCCACGCACAGCCGTATCCATCTGCTGATGGCCCTGGCGGCGGCCCTGACCGAGACCCTCGGAGTGCAGGACGTCGTCGATCTGGTCGCCGAGCGGATCCTGCCCGCCTTCGGCGCCCACGGCATGATCATGTCCACCGCCGACGCGGGCCGCATCCAGATCATCGGACACCGCGGCTACGCCCCCGACGTCATCGAGCGGCTCGAAGGCCTGTCCTCGGACTCCGATCTGACCCCCGTGGGCCGCGCCCTGACCACCGGCACCTCCTTGTTCGTCGCCGACCGCGACGAACTGGCCCGCCGCTACCCCAGGGCCCCGCTGATCGGCGACAAGCACGCCTGGGCCTCCATGCCGCTGCTCAGCTCCGGGCACCCCATCGGCTGCCTCCTCCTCTCCTACAACGAACCCCATCCCTTCACCGCCGCCGAGCGCTCGATCCTCACGCCCCTGGCCGGGCTCATCGCCCAGGCCCTGGACCGCGCCCGCCTCTACGACGCGCAGCACAACCTCGCCCACGCCCTCCAGCAGACCCTGCTGCCCCACGCCCTGCCCGCCGTGACCGGCCTCGACGTCGCCGCGCGGTATCTGCCGGCCAGCCACGGCATGGACATCGGCGGCGACTTCTACGACCTCATCCGCCTCACCGACACCACCGCCGCCGCGGTCATCGGCGACGTACAGGGCCATGACATGACGGCCGCCGCCCTGATGGGCCAGGTCCGCATGGCCGTCCACTCCCACGCCACCGCCGGAGCCACCCCCGACCAGGTCCTCACCCGCACCGACCGCGACCTCGCCGACCTCAACGCCACCCGCTTCGTCTCCTGCCTCTACGCCCACCTCGACCTGGCCCGCCACCGGGTCACGCTCGCCAGCGCGGGACACCCGCCCCCGCTGCTGCGCCACCCCGACAGCCGCACCCATCCCGTCGACATCCGCCCCGGTCCCCCGCTCGGCATCGGCATCGGCACCCCCTCGTACCCCCTCACCACCCTGTCCCTGGCCCCGGACACCCTCCTCGCCCTCTACACGGACGGGCTCGTGGAGACCCCCGGCATCGACATCACCCGGACCATCGCCGACCTCGCCCACCACCTCGGCCAGTACGCCGACCTCCCCCTGCACCAGCTCGTGGACAGCCTCGTCCACCACACCCGCCGCACCGACCGGCACACCGACGACATCGCCCTGCTCCTGCTCCAGCCCCACCGCACCGCCGAGCGGTGAGCGCACGCGGGTGACGGGGCCTGGGGGCGTGTGTCGTCCGCGGGTCGGTCGTGGTTGCTCGCGCCGTTCCCCGCGCCCCTGCCGGGGCGCGGGTGTCGGGCTTCGGGTCTTGAGGAGCCCTCTTCTTCAGGAGCCCTCCTCTTCAGGAACCCTCCTTCAAGACCTCCCCCAACGTCCCCAGCGCCGACCGGAGTTCCGTCGCCGTGATCGTCAGGGGCGGGGCCAGGCGGATGGTGGAGCCATGGGTGTCCTTGACCAGGATCCCCTTGCCCATGAGGCGGTGGCTGATCTCGCGGCCCGTGCCGATCGTGGGGTCGATGTCGACGCCCGCCCACAGTCCGCGTGCCCGGAAGCCGACCACGCCCCGGCCGACCAGTTCCGTGAGCCCGTCCCGCAGGACTCCACCCAGTTCGGTGGCCCTGAGCTGGAACTCCCCGGTGCGCAACAGCTCGACCACCGCCGAACCGACAGCCGCCGCGAGGGGGTTGCCGCCGAACGTCGAGCCGTGCTCGCCGGGGCGCAGGACCGACAGCACCTCCCGGCGGGCGACCACCGCGGACACCGGCACGATGCCGCCGCCGAGCGCCTTGCCGAGCAGTACGGCGTCGGGCAGGACGTCCTCGTGCTCGACGGCGAGCGTCCGCCCCGTGCGGCCGAGGCCGGACTGGATCTCGTCCGCGATGAACAGGCAACCCGTGCGACGGGTCAGCTCACGGACGCCGCGCAGATAGCCGTCGTCCGGGATGAGCACGCCCGCCTCGCCCTGGATGGGCTCGATCAGCACCGCCGCCGTCGTCTCGTCGATCGCCGCCTCCAGCGCCGCGAGATCGTTGTACGGGACCACACGGAAGCCGGGCGTGAACGGGCCGAAGCCGTCGCGCGCGACCGGGTCCGTGGAGAAGCTGACGATCGTCGTCGTACGGCCGTGGAAGTTGTCGGCGGCGACCACGATCGTGGCCCGGTCGGCGGGGACGCCCTTCACCTCGTACGCCCATTTGCGGGCCACCTTGATCGCGCTCTCCACGGCCTCGGCGCCCGTGTTCATCGGCAGCACCATGTCCAGGCCGGTCAGCGCGGCCAGGGACTCGGCGAACTCGGCGAGCCGGTCGTTGTGGAAGGCCCGTGAGGTGAGGGTGAGCGTGTCGAGCTGGCGGTGCGCGGCGTCGATCAGCGCCGGGTGGCGGTGGCCGAAGTTGAGGGCGGAGTAGCCGGCCAGCATGTCCAGATAGCGGCGGCCCTCCACGTCCTCGACCCAGGTGCCCTCGGCGCGGGCGACGACCACGGGCAGCGGGTGGTAGTTGTGCGCGAGGACGGGTTCCTCGGCGCGGATGAGGTCGGCCGACGAGCGCGTGTGGGCGGGGGCGGTCATGAGCGGACCTCCGGGGTCGCGGGGCGGATCGCCGGAACCGGGCGACGGGTCTGCTGGGTCATGTGAGTCACGGGCGGATCTCCTGAGTGACGCACTTGATGCCGCCGCCGGCCTTCTGGAACTCCGACAGGTCGACGGGGACGGGAACGTAGCCCTGCCGGGTGAGCTGGTCGGCGAGTTCCTTGGCGCGGGGCGAGATGAAGACGTGGCGGCCGTCGGACACCGAGTTCAGGCCGAACGCCATGGCGTCCTCGCGGGTCGCGATCACCGCGTCCGGATAGAGCCGGGCGAGGACCGCGCGGCTGCCGGGCGAGAACGCCTCCGGGTAGTACGCGATGTTCCCCGGACGATCGCCGGTTTCGTCCTCCAGGACGAACAGCGCGGTGTCCAGATGGTAGAAACGCGGGTCCACCAGCTGGAGGCTGATCACGGGGACGCCGAAGAACTCCTGCGCCTGGCGATGGGCCTCGCGGGTGGTGCGGAAGCCGGTCCCGGCGAGCAGGTAGCGGCCGGTCGGCACCAGGTCGCCCTCTCCCTCGCACACCGACTCGGAGCGCAGCACGTCGTACCCGGCGTCCTTGAACCAGGCGTCGTACGCGGTGGACTCGGGGCGCCGCTCGGGCGCGTGGAACAGCGAGCCGAGGACACGGCCGCCGAGGACGAGCGCGCAGTTGGCCGCGAACACCATGTCGGGCAGCGCCGCCACCGGCTCCACGGTGTCCACGGTGTGGCCGTGGTTCCGGTAGGCGCGGATCAGCTCCTGCCACTGATCCTGGGCGAGATCGACGTCCACGGGGGTGTCCGGATGCATCCAGGGGTTGATCGAGTACTGCACGGCGAAGTGTCTGGGTTCACAGACGAGAAAGCGCCGAAGGCGCGGCACACGGCTGTCGGGCACAGAGGGTTTCTCCGCTTCCTGCGAGTGTCGGCTGGGATGACACCACGGTAGGAATCAGGCCAGGCGCACGACAAGGAACGAACGTTGCGTGTTCGCGCAGTAATGCTGCGTATTCATCGAGCTCAGCGCATGTTCGCTGCGTCCTGGGTCGCGCCGGCCTCCGGAGCCTCCGGCAGCAGGTGCGACAGCACCATGTAACTGATCGTCTTCCGGATGAACGGCTCGGCACGGATCCGCTCCAGCACCTCCTCGAAGTGCTCCACGTCGACGGCCCGGACATGCAGCAGCGCGTCCGCGCCACCCGTCACCGTCATCGCCGCGGTGATCTCCGGATGGTTGCGCACGACCTCCGCGAGCCGCCGGGGCGGCGCCGCGCCCTCGCAGTACACCTCGACGTACGCCTCCGTGCGCCAGCCGAGCGCCGCCGGCTGCACCGTGGCCGTGAACCCGGTGATCACCCCGGTCTCCCGCAGCCGGTCCACCCGCCGCTTGACCGCGGTGGCCGACAGACCGATGGCCGAGCCGATCTCGGCGAAGCTGGTCCTCGCGTTCGCCATCAACGCCGTGATGATCTTCCGGTCGAGCTCGTCGAACGCCGCGGACTTGCTGCTCATGCGGGCACTGTATCGACGGGGGGTACCGCCCGCGCCCTGTAAGGGGCGAGGGGAACCGCGCGACCAGCCACGGACCGCCCGCGGTGTGACAGGCAATCCCAGCGGAGCGCTTAGGCAGGTGTACGAATTGCTCCTACACTCCACGTTCATGCTGCGCGCGCTCGCCGTCGATGACGAGAAACCCTCCCTGGAGGAACTGCTGTACCTGCTGAACGCCGATCCACGGGTCAGCAGCGCCGAGGGCGCGAACGACGCCACCGAGGCCCTGCGGCGGATCAACCGGGCCCTCGAATCCGGTCCCGACGGACCCGACGCGATCGACGTCGTCTTCCTCGACATCCACATGGCCGGACTCGACGGCCTCGACCTCGCCCGCCTCCTCACCGGCTTCGCCCGGCCCCCGCTCGTCGTCTTCGTCACCGCGCACGAGGGCTTCGCCGTCCAGGCCTTCGACCTCAAGGCCGTCGACTACGTCCTCAAGCCGGTCCGCCGGGAACGCCTCGCCGAGGCGATACGCCGGGCCGCCCAGCTCCGGGAGGCGACCACGGCCCCGCCCCCGCCGATACCCGTCCACGAACCCGACCCCGACCAGATACCCGTCGAACTCGGCGGGGTGACCCGCTTCGTCGCCGTCGACGACATCACCCACGTCGAGGCCCAGGGCGACTACGCCCGGCTGCACACCCCCCAGGGCAGCCACCTCGTCCGCATCCCCCTCTCCACCCTCGAAGAGCGCTGGCGGGCGCGCGGGTTCGTCCGCATCCACCGCCGCCATCTCGTCGCCCTGCGCCACGTCGGCGAACTCCGCCTGGACGCGGGCACGGTCAGCGTCCTCGTCGGCCCCGTGGAACTCCAGGTCAGCCGCCGCCACGCACGCGAACTGCGCGATCTGCTCATGCGCCGGACCACGGGCTGAGGAGCCGCCATGCCGAACGACCCCATCGAACGCCGCGAGGTCGTCACGGGAGTGCCCCGCCGCACCCGCCGCACCTCCGGCCACCACCGCCCCCGTACCGAGATCGACGAACAGACCACCCTCGGCCACACCTACGTCCGCTCCCTCATGCGCAGCCAACTCCGCGCGGCCCTCGCCGTGTTCGCGGTCCTGGTCCTGCTGGTCGCCCCGCTGCCCCTGGTCTTCGCCGCGATGCCGGACGGCGCCGGCCTGGAGTGGGCCCTCCTCGGCTTCGGCATCTACCCGCCGCTGGTCCTCCTCGCGTACTGGCACGTACGCCGCGCCGAACGCAACGAGCAGGACCTCGTCCGGCTCGTCGAGGACCGCTGAGGCGATGGAAACGACGGAAGCGGCGGCAGCAACGGAAGCGGCGGCAGCAACGGAAACGACGGAAGCAGCGAACCCGTGAACGAGAACTACGCCGTCCCCGCCGTCGCCCTCGTCGTCGTCGCGACCGTCTTCGTCGGCGCCTTCGGCCTGCGCATATCGCGGACCACCTCCGACTTCTACGTCGCCTCCCGCACCGTCGGCCCCCGCCTCAACGCGGCCGCGATCAGCGGCGAATACCTCTCCGCCGCCTCCTTCCTCGGCATCGCCGGCCTTGTCCTCGTCCAGGGCCCCGACATGCTCTGGTACCCGGTCGGCTACACCGCCGGCTATCTCGTGCTCCTGCTGTTCGTCGCCGCCCCGCTGCGCCGCTCCGGCGCCTACACCCTGCCGGACTTCGCCGAGGCCCGCCTCGCCTCCAAGACCGTGCGGCGGCTCGCGGGGGCCTTCGTGGTCGGTGTCGGCTGGCTCTACCTGCTGCCCCAGCTGCAGGGCGCGGGGCTGACGCTGACCGTGCTCACCGACGCCCCCAAGTGGCTCGGCGGTGTCATCGTCGCCGTGGTCGTCTCCGCCACGGTCGCCGCCGGCGGCATGCGCAGCATCACCTTCGTACAGGCCTTCCAGTACTGGCTCAAACTCACCGCCCTGCTCGTCCCCGCGCTCTTCCTCGTCCTCGCCTGGCAGGGCGACGGCGCCCCGCGCCACGCCTTCGACGAGCCTGCCCGGTTCCGTGAACAGCGCGTCGTCCGCGTCGACGAGACCCTCGACCTGAAGCTCACCAGCCCGCTCACCGTCACCGCCTCCGGCACGATCGACGGCCGCCGCCTCGACGACCACCGCGTCGACCTGCCCGCCGGCACCCACCGCATCGACCGGGGCACGCGCCTGACCTTCACCAAAGGCGACCCCGTCCCCGTCGCCGACCGCGGCACCAACGGCGGCATGTCCACCTCCCTCGCCGAAGGGCGCGAGGAACGCCCGCTGTACGCCACCTACGGGCTGATCCTCGCCACCTTCCTCGGCACCATGGGCCTGCCCCACGTCGTCGTCCGCTTCTACACCAGCCCGCACGGCGTCGCCGCCCGCCGCACCACGGTCGTCGTCCTCGCCATGATCGGCTTCTTCTACCTCCTGCCGCCGCTCTACGGGGCACTCGGCAGGCTCTACGCCCCCGACCTCACCCTCACCGGCGACGCCGACGCGGCCGTCCTCCTCCTGCCGGACCGCATGATCGGCGGCCTCGGCGGCGACCTCCTCGGCGCACTGGTCGCGGGCGGCGCCTTCGCCGCGTTCCTGTCCACCGCCTCCGGCCTGACCATGGCGGTCGCGGGCGTGCTCACCCAGGACGTGCTGCCCGCACGCGGTGTACGGCACTTCCGGCTCGGCACGGTCCTCGCCATGGCCGTACCGCTCGCGGCGAGCGGCCTGGTCGGCGGGCTGCCCGTCGCCGACGCGGTCGGCCTCGCCTTCGCCGTGTCCGCCTCCTCCTTCTGCCCGCTGCTCGTCCTCGGCATCTGGTGGCGCCGCCTCACCCCGCCGGGCGCGGCGGCGGGCATGCTCGTCGGCGGGGGCGCGGCCCTCCTCGCGGTCGCCGCGACCATGGCCGGCTATCCCGGCACCGGCAACCTGCACGCCCTGCTGGCCTGGCCCGCCCTGTGGTCCGTACCGCTCGGCTTCCTCACGATGGCCCTGGTGTCCCTGGCCACCCCCGGCAAGGTCCCGCCCGAGACCCCGGCGATCCTGGCCCGCTTCCACCTCCCGGAGGAACTGGTCGGCGGCCGGACCCGCGCGGCGACGAAGGAGGTCGAACTGTGGCGGGGGTGAGGACCGTGACCGACCGGAGGGCGGCGAGGACCGTGACCGACCGGGCGGCGGTGAGGTGCGGACCGGCGGAAGGGAACCCCTGGGCGGCGAGCGGTGTACCACTTGCAGGAGGTGAAAGACACGATGAGCGCTGAAGTGACCGGGTTCCTCGCGGGGGTCTTCGTGGCCGTGCTCCCGCTGCTCGCGGCCGGGTTCTGGCTCGGCCGGCGCACGGCCCGGCCGCGCAACAGCCTGGGCGGGCTCGGCACACCCGTCGAGCACGCCACTTTCCAGACCCTGCACACCGCCACACTCGCAGCGCCCCCGCTGCGCGCCGGCCTCACCGAGGAGACTGCCCGAAGATCGGCCAAGCGGCTGCGCACCCTGCTCGGCACCGACGCGCTGTGCCTCACCGATCACGAGTCGGTCCTCGCCTGGGAGGGCGTCGCGGAGCACCACCGCGCCGAGATCATGGGACGGCTGGTCGGCCCCCTGGAGACGGGCCGGGGCGAGGCCTTCCCGCTGACCTGCGACATCCTCGACTGCCCGGTGCGCTGGGCGGTCGTCGCCCCGCTCACGGTCGACGACCGCGTCCACGGCGCGCTCGTCGCCTGCGCGCCCCGCGAGTCCGCCGTCCTCGTCCGGGCCGCCGGCGAGGTCGCCCGCTGGGTCTCCGTCCAGCTTGAACTGGCCGATCTCGACCAGTCCCGCACCCGCCTGATAGAGGCCGAGATCAAGGCCCTGCGCGCCCAGATCTCCCCGCACTTCATCTTCAACTCACTGGCGGTGATCGCCTCGTTCGTCCGCACCGACCCCGAGCGCGCCCGTGAACTCCTCCTGGAATTCGCCGACTTCACCCGCTACTCGTTCCGCAAGCACGGCGACTTCACCACCCTCGCCGACGAACTGCACGCCATCGACCACTACTTGGCGCTGGTCCGGGCCCGCTTCGGCGACCGGCTCTCGGTCACGCTCCAGATAGCCCCCGAGGTCCTGCCGGTCACCCTGCCCTTCCTCTGCCTCCAGCCCCTCGTGGAGAACGCGGTGAAGCACGGCCTCGAAGGCAGGACAGTGATCGCCGCGGGCAAGAGCCACATCAGTATCACCGCCCAGGACGCGGGCGCCGAGGCGCTCGTCGTCATCGAGGACGACGGCGTCGGCATGGACCCCGAGGTGCTCCGCCGCATCCTCGCGGGCGACACCAGCCCCTCGGGCGGCATCGGCCTCAGCAACGTCGACGAGCGGCTCCGTCAGGTGTACGGCGACGACCACGGCCTCGTCATCGAGACCGCGGTCGGCGCGGGCATGAAGATCACCGCCCGGCTGCCGAAGTACCAGCCGGGCGTTCACCCGGACGGGGGAATTCCCCGGGCCTGAGGATCACTCGGGGTGAGCCTCAGGTGCGCGACGCCACCATCCCCAGCGTCAGGAGGCCCAGGACGACCCATCCGAACCACAGCCAGCCATTGCTGCCGAGCGCCACCGAGTAGGCCGTCACCGCGACCAGCCCACCGACGGTGAGCACCCCCATGGTCTTCGTCGAACCGGGCATCGCAACACCCTTCCTCAGGCTTCTTCTCCCTCCATGGTGCCCCCACTACCGGAAATGACAGTGCAGACGACGAAATGAGCGCCCTTTTCCCAACCGTCCTCGCTGATCCAGAACCCGGAACCGGACACCCCGGGCTCATAGCCGTACTGCTGCGGAGGCAGGTTCTTCCGGCAGGCGCCGAGCGCCTGCTCCTGAGCGTCGTCGTACGTGGTGCCGGGGCTCATCTCGTGGAAGCCGAGCACTTTCTGCCGGTGGCGGTCCTGGCAGGAGACCAGCCGGATCTTGTTGCCGGAGATCGGGTCGAGGCAGTCCTGCTTCTGCAGGGTGGCCACGTCGTCGAGCACCGTCTCGCCCACCGTGCGGTACACACCGATCGGGCCGTACACCGGCCGCCGCTCGCCCAGCAGCAGACAGGCGACCCGACGCCCGGCGGCGTCGAAGCCGTCGTCGGTGGGGAGGACGGCGTAGGTCCGGACGTCCACGAGCTTCTCGCGGGCCTCCACCGTGAGCTGCTCGCACTGGGCGGCCCCGCCGGTCCGGGCGTCCTCGGCGGACGACGCCTCGTAGGAGGCCATCACCTGGCCGTCCATGGCCCGCCCCGCGCAGTCGGGCACGATCCGCAGCCGGGCGGCGTCCGTGAACGGGGTGTCGGTCCAGGTGACGTCCACACAGTCGCCGTCCTGCAGCGGCTCCACCAGCCCCACGGTCCTCCCGTACGGCAGCTTCGTGCTCAGGGTGTCACTGCTGCCGCCGAGCCCGCCCGGCAGGTCCCGCATGTTCTCCATGGCCCACAGGACCCCGCCGACCACCAGGGCAAGACCGAGGGTGGTGGCCATGCCCGCGAGGAGGGCCCGGCTGCGGTGCCGACGGGGGCGCTCGCCGGCTCCGGCTCCGGTGGTCCGTGCGGGAGAGCCCAAGCCCTGGCCGGGGGCGACGGGCCGGGCGGAAGGAGTCTCCGGCGCGGGCGTCGGCGCGTACCACGGTGTCTCGTGCGGAATCCGCGAAGCGATGATCTCGCGCTCCGCCGTGTGCGTGGGCTCGCTCGCCCACTGCGGCTGCGAGCCCAGGTCGGGCTCGGTGCGGGGGTGGGCCTGGGGAGTGACGATCGCGGAGAGCGCCGCCTCGGTCTCGGCGGCGGTGATCCGGCGCACCGGGTCCTTGGCGAGCATGGCGGCCAGCACGGGCTCCAGCGCGCCCGCCCGCAGCATCGGACGTGGCTCCTCCAGGACCACGGCCGTCAGCGCCGCGATCTCCGAGTCACGGTCGAAGGGCCCGTACCCCTCGACGGCGTGGTAGAGCGTGCAGCCCAGCGAGAACAGGTCGGACGCGGCGGTCGGCGGCCCGCCCTGGGCCCGTTCGGGCGCGAGGTATCCGGCGGTCCCGACCAGGACGTGTGTCCGGGTGTACCGGGTCTCCTGGGTGTCGGGCTGGATGGAGATGCCGTAGTCGGTGAGCAGGACGCGCGCGTACGGCGAGCCGGTGCGGTCCGGGGCGAGCAGGATGTTGGCCGGCTTGACGTCCCGGTGCATGATGCCGCGCTCGTGCCCGGCGGTCAGCGCGTCCAGCACGGCGAGCCCGATCCGGGCGCACTCGGCGGGCGCGAGGGCCCCGCGCTGGGACACGAGGGCCTTGAGGTCGAGGGCGCCCGGGACGTACTCCATGACGATCCACGGCAGTTCGTCGTGTTCCAGGACGTCGTGCACGGTGACCACGTTCGGGTGGGCGCGCAGCCCGGCGGCGTGCCGGGCCTCGGCGCGGGCGCGGGCCACCCGTGCCGTGCGCTCCCGCTCGGCCTCGCCCGGATCGCGGAACACGATCTCCTTGAGCGCCACCTCGCAGTCCAGCTGACGGTCGTGCGCCAGCCAGACGTGGCCCATACCGCCGCTGCCCAGCCGGTTCAGCAGGAGATAGCGATCGGCGATGACCCGGCCGACTCCCGAGTGCGGTGCTCCTGACTGCATCGTCACTCCCCACGGTTCAGATCCATACGGGCTGGGCCGGGTCCTCGACGGGGTCGCCCGGGTCTCCCGGGCCGCCCGGAGCACCCGAATCACTCGGATCGTTCGGCCCACTCGGTCCACTCGGATCGGCCGGGACTCCCGGAGTGGTGGACGGGGGATCGCCGGTCGGGTCGGGGGCGCTCGTCGTCGGCCTGTCGGTGGGCGGCGGGTCGCTGACCTCCGGCGGGGTGGGATCGGGGGTGGGGGGTGGCGTCGGCGCCCTGCTCGACCTGGACGGACTGGGCGGCGGCGGGGGAACGGAGGGGGTGTACGTGGGCTCGGGGTCCGGCGACGGCTTCTCGGAGGACTTGGACGGCGAGGGCGACGGCGCGAGCGACGTACCGCCCGTCGACGGGGGAGTGGCCGACTCCGTGGGCGACGAACCGCCGCCAGTCGGGGAGGACTCCGGACCCGACGGTGTCGTGTCCCGGTCCGTCGGCGTCGAATCGCTCTCCGAAGGCGACCCGCCCGACGACGAGCCGTCGGTCTCCGACGACGAACCGTCCGTCTCCGAGGGTTCCGTCGACCCCGGACGCGTCCCCTTGGAACCCGAGCCCGAGCCCGGTCCGCCCGGGTCCGATTCCGACCCGGGGCCCGAGCCGGCCCCCGAGTCGTCCGTGCTCTCGGCGGTCCTGCCCGGCCAGTCCACATGCAGCGCCACCGCCGCGCCGAACTCCAGCTGGGCGCCCGGCCCGGGGCTCGACCCGGTCACCGGCGCGTCCCCCGGCGGCAGTTCGTCCCCGGCGACGGTCACCGCCAGACCCTTGTCCGCCATGGCCGCGCTCGCCTCGCCGAAGGTCATCCCCCGCACCTTCGGCACGGCCTGCCGCGCCCGGGTGTCGAACGTCGTGTCGGACTCGCCCGTGGTGCCGACGTCCCGGCTGATGCCCTGGTCCGGGTCCTCGACATCGACGAGCTTGATCTCCTTCAGCGTCTCGGGAGCGGGCTTGACGACGACCACCGCGGTCTTGTCGTAGCCCTTCCACGCCTTGTTGCCGTCGGCGAACTCCACCTTGATGCGTTCGGGGTCCTCGTCGAACGCGCGCAGTGGATTTCCGCAGCTGCACTTCACGGCGGGCACGCCCTGGTCGTCCACCAATACCGCGATACCGGCTTCCAGCAGCGCGTCGAAGGGGACGCCCTTGCCCTTCTTGTAGTCGTGGTTCTTCACGAGGGTGTCGTGGCGCAGGAGAACGGGTGTGAGTTCGTCGAGATATTGTCCGATGCCGTCGACATCGACATCGGCGATCCGCGCCCATTCCTGAGCCTTTTTCTCGTTCTCGGGAGCGGTGAGGAATTTCTCCAGCTTGCGCACGTCACAGACCTTCGGCTGCTGCGTGCCCCCGTACAGGCCGGGGGTGTTGCCCTGCTGCAGACCGCTGTGCGGCTCCAGGGAGGTGAGGTCGGGCTGGTCCCGGCCCAGCCGTTCCCCCTCGTCGAAGAAGGGTGCGAGGGACGGAATCCCCGCGGCCACCGCCTTCACCGCGAGCAGCGACGGGGCCGAGTCGCCGCAACCGCCGAGAATCAGTACGCCCACCAATACCAGGCATGTTCGCAAGCGTGTGTGAATTGTCATGACCGCTCCCCCCAGCGGTTTCCCCCGTCACCCCGCAGAAGGGACACGGGGCTCACGCAACATGCTACTGAAGGGCAAAGCCTTCCGGCCAAGGAAAAAGGAAAGAGAAAGGAGAGTGATCGTGTGGCCGAAAAAAAGAAATGAGGAGCGACAGAAAAGTGTGGTTCAGCGACTGCGTGCGTCGAGTGAGGCGAGATAGGCGTTGTACGCCTCGAGTTCCTTGTCGCCGTCCCGGTCGGCCGCGCGGTCCTGGCGCTTGGCCTGCCGCTGCTCGGAGCCGTACCACTGGAAGAGCAGCGCGAGCAACACGAGCACCGAGGGGATCTCGCTGAACGCCCAGGCGATGCCACCGGCCGCGTTCTGGTCGGCGAGCGCGTCGATGCCGAGGGAGGCGGGCGGGTTCTCGTACGTCTTCACCATCGGCGTGGACGCCATCATCAGCGCGATGCCGAAGAACGCGTGGAACGGCATGCCCGCGAACAGCTCCAGCATCCGCATCAGATACCCCGGCCGGTGCGGGCCCGGGTCCACGCCCATGATCGGCCAGAAGAAGAACAGTCCGACCATCAGGAAGTGCGTCATCATCACGATGTGGCCCGGCGTCGACCCCATCAGGAAGTCGAACAGCGGCGTGAAGTACAGCCCGTACAGGCTCGCGATGAACATCGGGATCGTGAACGCCGGATGCGTGACGATCTTCATGTACCAGCTGTGCAGGAACATCAGCAGCAGCTCACGCGGCCCCTTCCGTCCCTTCCCGGCCACCGGCAGCGCCCGCAGCGCCAGCGTGACCGGTGCCCCGAGCAGCAGCACGATCGGCGCCAGCATGCTGATCACCATGTGCTGCACCATGTGCACGCTGAACATGACCATGCCGTAGTCGTTCAGCCCGGTACACGTCACCAGCATCACCAGCAGCACACCGACGACGAAGGCGACGGTCCGCCCGACGGGCCACTTGTCCCCGCGCCGCACGAGCCGCACGACACCCCAGCCGTAGAGACCGAGGCCCACCAGGCACGCGATCAGGAAGAACGGATCGGCCGACCACGAGAGTCCCCGCCCCAAGGTGAAGGGCAAAAGACCCGTGCCGTGCCCGCTGTGATCCATCCGCCGGCTCCTGTTTCGTGGGGGTTGAGCGCTGTACGTCCGCCCCCAGACTAGAACCGCCCCCGGTCACGATCATGACCGGGGGCGGAACAGCGAGCCCCGTAAGGGGCGCGGGGAACTACGCGATCAACCACGAACCACCCGCAGTCCGCACACGACAGTCACGACCGAGCTCTCATCGGCACCCTAGAGAACGCACTCCGCCTCGGCGTACCGCTCCGACGGCACCGTCTTCAACGTCTCCACCGCCTCCGCGAGCGGCACCATCACGATGTCCGTCCCCCGAAGCGCCGTCATGTTCCCGAACTCCCCCCGGTGCACGGCCTCCACCGCATGCCACCCGAACCGCGTCGCCAGCACCCGGTCGTACGCGGTCGGCGTCCCACCCCGCTGCACATGCCCGAGGATCACCGGCCGCGCCTCCTTGCCGAGGCGCTGCTCCAGCTCGATCGACAGCTGCCGCGCGATCCCGGCGAACCGCTCGTGCCCGTAGATGTCCTTGCCGCCCTCGTCGAACTCCATCGACCCGGCCTTCGGCTTGGCCCCCTCCGCCGCCACGACGATCGCGAACCGCTTGCCCGCCTCGAAGCGTGCGCCGACCCGCTCGGCCAACTCCTCGATGTCGAAGGGCCGTTCCGGTACGACGATGGCGTGCGCGCCGGCCGCCATGCCGGAGTGGAGCGCGATCCAGCCGGTGTGGCGGCCCATGACCTCCACGACCAGGACCCGCTGGTGGGACTCGGCGGTGGTCTTCAGCCGGTCCAGGGCCTCCGTGGCGACGCCCACGGCCGTGTCGAAGCCGAACGTGACGTCCGTGACCGCGATGTCGTTGTCGATGGTCTTCGGCACGCCCACGATCGGCAGGCCGTTGTCCGACATCAGCCGGGCCGCCTTGAGCGTGCCCTCGCCGCCGATGGGGATGATCGCGTCGAGGCCGAGCTCCTCGACATGGCCCTTCGCCCGCGCCACCCCGTCCCGCAGATGCGAGGGCTGGACCCGGGAGGAGCCGAGGATCGTGCCGCCGCGGGCCAGGATGCCGGCCACCGCGTCCAGGTCGAGCTTGAGGTAGTCGCCCTCCAGGAGACCCTTCCAGCCGTCCCGGAAGCCGATGACCTCGTCGCCGTGGTCGACGACGGCTCGGTGCACGACGGACCGGATGACGGCGTTCAGCCCGGGGCAGTCGCCGCCGGACGTGAGGACACCAATACGCATAGCCCGAATACCTTCTCGACGTGGGCCGGGAACCGGACCGCGTCGTCCGGCTGGAATCCCCGTCACCCTACCGGCGGCAGGGGGCCCGGCCGTAGCGGGCGTCCGCCTGCTGGACGCCCCCGCACAGGTGAGCGGAGCCCTGGTCAGACGGGCTTTCACACATGAGCGGGGGCGGTGCCGGACGGGCGTCCGTACGGGTACTGAGGAACCGTTTCGCAGGCTCCTCGGCCCGTCTCGCGCAGCGGGTTACGCGGGCTGTGTCGCCGCCGAGATGCGCTCGTCGCGCAGCGCCTCGAACCAGCGGTCGTCGGTCGGCGGCAGGGCGTTCACGTCCAGCGCCAGCTTCAGCAGCAGGTCCGCGATCTGCGGGTTCCGCGCCAGCACCGGCCCGTGCATGTACGTACCGAACACGGTGTCGTTGTACGCGCCCTCCGTGCCGTCGCCCGTGCCGTTGCCCTTGCCGAGCCGTACCTGTGCGAGCGCGCGGGCGGTGGGGCCGAGGTGGGTGACGCCCTGGTGGTTCTCGAACCCGGTCAGCTGGGGCAGCCCGAGACGCGGGTCGATGTCCGCGAGGACGTCGCCGACGCACCGCTCGCCCTCGCCGCGGGTCGTCGTCACGTCGAGCAGGCCGAGGCCCGGCTCGCGCTGACCGAGGTCGTTGACGAACTCGTGGCCGAGGATCTGGTAGCCGGCGCAGACCGCGAAGACGATCGCGCCGTTGTTCACCGCCTGGTACAGATGCCGGTCCCGGCGCAGCCGCTCGGCGGCGAGCCGCTGCGGACGGTCCTCGCCCCCGCCGATCAGATAGATGTCGCCGGAGGTGGGGATCGGCTGGTCGCTGCGCACGTCCAGCCGGGCCACGTCCAGGCCGCGCTGCCGCGCCCGGCGCTCGACGACCAGGACGTTGCCCTGGTCGCCGTAGGTGCTGAGCAGGTCCGGGTAGACCCAGACGACCCGCAGACTGTTGTCACTCATGAAAGTCGTGCCCCTCGGAGTCGTTCGTGGACGGGTGCTCAGTTGCCCACGCGGCGGCGCAGGTCCTGGAACGCGGTGTAGTTGGCGATGACCTCGATGCGGCCCGGCGGGCACATCTGCACCGCCTGGTCGAGGGTGTCACAGACCTGGAAGTGCTGGTTGGCCACTTCCAGGCGCACCGCGAGGTCGAGCTTGCGGTCGCCGAGCACGAAGATCGGGTGGCCGGTCAGCCGGGTGTAGTCGACGTCCCACAGCCAGGAGGTGTCGGTGCCGTCGGCGCCGCGCGCGTTCACCGACAGGATCACCGGCGACGGCGGCGGGTCGATCAGCGAGAACGTCTCCAGCCAGCCCGCCGGGTTCTTGGCGAGCAGCAGCCGCAGATCGCGCTGCATGAACTGCACCACGTCGTACCGTCCGGCCACCGCCTGTACCTGGTACATGCGTTCCAGGGCGACCTGCGGGGGCACCCCGAAGACGGCGGCGGTGGCGGCCGAGGAGGCGGCGTTGGCCTTGTTGGCGCGGCCCGGCAGCTGGAGGTGGATCGGCCAGGCCGAGCCGTGCGGGTCGAGCACGTGGTCGCCGGAGAGCGCCCAGCTCGGCGTCGGACGGCGGAAGCCGCACTCGCCGCAGAACCAGTCGTCGCCGGGCCGCTGCATCACACCGCCGCAGGACGGGCAGGACCAGGCGTCGTCCTTCCACATCTGGCCGACCGCGACCCAGATCACGTTCGGGGACGACGAGGCCGCCCACACGATCAGCGGGTCGTCGCAGTTGGCCACGACGACGGCCTTGGTGCCGGCCAGGCCCTCCCGCCACGCCTCCGCCATCATGCGGGTCTCGGCGGCGCGGTCGAGCTGGTCGCGGGAGAGGTTGAGCAGCGCGATGCACTTGGGGTCGGTGTCCCGCGCGACACCGGCGAGGTACTTCTCGTCGACCTCGATGACCGCGAACTTGGAGTCCGAGTTCCCGGCGAGCGCCGAGGTGATGCCCGCGGGCATGTTGGCGCCGAGCGCGTTCGAGACGACCGGGCCCGCGGCCCGCAGCGCCTCGGCGATCAGCCGGGTCGTGGTGGTCTTGCCGTTGGTGGCGGAGACCAGGACGACATCCAGGCTCTGTGCGAGCCGGGCGAGGAGGTCGGGGTCGAGTTTCAGTGCCACCCGGCCGCCGATCACAGATCCGCTACCGCGCCCCGCGGCACGCGATGCCGCCGCGACCGCCTTGCCCGCCGTCACGGCCAGCTTGGCCCGCGGCGTGAGCGGGTCCGAGTTGCCTGCCATCAGTTCTCGATCCTCCTTGCGTACAGCGCCGCGCCCTGTCCCGGCAACGTGTGGACCAAAGCCTATCGAGATCCACTCACGCGCCCGAATCTCGATGGGTGCGTCGCCCGGGGCGGCCCGGCCAAAACGGGTGGGAACGTACTCTTGCGGCCATGCGAAGCGGCTCGATTCCCGGCGCCCGAGGGCGCGTTCTCCCCATGACACTGCTCGGGGACCCCATATTGCAGGCGCCCTGTGAAGAGGTGACGGAGTTCGGGCCCGAACTGGTGCGGCTTGTGGAGGACATGTTCGCCACAATGTACGACGCGCGGGGTGTGGGTCTCGCCGCGAACCAGGTGGGCCGGGGGTTGCGGGTCTTCGTGTACGACTGCCCGGACGACGAGGATGTGCGCCATCTCGGCCATGTCGTGAATCCGCGGCTCGTCTCGGCCGAGGGGATCGTACTGCGGGGGCCCGAGGGGTGTCTGTCGCTGCCGGGGCTGGAAGCGGGTGTGGAGCGGTACGACGAGGCCGTGGTGGAGGGGTTCACGGTGGAGGGGGACCGGGTGCGGGTGCGGGGGACTGGGTTCTTCGCGCGGTGCCTTCAGCATGAGTGTGATCACCTGGAGGGCCGGGTCTATGTGGACCGGCTGTCGGGGTGGCGTCGTTCCCGGGTGATGAGGAAGGTCGCGAAGGCGTCGTGGGGGCGGTGCTGATTCCTGACTCGGCCAAGAACGGCCCCTCAGAAACCCGGGCCGCCCACCTTGTCGCCCGCCGCTGCCAGGCGGCCCCAGAGCAGGTCTGCCAGGCTGCGGACCAACTCGGCCCTCGTGCAGGGGCGTTCGCCGAGCCACCAGTCGCCCGCCGCGTGCATCATGCCGACGATGCCGTGGCCCCAGACGCGGGCGAGCTGGCGGCTGTCGGGGCCGAGGTCGACGCGGTCCTCTATGACCTTGCCGAGTTCCTCGCCCATGCGGCGCAGGAGGGGGGCGGAGTGCTTGCCGACGTCGAAGCCCTGGTCGCCGGGCTGGCCGCCCTCGGCGGGGTGCATGAGGAAGCGGTACACCTGGGGACGGGCCTCGATCGCCGCGAGATAGGTGTCGAGGGTCGCCTCGACGCGTTCGCGGCGCTCCGCGGGGGCGTCGAGCGCGGCGCGCAGGGCGTCGAGGAGGGCGTCGGTGTGGCGCTGGGCGAGGGCGGCGTAGAGTCCGCTCTTGTCGCCGAAGTGGCGGTAGAGGATCGGCTTGGTGATGCCGGCCTCGGCGGCGATGGCGTTCATCGACGCTCCGGGGCCGTCCCGGAGTACGACCCGGTCCGCGGCCTCCAGCAGCTCGCGCCGACGGCGGTCGGCGGACCGCTCCTGGTCGGTCCGCTGCGTGGTGTCCATGAGTCTCTCCCCCAAATACTGATGACGGTGACGCCCTGCGCAAACTAACACTGATTGGCACGACCCGATCGAACGGGCTACCGAGCCGGACCCGGGAGTTGACTTTTCCTACCGACCGGTAACAGACTCGCGTTACCGCAGGTAACATCTTAGTGCAGTGCTGGAGGCGCGTCATGGCCGAGTTCACGATGGAACTCAACGAGGAACAGCGAGAGGTTCGCGACTGGCTCCACGGATTCGCCGCCGATGTCATCCGCCCCGCGGCCGCCGAGTGGGACGAACGCGAGGAGACCCCCTGGCCGGTGATCCAGGAGGCCGCCAAGGTCGGCATCTACTCCCTCGACTTCTACGCCCAGCAGTACTTCGACCCCACCGGCCTCGGCATCCCCATGGCCATGGAGGAGCTGTTCTGGGGCGACGCGGGTATCGCCCTGTCCATCGTCGGCACCGGCCTCGCCGCCGTGGGCGTCCTCGCCAACGGCACCGAGGAGCAGATCGGCACCTGGATCCCCCAGATGTACGGCGACGCCAACGACGTCAAGGTCGCCGCGTTCTGCTCCTCCGAGCCCGACGCCGGTTCCGACGTGGCGTCCATGCGCACCCGTGCCGTGTACGACGAGGCCAAGGACGAGTGGGTCCTCAACGGCACCAAGACCTGGGCGACCAACGGCGGCATCGCCAACGTCCACGTCGTCGTCGCCGTGGTCGACCCGGAGCTGGGCTCCAAGGGCCACGCGTCCTTCATCGTCCCGCCGAACACGCCCGGCCTGTCCCAGGGCCAGAAGTTCAAGAAGCACGGCATCCGCGCCTCCCACACCGCCGAGGTCGTCCTGGAGGACGTACGTGTCCCCGGCTCCTGCCTCCTCGGCGGCAAGGAGAAGCTCGACGAGCGGCTGGCACGGGCCCACGAGCGGGCGAAGAGCGGCGGCGAGCGGGTGAAGAACGCGGCGATGGCCACGTTCGAGGCGTCCCGCCCGGCCGTGGGCGCCATGGCCGTGGGCACCGCCCGCGCCGCGTACGAGGTCGCCCTCGACTACGCCAGGACCCGGGAGCAGTTCGGCCGGCCCATCATCGACAACCAGGGCGTCGCCTTCCAGCTCGCGGACATGCGGACCTCGATCGACGCGGCCCGGCTGCTGGTGTGGCGGGCCTCCTGGATGGCGATCAACGGCAGGCCGTTCACCGCGGCGGAGGGGTCGCAGTCGAAGCTCTTCGCGAGCGAGACGGCGAAGAAGGTGACCGCGCAGGCCATCCAGATCCTGGGCGGCAACGGGTACACCCGGGAGTACCCGGTCGAGCGGATGCATCGGGACGCGGCTATTTACACCATTTTCGAGGGTACGAGTGAGGTGCAGCGGCTGGTGATCGCTCGGACCTTGTCGGGGATGCCGATTCGGTAGCGCCGAGGGGGTGACTCTGTCGGTCGGGCTGCGGGTGCTTCGTGGTTGCTCGCGCAGTTCCCCGCGCCCCTGGAGGGGCGTGGGCTGCTGTTCAGCAGTGACGACACGTGAACCCGACGGGAGTGCTCGATGACGCGTACGGCCGGAGAAGTGCTGGTAGACACGACCGTGAGGCTTGCCCCCGACCCCGACGCCAATCCTCTGCTGCCGCTGATCGCCTCGGGTACGGCCGGGCTCGGCACCCTCGGCGCGCTCGCCATGGAACAGCAGTTGGTGATCGCCGCAGACCTGCTTTCCTTCCGTCATCTGGCCGAGCGCTCAGCGGCCGAGGAGCCGACGAGCGCCCCCTTCTTCGAGATGCTCGCGGAGGGGGAGGCGGTGGCGGCGGGGCGGCTCGGGGCGTTCGCCGAGGCGTGTGGGGTGGATGAGCAGAGGGTGGCGGCGTACGAGCCGCTGCCGGGCTGTCAGGCCTACCCGTCGTACGTCGCCCGGCTCGCGCTCGGGGCGTCCCCGGCCGACGTGGTGCTCGCCCTGAGCGCCAACTTCGCCTCCTGGGGCGGCTATTGCGCGACGATCGCGAAGGCCCTCCGCGATCATTACGCCTTCACCGACGAGGCCTGCGGATTCTTCGACTTCTTCGCCGACCCGGCACCGGAACTGGAGGAGCGGGCGAGGACGGCCGTCCAGGCGGGGCTGGACACGGGGCGGATCGACGAGGAGGCGGCCCACGGCCACGGCCGACTGCTGCAGAGCTACGAATCGATGTTCTGGACCACACTGGCGCGCCCCTGAAAGGGGCGCGGGGAACTGCGCGAGCAACCACGACGCACCCGCAGCGAACGACTAACCCGACGCCGCCCCACTGCTGTGCGCGATGCACGCCACATCGATCCGGTCAGCCAACTTCGCCAGCTCGATCGTCAGCGCGGCGACCGTGTCCTCGTCGAGCCCGTCCTCACCCGCCTCCACCAGGTGCAGCCATCGCCCGCCCACCGTCCGCAGCAGCTTGCTCACATCGGCCGCGGACACCTGCAAGGTCCCGCGGTCGTCGACGATCAGAGGCAGAGTCACTTCGCGGTTCACAACGGCGATGGTAGTCGCGGAACGCTCACGCTCCGTGCCACACGGTGGTGATGTTGCAGAACTCCCGGATTCCGTGTCCGGACAGCTCACGCCCGTATCCGGATCGCTTGACCCCGCCGAACGGGAACGCCGGGTGGGAGGCGGTCATTCCGTTGACGTAGACCGCGCCGGCGTCGAGGTCACGGACGAACCGGTCGACCTCGGTGTCGTCCCGCGTCCACACGTTGGAGCTGAGCCCGAAGGGCGTGTCGTTGGCGATCGCGATCGCCTCGTCGAGGTCGGCGACCCGGTACAGCGTGGCCACCGGACCGAAGGCCTCCTCGTGGTGGATGCGCATCTCGGGGGTGATGTCGGCGAGAACGGTCGGCGGGTAGAACCAGCCGGGCCCGTCGGGGCGTTCGGCACCGCACAGGACCGTCGCGCCGCTCTCCACGGCCTCGTCGACGAGTTCCTCCAGATCGGCGCGGCCCCGCTCGCTGGAGAGCGGGCCGATGTCGGTCTTCTCCTTCAGCGGGTCGCCGACCTTCAGCGCCTCCATGCCCGCCACGAACCGCTCGGCGAACGCGTCGTACACGTCCTCGTGCACGATGAACCGTTTGGCGGCGATGCACGACTGCCCGTTGTTCTGCACCCGGGCCGTCACGGCGATCCGTGCCGCGCGGTCGAGGTCGGCGGACGGCATCACCACGTACGGGTCGCTGCCGCCCAGTTCCAGGACCGTCTTCTTGACCTCGTCCCCGGCGACCGAGGCGACCGCCCGGCCGGCGGGTTCGCTGCCGGTGAGGGTGGCGGCCTTCACGCGCGGGTCGCGCAGGATGTCCTCGATGGCGCCGGAGCCGACGAGCAGGGTCTGGAAGCAGCCCCCGGGGAAGCCCGCCCGGAGGAACAGATCCTCCAGGTAGAGCGCGGTCTGCGGGACGTTGGAGGCATGCTTGAGCAGGCCCACGTTGCCGGCCATCAGGGCGGGCGCGGCGAAGCGGATCACCTGCCAGAGCGGGAAGTTCCACGGCATCACGGCGAGCACCGGGCCGAGTGGCCGGTAGCGGACCAGGGCACGGGACGCGCCGGAGTCCTTCACGTCCACGTCGGACGGCTCCACGTCGGTGAGCAGCACCTCGGCGTGGTCGGCGTACCAGCGCATCGCCTTCGCGCATTTGGCGGCCTCGGCGCGGGCCTGCTTGACCGGCTTGCCCATCTCCGTCGTCATCACCTTGGCGATGTCCTCGGTGTCCTCGTCGAGGAGCTCGGCGGCCCGGTGCATCAGACGGGCCCGTTCCGCGAAGGACGTGGTGCGGTACGTACGGAACGTGGCGTCGGCGAGGGCGAGGCGGCGCTCGATCTCCTCCTCGCCCAGGGCGTCGTACGTCTTGAGTGTCTCGCCGTTCGCCGGGTTGACCGTGGCGATGGGCATGGCTGGCCTCCTGCGTGGGCTGTCCTTCGACCTTCCCGCGCGACGGCGCACGCCGCAACGCGGACCGCGTCGCGGAGCACGCCGCCACGCGGACTCAGGGCGAGTGCTCCAGGAGACGGTCGAGAAACTCCGCCTGTGCCGGGACGATCACGGCGCGGGCCCGTTCGACGGTGAGCCACTCCACGCGGTCCAGCTCCGGGAACTCCTGGACCTGCCCCGACCTCGGCGGCCACTCCAGGCGGAAGGTCCCCGGCACGACGGTCGCGGGGTCGAGGTCCGCCTCGATCGCCCAGGCGGTGACGATCTTGCCGTTCTTCTGCCGCACCTCGCCCAGCGGTACGGCCTCCCCGTCGGGCGGTGCGAGGCCCAGTTCCTCCTGGAACTCCCGGCGGGCCGCGTCCCAGGCGGGCTCGTCCGGCTCGTACTCGCCCTTGGGCACGCTCCAAGCCCCGGCGTCCTTGTGCGCGAAGAAGGGGCCGCCCATATGGCCCAGCAGGACCTCGACGCCGTGCTCGGTGCGGCGGTGGAGCAGCAGGCCGGCACTGCGCTTGGGTGTGGTCAACGCGTCACCTCGGGGTGTGCGGCGAGCAGGGTCTCGACCGTATCGGCCTCGGCCGGGGTCTTGTCCTCGCGATAGCGGACCACGCGGGCGAAGCGGAGGGTGACACCGGCCGGGTAGCGGGTGGAGCGCTGGAGGCCGTCGTAGGCGATCTCGACGACGAGTTCGGGGCGTACGGTCACGCCCCAGGCGTGTTCTTCCACGGCCAGCTCTGTCAGCCGCCGGGTCTGCCAGGCCAGCAGGGCGTCGGTCATGCCCTTGAAGGTCTTGCCGAGCATGGCGAACGAGCCGTCGGCGGTACGGGCGCCGAGGTGGAGGTTGGAGAGCCTGCCCGTGCGGCGGCCGTGGCCCCACTCGGCGGCCAGGACCACCAGATCGAGGGTGTGCACGGGCTTGACCTTCAGCCACGACGCCCCGCGCCGGCCCGCGCTGTAAGGCGCTTCGAGGGCCTTCAGGACGACACCTTCGTGGCCGCGTGCCAGGGTGTCGGCGAGGAAGCGTTCCGCGGCCGGGAGGTCGTCGGGACCGGCCACGAGGGTGCGGCGGACCCGCATCGGCTCGGGGACGAGCCGGGCCAGTTCGGCGTGACGGTCGGTGAAGGGCAGGTCCAGGAGGTCCCGGCCGTCCACGGACAGCGCGTCGAAGAAGACGGGGGAGACGGGCACCTGTTCGGCCGCCGTCGTCACGTCCACCCGTTGGCCGACGCGTCCGGCGGTCTCCTGGAAGGAACGCGGGCGTCCGTCCCCGTCGAAGGCGATCACCTCGCCGTCCAGGATGAACCGCTCGCCCTCCAGTTCCCGCGCGGCGGCGGTGAGTTCGGGCAGCCGGTCGGTGATGTCGTCCAGGGTGCGGGTGTACAGCCGTACGTCGTCGCCGTCGCGGTGGACCTGGACGCGGATGCCGTCGAGCTTCTCCTCGACCGCGCAGCCGCCCAGCTTCGCCACGGCCTCCGCGACGGAGGTCGCGCTGTGCGCCAGCATCGGCAGGACGGGCCGGCCGACGGTGAGCCGGAAGCCCTCCAGGGCCGACGGGCCCTCCGCCAGCAGGGCTTGGGCCACCGTCTGGAGGGAGCCGGCCAGCATCACCGCCCGCCGTACGTCGGCGGGGGGCGCGCCGGTGGCGCCGGCCAGCCCCTCCACGGCCACGGCGTCCAGGGCGCCCTGGCGGACCTCGCCCGTGAGCAGGCCGAACAGGTACCGCTGCTCGTCCTCGGTGGCCGCCGCGAGCAACTCGCCCACCAGGCGCCTGCGTTCGGCTTGTGAGCCGGGGCCGGTGGTGCCGCCGATCGCTGTCAGACGGGTGTCGACCTCGCGCACGGTGAGCGTGGGGTCGGGGGCCGGGGGGATCTGCTGGTCAAGGACCTTCCAGCCGATGCCGAGGCGGCCCTGGGGGAGGCGGCCGGCGAGGTAGGGGATGACGATCGGTACGTCTTCCGCGTCGGCGTCGCGGAAGAGCTCGGCGAGCAGGGTGGTCTTGCGGGACCGGGCCGAGGTGGTGGCGATCTCCTGGGATGTGCGGGCCAGCCGGGCGAGCAGCATGGGGCCATGGTGCGACAGATTGTGGCCGGGCGCCTATGGGGGTGGGGGTGCGGGGTCGTCGGCGGGTGAGGGTCCGGTGGGGCTTCTCGCGCCGTTCCCCGCGCCCCTTCGGCGATGGCCCTTCGGGCCGATCGCCTCGGGGGCCTCTCTATGCCTGTGTTGCCGCGTCCAGGTCCGTCATCAGGAGGTCTCCGTTGATCGTCGCCCCTGCCCGGTAGCCGGAGGACGCCGCGTTGATGACCTGCTCGGAGAAGCCCATCGCGTTGCCCACCGCCCAGACGCCCGGGACCGTGGTCAGGCCGGTGGGGTCGACCACGGGGTAGGAGCCGAAGGGGGTCTCGTTCAGCTCGGCGCCCAGTTCCTCCAGGAGGCTCGTCTGTGGGATCGGGCGGGGGGCCGTGAAGAGGATCGAGCGGGGGTGGGTCGTGCCGTCGCTGAGGCGGACGCCGGTGAGACGGTCCTCGTCCACGACCAGGCTCGCGACCTCGCCGGGGACCACGGAGACCCCGGCCGCGGCGAGGCGGCGCAGGTCGTCGTCGGAGAGGTCGGTCTCGGGGACCGTGTGCGGGAACAGGGTCACGTCCTTGGACCACTGGGAGACGATCAGGGCCTGGTGGACGCTCATCGGGGTCGTGGCGAGGACGCCGAAGGGCTGGTCGCGGACCTCCCAGCCGTGGCAGTAGGGGCAGTGGAGGACATCCCGGCCGAAGCGCTCGGCGACGCCGGGGACGGCCGGGAGTTCGTCCTTGAGGCCGGTGGCGACGACCAGGCGTCGGGTGCCCATGGCCCGGCCGTCCGCGAGCGTCACGGTGAAGCTCCGGCCGTCGTCTTTTCGGGTCACGTCGACCGCGCGGCCCCGGACCAGTTCGACGCCGTACCGGGCGATCTCCTCCCGGCCCACGGCGAGGAACTCGGCCGGTGACATCCCGTCCCGGGAGAGATAGCCCTGCATGTGGGCGGCGGGCGCGTTGCGGGGCTCGCCCGCGTCGACGACCAGCGTGCGCCGCCGGGCCCGGCCCAGGACCAGGGCGGCGGAGAGCCCCGCCGCACCGCCGCCGATCACGATCACTTCGTACTGCTCGGTCGTTCCGTACTGCTCGGTCACGGTGACCACCTCCACGACGACGGTCGCCCGAGCGCTGCCGCATTGACAAATGTCTTTGCCGAAACTGCAATAGCGGTATGAGTGACACGAGTGAGGGCGCGAGCGGTACGGACGAGGTTCTCGCCGGGGTCGGGCCACGGCTGCGGCGGATCCGGAAGGAGCGGGAGGCGACGCTCGCCGGGCTGTCGGAGGCGACCGGCATCTCGGTGAGCACGCTGTCGCGGCTGGAGTCGGGGCTGCGCAAGCCCAGCCTGGAGCTGTTGCTGCCGATCGCGCGGGCCCATCAGGTGCCGCTGGACGAGCTGATCGGGGAGCCGCCGGTCGGCGATCCTCGGGTGCGGTCCAAGCCGATCCAGCGGCACGGGCGGACGTACTGGCCGCTCACCCGGCAGCCGGGCGGCCTCCAGGCCTTCAAGGTCCTCGTGCCGCAGTCGAAGCAGGAGCCGGAGCCGCGCACCCACGAGGGCTACGAGTGGCTGTATGTGATGTCCGGGAAACTGCGGGTCGTGCTCGGCGAGCATGATGTGGTGATGGTGGCCGGGGAGGCCGCCGAGTTCGACACCCGGGTCCCGCACTGGTTCGGTTCGACGGGGGAGGGGCCGGTGGAGTTCCTCAGTCTGTTCGGGCCGCAGGGGGAGCGGATGCACGTACGGGCCAGGCCCTCGCGTCCGTGACCCACGCTACTGGCCCCGACTGCTCCCGGACTGTTCCCCGGAGGGCAAGCGACCGCTTAGTATGCATGCGACAGTCGACCCCGGGTCAGACGAAGAAGTCCGAAGCAGTCCGTGGAGGCACCGCATGCAGGCATGGCAAGTGCACGAGAACGGCGAGCCGAGCGAGGTGATGCGGCTCCAGGACGTGGAGCGGCCCACGCCCGGTGACGGCCAGGTCCTGCTGAAGGTGCGCGCCGCGAACATCAACTTCCCGGATGTGCTGATGTGCCGGGGGCACTACCAGGTCAGGCCGCCGCTCCCGTTCACCCCGGGCGTGGAGATCTGCGGGGAGACCGAGGACGGCCGCCGGGTCATCGCCAACCCCGCGCTGCCGTACGGCGGTCTCGCCGAGTACGCGGTCGCCGATGCCGCCGCGCTGCTGCCCGCCCCCGAGTCGCTGGACGACGCCGGGGCCGCCGCCCTGCACATCGGCTATCAGACGGGCTGGTTCGGCCTCCACCGGCGGGCCCGGCTCGAAACGGGGGAGACGCTGCTCGTCCACGCCGCCGCCGGAGGGGTCGGCAGCGCGGCCGTGCAGCTCGGCAAGGCGGCCGGGGCGACCGTCATCGGCGTCGTGGGCGGCGCCGACAAGGTCGCCGCGGCCCGGGAGCTGGGCTGTGACGTGGTGGTCGACCGGCGGAGCGAGGACGTCGTCGCCGCCGTGAAGGAGGCCACCGGAGGCCGGGGCGCGGACGTCGTCTACGACCCCGTGGGCGGCGAGGCCTACACGCAGTCGACCAAGGTCGTCGCCTTCGAGGGACGCATCGTGGTCGTCGGCTTCGCGAGCGGGACGATCCCCAGCCCCGGCCTCAACCACGCCCTCGTCAAGAACTACTCGATCCTCGGCCTGCACTGGGGCCTGTACAACACCAAGAACCCGAAGCTGGTCCAGCACTGCCACGAGCAGCTCACCGAACTGGCGGCCCGGGGCGTCGTCAAGCCGCTGGTGAGCGAGCGCGCACCGCTCGCCGGGGCCGCGGCCGCCGTGCAGCGCGTCGCCGACGGAGTGACCACGGGCCGGGTCGTCGTGGTGCCCTCGCTGGAGAACGGAGCCGCCGCATGACCGACGCAGCCGACCTCAGGCGCCGCACAGCCGAGTTGCTGGCCGCGTACCCGCCCGCCACCACCGACCGCCTGGACTTCCTGCGCGCCCGCTTCGACGCCGGACTCGCCTGGGTGCACTACCCCGAGGGCCTCGGCGGGCTCGGCGCCCCGCGCTCCCTCCAGGCCGTCGTGGACGCGGACCTGGAGGCGGAGGGCGCCCCCGACAACGACCCGCGCCGTATCGGCATCGGCCTCGGCATGGCCGCGCCGACGATCCTCGCCTACGGCACGGAGGAGCAGAAGCGGCAGTACCTGCGGCCGCTGTGGACCGGCGAGGAGGTCTGGTGCCAGCTCTTCAGCGAGCCGGGTGCCGGGTCCGACCTGGCCGCGCTCGGCACGCGGGCCGTCCGTGAGGGCGACGCATGGGTGGTCAACGGGCAGAAGGTGTGGACCTCCAGCGCGCACGTCGCCCGCTGGGCCATCCTCATCGCCCGCACCGACCCTGACGTGCCCAAGCACCGGGGCATCACCTACTTCATCTGCGACATGACCGATCCCGGAGTCGACGTCCGGCCGCTGCGCCAGGTCACCGGCGAGGCCGAGTTCAACGAGGTGTTCATCACCGACGTACGGATTCCGGACGCGCGCCGCCTCGGCGAGGTCGGCGACGGCTGGAAGGTCGCGCAGACCACGCTGAACAACGAGCGCGTCGCCATCGGCGGTATGCGGCTGCCCCGTGAGGGCGGCATGATCGGCCCGGTCTCCAAGACCTGGCGCGAACGCCCCGAACTGCGCACCCACGACCTCCACCAGCGGCTGTTGAAGCTCTGGGTCGAGGCCGAGGCCGCCCGGCTCACCGCCGAGCGACTGCGTCAGCAGCTCGTCGCCGGACAGCCCGGCCCCGAGGGCGCCGGGATGAAGCTCGCCTTCGCCCGCCTCAACCAGGAGATCAGCGGCCTGGAGGTCGAACTCCGGGGCGAGGAAGGCCTGTTGTACGACGACTGGACCATGCGGCGCCCGGAACTCGTCGACTTCGTCGGCCGCGACGCCGGCTACCGCTACCTCCGTTCCAAGGGCAACAGCATCGAGGGCGGGACCACCGAGGTCCTGCTGAACATCGTCGCCGAGCGTGTGCTGGGCCTGCCCAGCGAGCCGCGCACCGACAAGGACGTCGCCTGGAAGGACCTCGCCCGATGACAGCTCAGCTCGCCCAGCCCGACCTGCTGTACTCGGAGGAGGAAGAGGCCCTCCGCGCGGCCGTCCGCGATCTGCTGACCGACCACTGCGACGCGGCCGGCGTGATCGCGCGCGTCGAGACGGACGCCCCGCACGACCGTGAACTGTGGAAGCTGCTCGCCGACGGCATGGGCCTCGCCGGGCTGCTCGTCCCCGAGGAGCTGGGCGGCCAGGGCGCCACGCACCGCGAAGCCGCCGTCGTCCTGGAGGAGCTGGGGCGTTCCATCGCCCCCGTGCCGTTCCTCACGAGCGCCGTCGTCGCCACCGAGGCCCTGTTGGCGGGCGAGGCCGGCGACCTGCTCGCCGACCTGGCCTCCGGCCGGCGGATCGGCGCCCTGGCGGTGTCCCTGAACCTCCCCGCCGGCAGCGCCTACAAGGTCGTACGGCACGAAGACGGCGCCCTGCACGGGGAGTTGACCGGCATCGCGGACGCGGCCGTCGCCGATGTGCTGCTGGTGCCCGCCGACGACGGGGGCCTGTACGCGGTCGACGCGTCCGCCGCGACCGTCACCCCGCAGGTGTCCCTGGACCTGACCCGGCCGCTGGCGAAGGTGACGCTCGACGGGGCCCCCGGCCGCCTCCTCGGCGACGCCGAACCCGCCGTACGCCGGGCCCTGCGCGCCGGGGCCGGACTGCTGGCCTCCGAGCAACTCGGGCTCGCGGAGTGGACGTTGACCGAGACGGTCCGCTACCTCAAGGAGCGCAAGCAGTTCAACCGGCCCGTCGGCGGCTTCCAGGCGCTCAAGCACCGCCTCGCGCACCTGTGGCTGGAGGTCGTCAACCTCCGGGCCGCCGCCCGGAACGCGGCCGACCAGCTCGCCACCGGAAGCGACGACACCGACCTCGCGGTCGCCGTCGCCCAGGCCTTCGCGGCACCCGTGGCCGTCCACGCGGCCGAGGAGGCGCTGCAACTGCACGCCGGGATCGGCATGACCTGGGAACACCCGGTCCACCTGTATCTGAAGCGGGCGAAGGCCGACTCGATCGCGTACGGCACGGCGGGCGCCCACCGGGCGGCCCTGGCCGAACTGGTCGACCTCCAGGCCCCCTGACGTACACCTGAGGAAGAGCGAGGGAAGCCCGCCCCACCAGGGGCGGGCTTCTCCGTGTGCGCGCGGGCGCCCAGGTGAACCCGGGTGAACGAACGACGGCGGTCCGGCCAACTCCCCGCACGGCACTGCTCATCGGCCCCTTCCGGCTCGCATACTCGCTGAGTCCGCAACCGGCCCCACCCGGGAGGCAGAGCATGGCCCTCACCACCCGTCGCAGAGCTCTCACCACCCTCGGCGCCGCCCTCGCGGGCGCGGTCGCCCTGCCCGCCACCGGCGCGCTGGCCGGTGAACAGAGGCACCGCCCGCGCCCGTTGTGGCGGGCCCACGCGCACAACGACTACGAGCACCCGCGCCCCCTCCTCGACGCCCTCGACCACCGCTTCGGCAGCGTCGAGGCCGATATCTTCCTCGTCGGCGACCAGCTCCTCGTCGCCCACGACGCCGCCGACCTCGACCCCACCCGCACCCTCGAATCCCTCTACCTGGAGCCGCTCGCCGCCCGCGTCCGGGCCCACCACGGCTCGGTGTACCGGGGGCAGCGCAAGCCGCTGCAACTCCTCATCGACATCAAGACCGAGGGCGCGTCGACCTACCTCGAACTCGACCGTCATCTGCGGCGCCACCGGCACCTGTTCACGACATACGCGCACGGCCGGGTCCACCCGGGCGCGGTCACGGCCGTGATCTCCGGGGACCGGGCCGCCCGGGTGCCCATGGAGGCGCAGACCGTGCGGCACGCCTTCTACGACGGCCGGCTCGCCGACCTCGTGAGCGCGACACCCGCGCCCGCCTCCTTCATCCCGCTGATCTCCGACAACTGGACGCTCAACTTCACCTGGCAGGGCGTCGGTCCGTTCCCCGACGCCGAGCGCGCCAAGCTGCGGCAGATCGTCTCCACGGCCCACGGGCGCGGGCAGAAGGTGCGGTTCTGGGCGACGCCCGACCTGGCGGGTCCGGCCCGGGACGCGCTGTGGGGCGAGCTGGTCGCGGCCGACGTGGACTTCCTCAACACGGACGATCTCGCGGGCCTCGAAGCGTTCCTGGACGCCCGCCGGGCGGGGTAGGTCCCGGCACGGTCGGCACCCGGTCGACACCACTCGTTCGGCGGACACGTCCGCCGCACGGACGAACCCTCCGCTACGCCACACTTGCGGCCGAATGCCGCGAAGTGGGCGTGGCGGAGGAGGTTGACGATGGCCATTTCCATCTCTGTGGTGGTGCTGCTCGTGATCCTGACGGTGGTCTTCCTGCGCAACGGCGCGCTGAAGTTCTCGCACGCCGCGGTGTGTGTGCTGCTGGGGTTCTACATGGCCAGCACGAGTCTGGCGCCGACGATTCACCATGGGCTGACGGCGACCGCGGACATCGTGAGCAGCCTCAGGCCGTGAGGGTGGGTGCCTGAGAGCTCGGGGGTTCGGGTGCGTTCGGCGGGTGCGGGTGCGTGGGGCTTCTCGCGCAGTTCCCCGCGCCCCTGAAGGCAACGGCCCCTGCGGGCCGTTGAAAAGGCACGGGGCGCAGCCCCTGCCCTTTCAGGGGCGCGGGAAACTGCGCGACCAGCCCCCACCGGACCCGCACCCGACGTACGACGCTCACGGTTTCGTGAAGACACCGATGCCGTTCGGGACGGCCCGTTCCGTGCCGTCGGACGGGTGGTTGCGGACGGTTACGGTGGTCGTGCCGGCCGCGCGGGCGACCAGCGTGGAGGAACCGCCGCCGTCGAGGCTGAACGCGTCCACCGAACCCAACTCCCGCATAGTGGAGGCGACTTCGGCGATGGTCAGCCCCGTCCGGTACGCCGCCGCGCCGTCCAGGGCGAGGAGCAGGAGACGGCGCCCCGCGTCCGCGATACCGGCGGCCGTGCGGACCGCCGAGGTCGTGTCGTTGAGGCCGGGGAGTGGCTGACCGCCCCGCAGGACCGGGTAGCCGCCGAGCGCGAAGGCGTACGGGGTGCCGGTGGAGGCGACGAGGAGGTGCCGTACCTCCACCGCGTCGCCGGGGGCGAGCTTGCGCAGCTGCTGGGCGCCCGCCTCACGGCCGACGAGGACGGTGGCGCCCGCCGCGATGGCACCGCTGCCGGGGGCACCGGCCGAGCCGACCACACGGCCGTCCTCGACCAGCACCTCGTGGGTGTCGGTGCTGCACGGCGCCGCCCGGTCGGTGTCCGTGCCGCAGACCGCGCGCATCCGGGAGACGCTGCCCCAGTCCGAGGTGAAGGCCCCGACGGAGCCGACCGGCAGGGCGTACTGGTTGAGGCCGCGCAGCGGGAGGTCGCCCTCGGCGGTGGTGACGGAACCGTCGAGGGCGATGCTGTCGAGGCGGGCCGTGCCGTCGGTGGTGACGCCGAGGACGTCCCTCGTGGTCGTGCCGGGCGGCAGGGCCGGGCCGAAGCGTTGGCCCTTCGGTACGGCGGCCTTGAGCGCGTGGCCGCCGGCGATCGCCGGGCCGACCGGCGCTCCCGTGGCCGCGACACCGGGATGCTGGGTCTCGGTGATGTTGAAGAAGTCGCCGTTGACCCCGGCCACGGCACCCGCCGACGTGGCCAGCCGGGACACGGTCGCCCGCGCGGCCACCTTGCCCGGGTAGAGGAGCCCCACGCCCACCTTGGGGTTGCGCAGGTCGACGGTCAGGACATGGGCGTGGGTGACGCCCTTGGCCGCCTGGATGTCGAAGTGGGTGTACTCGATCCCCGGTGCGATGACGACGGCCCTGGGCGCGCCATTGGCCGGTGCCGCCCCCACGAGGGCCGCGCCGGCCAGCACACTCCACGCCGAGAGAACCGTCAGTACCGTTCTGAACCGTCCATCACGACGTGTCACGGTGCCCCCTGATGTCTCGTCAACCGTCCCAGGACTCAGGGGAAGTGCACCAGACGACTACCGGCCGGGCGGTTGCCCGGCTTCGACGACGCGGGAACGGATGAGAAAACGCACTCCTTCGGGTGCTTCCAGGGAGAAGCCGCTGCCACGGCCCGGTACGACGTCCACGATCAGCCGGGTGTGGCTCCATGCCTCGTACTGGGCGCGGGACATCCAGAACCCGACCTTCTCGTCGACCCCGTCGACGGTCAGTTCCGCGAGGAGGACGTCCGAGGCTCCCGTACGGAACTCGCCGTCGGGGTAGCACATGGGGGCGCTGCCGTCGCAGCAGCCGCCCGACTGGTGGAACATCAACGGGCCGTGGTCCGCCCGCAGCCGCCGTACGAGATCGGCGGCCGCGGGTGTCAGCTCTACGCGCGGGACGACATCCATGGCCGTAGTGAACGCCCCGGCAGGTTGCGAGGACGTTGCGTGCCCGTCGGCTCCCCGGCTGAGACTGAGACTGGGACCGGGACTACGACTGCCCGCCCTGGCGGTTGCGGCGGCGCAGCAGGAGCAGGCCGCCCGCGAGAGCCGCGACTCCGCCCGCGGCGGTCCAGGCCGGGAAGTCGGAGGTGCCGGTGGCGGCCAGGTCCTCGCCCCGCCCGCCCTGGGCGCTCGCGGAGGGGGACGGGGAGGCGGACGACGCGCCCTTCTTCGAGGTGGCTCCCGCGCCGCTGTCCGAGCCCGGCGTGGCCGTGGACCCCGAGGGGGACGCGCTCCTCTCGGCGGGGGTGGCCTTGTCCCGGGTGAACGCCAGGGTGCCGAAGCCCAGTTGGTCGAAGCCGCCGCTGTTGGGGCCGTAGTCGCCGCCACCGCCCTCGGGGGCCGCCTTGGCCGCGACACGGGTGACGTACGAGGCGTCGAGACCCCGGCGCTTGGTGTAGTGGTTGGCGATCATGGCCCAGATGGGGCGCGTCATGTTCGGGTCGACACCTGCCGCCTGGGACGCGGTCTCCCGGCCGGACCAGCCGTTGATCGCGCCCTTGGCGCGGGTGTTCTCCGTGTAGGCGACCTGTCCGCCCATGCTCCACCTGGCGACGTACTGGGCGCCCTTGAGGAAGCGGTTGTCGTCATAGCCGTACAGGTCGATGCCCTGGTTCCAGGCCATCTCGCAGAAGGTGCCCATCAGGCCGACGCCCAGCAGGGCGTGGCCCTGGTCGCGGCCGGCCTCCAGCCACTCGGCGAGGCCGTCGTCGTGCACTACGGGGATGGCCTTCTTGACGGCGCCGAGGCCCTCGCCGTTCTTGAAGTAGTCGACGGCGCGGGCGACCTGGGCCCTGTCGTCGCAGAAGATGCCGGTGGCCAGGACGCAGGCCATGTTGGCGAGGTCCCAGTTGGGCCAGTAGTTGGTGACGACCGCGCCGTTGTGCTCGACCAGGAAGCCGTCGCTGAGCGGGGCGAAGACGCCGCTCAGCATCTCCTGGAAGCGGTCGAGCGCGAAGTCGGGGTGGTCGCGGACGAGTTCGGCGGCGTTGGCGATCTGGTAGCCGTACAGCCCGGCGGCCAGGAAGCGGTCGGCGTTGCCCGCGAGGGAGGTGAGCTTCGCCGACCAGGCGTTGAGGATGGCGACAGCCGTGTCGGCGTACACGGACTCGCCCGTGACGTGGTGGCGCAGGCCGTTCTGGTAGGCGGCGTGGATGTCGTTGTAGAGGATCACGTAGTTCTGGCCGGTGCCTCCCCGGACCACGGTTGTCTGCGGGTTGGCCCGCCAACCGCTCTGCGCGTGCCGGTTGGCGGTCAGCCTGGCGAAGCCGGCCGTGTGGGGTTGGGCGCCCGCCTTCACCTGGGCCGCCATCCGGGCGAGGTCCGCCCCGGTGTGGAGCAGACCGGGGTGCGCGAAGGCGCCGCCCGCCGCGGAGGCGGGCGTCGCCGCCAGGCCCGTGCCGACTCCCAGGCCCGCCGCGCCCGCGGCGATACCGGCGATCTTCAGCGTGCTCCGGCGGCTGATCTGTGCTGTCACGTGGGAGGTCCTCGGGTCTCGGGTACTGGGTCGCGGCTCGTGCCCGCGTCGGCCCGCGCGGGCGGCTACGAACAGGAGACGCACCGGCCCCGGGGGAGATAACAGAAAACCGGGGCGGTGCGTCTCTCGTGGTGTTCCCGTGGTGCGGGGGAGCGTCAGGCGCCGGGCGTCCAGCCGCCCAGCCAGTCCGCGACCTCCTGGTCAGCGGCCTGCGCGTCCGTCAGTTGCGGCCGGTCGGCGCTCGCGGGGCCCGAACCCGGGCCGGTGTTCTTGTACTCGGCGAAGCGGTCGTCCTTCCAGGAGAAGCCGCCCATGTCGGACCAGGGCTTGGGCCTCACCGCCGCACTGAGGGTGCTGTTGCGGACCGTGGTCTGCGGGTCGACGGTCGTGGAGCCGCCGGGGTGCCAGTTGCGGCCGAGGGAGAAGCTGGCGGCGGACACGTCACCGTTGACGGTGGAGCGGTTGATCAGGATGCCCTTGCGGTTCGCGGGCGTGCTCGGCGCGGTGATGTATCCGCCGGAGGAGCCGTCCCAGCGCTTCTTCACGGTGATGACCGACCTGTCGACGACCACCGTGGCCCGGCCGAAGATGAAGTCGACGTTGCCTGTGATGTAGGAGTTGGTGATGTAGACCCGGCCGAGCTTGTCACTGGCGGCCGTCTCCAGTTCCAGGGTGTCCTGGTCGCCGTTGACGATGACCCCGTCGAGGACGATCCGGTCGGCCTGCGTCAGCAGTGCCACCGCCTGATGTCCGTTGACGGACTGGTTCGCCGCCTCGTCGAAGTCGTTGGTGACGGTCAGGTTGCGTACCTGGGAGTCGTCGGACTGGATGGACATGGTGGCGCTGCCTGGTGTGCCGTAGCCGCCCGAGCCGTCCGGCTTCGGTGTCCCGGCCGCGTTGCCGTACACGATCGTCGTGTCCTTGCGGCTCGCCCCCGAGCCCTGGATGGTGACGTGCGGCTTGTTGGCGGGCACCTTGACGACCTCCCGATAGGTGCCGGGCTTGACGGAGATGACGACCCGCGAGGCGTTGTTCGCGGGCACCGCGTCGACGGCCTTCTGCACGCTGGTGTACTGGCCGCTGCCGTCCTTGGCGACGGTGAGCGTGGTGGCCGCGGCGGCCTTGGTCGTCGCTGTCGTGCCGATCGAACTCCTCGGCCCCGTACTGGACTTGAGGAGCGCGGGCACGTCGGCCGTCTTGTCGAGGGTGTAGCTGTAGTACGTCTTCGGGTCGAAGGCAGTGCCGCCGCTCTCGTTGCGGCCGGAGGTGCCGGAGAAGACGTTGCCGCGCTGGACCAGGGCCGCCGTGGAGTCCTTGGTGACCGGGTTGTTCATGCCCTGGAAGTAGCTGTTCTCCAGGACCATCTTGGTCTTGCCGCGCGCGTAGTTGCCGTACGACGACTTGATGTCCGTGCCGGACACGTCCTCCAGGAAGTTGTTGTACAGGTGCGCGTGGGCCACGTTGTCGGTGGAGGGGTTGCGCTGCTCGGTCTCGCGGAGCCAGTTGTGGTGGATCGTCAGATCGGCGGTGGTGTTCTCGGTCCAGCCGATGCCGAAGGTCTTGTTGTTCTGGCTCAGCTTGTTCCAGGACACCGTGACGTAGGTGGTGTCCTTGCGGCTGTCGATGAGGCCGTCGGCCATGTGCCGCAGATCGTTGTGGTCGATCCAGACGTGGTGGGCGCCGTCCATCTGGACGGCGTCGAAGTCGTGGTCCTTGTCGTTCCAGATGCCCTGGTAGGAGTCACGGATCGTCAGGTTGCGGATGATGACGTTGTGGACGCCGGAGCCGAGGAAGAAGCCGCCGCCGACGATATGGCCCGAGGTCCCGGAGCCGACGATCGTCTTGTCGGACTTGACCTTGATCTCCTTGCCCACCGGGTTCATGTTGATCGTCCCGGCCACGACGATGACGTACGGCTCGGCGGCGGTCGCGTACTTCTCCAGGTCGGCCAGGGTCCGCACGGTCACCGTCTTGCCGTCCCGGCCGCCGTAGGTCCCGTTCTGGCCCAGCGCGTTCACCGAGGCGAAGCCGTCGGCGGACTCGGCGGCCCAGGAGGGGCCGGCGGCGGCGGCCAGGGGCTCGGCGTCCTTGCCGAACACGCCGAAGACCGCGCCGTACGCCATGGTCCCGGCGGCGGCCAGGGCGAGCGGGACTCCGGCCACGAGGGCGGTCTTCCTCCTGCGGTGGCGGGCCTTGCCGTCGTTGTCTCTCACGCGTCGCTTCCGTTCATGCGGGGGGATGGTCGTCAGCCGAGCAGTCGCCGCCGGACGTGCGGAGGTTGCCGACTCTCGGAGTGAATTTCGGCCAAGAGAACGGAACTTCGAGCCGGGGCCGGGCGTGGCCGAGAATCGACCCCCGGGCGCGGGGTGGAACGGTCCATGTTCCCGGGCCGGGATCCGTGGCGGTCGTTGACACGTGTGCGCAGGTCAGAAACGGGCTGTCACAGCAACACATCGATTTTGTTGTTCACTTGACTACCGGGTGTCACACACGATTGGCTCCGCCCAGCGAAAGTCAGCCAGTCACCGCACGTCATCGCGGTGACGGCGGCGACTTCGCCTTCTCCAGACCTCCCACCCCGGTCGCACAGCGAGGTGCCGCGCCCCCATGAATCCACCCCCCGCGCCCCAGAGGATCTTCACGGCCTTCCGTGCCACGGCGCTCGCCGCCGCCGTCTTCCTGACCGTCGCCGGCTGCTCGGTGCTCGGCGGATCGGACACCGATTCGGACACGGACACCTCGGGCGCCCCGGGCGGCGGGATGAAGGTCGCGCTGATCACCCACAGCGCCGAGGGGGACGCCTTCTGGGACCTCGTCCGCAAGGGCGCGGAGGTCGCTGCCGCAAAGGACGGCATCGAACTGACCTTCGTCAGCGACCCCGACGCCGCGGGACAGGCGAAGCTGGTGCGCGACGCGATCGCCGACAAGGTCGACGGCATCGCGGTGACCCTGGCCAAGCCGCAGGCGATGCGGGGCGCGGTCGCCGAGGCCCGCGCCGCCGGCATACCCGTGGTCGGCCTCAACTCCGGTATCGACGCCTGGCAGACCCAGGGACTGCTGGGCTTCTTCGGCCAGGACGAGAGCGTCGCCGGCCGGGCGCTCGGCGACGAACTCGACGCCCGCGCCGCCAAGCATGCCCTGTGCGTCATCCACGAGCGCGGCAACGTCGCCGTGGAGGCCCGCTGCGCCGGGGTGCGGAAGACCTTCGGCGGACAGACCGAGAACCTGTACGTGGACGGCACCGACATGGACGCGGTGACCGGCTCGATCGCCGCCAAGCTCCGCCAGGACCCGACCATCGACGAGGTCGTCACGCTCGGGGCGCAGTTCGCCCTCGCCGCCGTGGACTCGGTGGACGACGCGAACAGCAAGGCGAAGGTCGCCACCTTCGACCTCAACAAGGACCTGGTCGACGCGGTGAAGCGCGGCGACATCCAGTTCGCCGTGGACCAGCAGCCGTACCTCCAGGGCTATCTCGCGGTCGACGGGCTGTGGCTCTACCGGACCAACGGCAACACCAGCGGCGGCGGCGTCGAGCCCGTGCTCACCGGCCCCGCGTTCGTGACCAGGAAGAACATCGACGGAGTCGCCGAGTTCGCGGCGAACGGGACCCGTTGACGTGCGGCGTCCGGACCCCTGCGGGACCACCGGCCGGCCGAGCTCCCCGAGCCGCCGCGCACGGACAAACGGAACCTTCCGTTCGGGCATGACCGCACCACGGAACCCAAGCATCCGGAACGGTCGTGTAACGGCGACGCCAAACTTCCGACCACCCCTGCGACGTGCGCTCACTTGTGCGGATAACATCCTGCGCATCCCCTGTGCGCCCCACTGACAGGTGTCCACCCACCATCCCCGGACCCCTGTCGCCCCAGCTTCCGATCCCTTCCGCTCCCCGCCAACCGCCCAAGGACGACGATGCCCTCACGGACCGGCGCCCGGCGCCGTCTCGGCTCCATACGTCTCTCGCTGATCCTCCTGGCACTGATCCCCGGCGTCACGCTGGCCGTGAGTTGGGGTGTGACGACGACCCAGATGTTCTCGGAGGGACTGCGGCTGCGGACGCAGACCGGCCTGAGCAAGTCCACCGGCGCGATGGGAACCGACGCGACCCTCGCCCTGCAGCGCGAGCGCGCCCTGTCGGCCGCCTACATGGCGTCCCCCGGCAGCTCCATGGACGCCCTGGAGCAGCAGCGCCGCGAGACCGACGCGGCGGTCGCCAAGCTGGACCGCCGCGCGAGCGAGATCGAGGACGCCCCCGAGCGCATCGGCGACCAGCTGTACTCCGTTCTCGGCGCGTCGAACAGCCTGGAGTACTACCGCGACCAGGTGGACAACCCCACCGACATCACGCCCGAGCAGGCCCTGGACCACTACAGCTCGATCATCGACGGCCAGATCCACGCCTTCCAGCAGCTCGCCCAGGTCGACGACGGCGACCTCACCTCGCAGGCCGGCCCGCTGGTCACCGTCGCGCAGGCCGCCGAGCTGGTCTCCCAGGAAGACGCGATCCTCACCCTCAACTGGCCCTCGGGACAGCTCGACGAGCCGACCCGGGACCGCTTCGTCCAGGTGGTCAACGCCCGCCGCTGGCTCGTCGACAACCAGCTCGTCCCCTCTCTGGAGGGCGAGGTGAAGATCCGGGTCGAGCGGATCGTCCAGGGCCGGGACTGGCAGGGGCTGCAGGCCGTGGAGGACCAGGTCCTCGCGGCACGGACGAAGGGCAGCGGGGAGTCCCGCCGGACCGAACTGCCCAAGGAGCAGGCGCGCTGGAACGCCGCGATGGCGAAACTGTCCACCCAGTACGAGCAGTTGATCCGTGAGCAGACCCAGGGACTGCTGGCGCGCAGCAGCGAGGAGGCGCGCAGTCTGCTGATCACGGCCGGCTCGCTGAGCGCCGGCGGACTCGCCGCGCTGCTGCTGTGCGTCGTGATGTCCTGGCGCATCACCCGCTCCCTGTCCCGCCGGCTCACCGGCCTCAGGACGGCCACCCTCAGCCTCGCCGAGCACCGGCTGCCCGATGTGGTGGCCCGCCTCGACCGGGGCGAGAAGATCGACGTGGACGAGGCCGCGGCCCCGCTGGACTACGGCACCGACGAACTCGGCCAGGTCGCCAAGGCGTTCAATGCCGCCCAGCGCACCGCCGTGCACACCGCCGTCGAACTCGCCGACACCCGGCGCGGCTTCCAGCGCGTCATCCTCGGCATCGCCCGGCAGAGCCAGAACCTCGTCAACCTCCAGCTCACCAAGCTCGACAAACTGGAGCGCCAGCACCAGGACCCGGAGATCCTCAAGGGCCTCTACGAGCTGGACTCCACCGCGAGCCAGCTGCGCCGCTACGAGGAGAACCTGGTCATCATCAGCGGCGAGCGACCCGGCCGCAGCTGGACCGAACCGGTCGCCCTGATCGACATCCTGCGCAGCGCCGTCGGCGAGGTCGCCGAGTACCAGCGGGTCGAGGTGCACGCCGACGACGACGTGTGGATCGCCCCGCCCGCCGTGGCCGACGTGATCCACCTCCTCGCCGAGCTGATCGACAACGCGACCACGTACTCGCCCGCGCCCAGCCCCGTGAGCGTCCGCGCCGCGACCGTCGCCAAGGGGCTCGCCCTCGAAGTGGAGGACCGGGGGCTCGGCATGTCCGAGGAGGACTACGCCGCCTTCAACACCCAGCTGGCGGTGCCCCCGCAGTTCGACGTGGTCGCGCTCGCCGACGACCTCCGGCTCGGCATGTTCGTCATCGCCCGGCTCGCCACCCGGCACGGCATCGCGGTCACCCTGCGCGCCTCGCCGTACGGCGGCACCACCGCGATCGTGCTGATCCCGGACGAGATCGTGGTCCGCGAGGCCCCCGCCCCCGACGAGGATGGCACCGCGGCGGCCGAACCGCCCGTACGCGCCTCGCTCGTGGCCGCCCGGGTCGCGGCCGCCGCGGCGGAGCCGGAGACCGAACCCGCACGGGAGGACCGGGACCGCGTTCCGCAGGAGCGGCCCGCAGCGCACGGGCGGACCGCCGACGCCGTCGAGGAAGCGAACGGCACCCGGCCGGCCGCCGTCAGGAAGCCCCCGACGGGCAAGAAGGGCACCCCGATGCCGCTGCCCCGCCGGATCCCGCAGACCAGCCTGGCCGCCGAGCTGAAGGAGGAGACGGGGCCCTGCCCGGACGGCGACGCCGACGACTTCACGGCCGAGCGCGCGGCCTCCTCGCTCGCCGGGTTCCAGCGCGGAACGCTCCAGGCACGTGACGACGAAGCGGAAACCGAGTACGCACCAGGGGAGGAATCCGCATCCGAAGACCCAGGAGACCGCATCCCCGCCTCCGGTACCTGACGGCCCCTCGACTCCCCACGCAGACCGCTCATTGAAGGACACACAGATGACACGCCCCATCCCCGCCACGCACAGCCAGCTCGACCAGCTGCTCACCGGACTGGTGGACCGGGTCGCCGAGGTCGACCACGCCGTCGTGCTCTCCGAGGACGGACTGGTCGTCAGCAAATCCACCGCGTTCCTGCGCGACGACGCCGAGCGGCTCGCGGCGACCGCGTCCGGCCTGATGAGCCTCAGCAAGGGCGTCAGCATGGACTTCCGCGGCGGTCCCGTACGCCAGTTGCTCATCGAGATGGGCAACGCCTTCCTCATCCTCACCAACGCCGGACCCGGCGCCAACCTCGCCGTGCTGACCCGGCAGGGCGCGGACGTCGGCGTGGTGGCGTACCAGATGAACATGCTGGTGAAGAAGATCGGCGAGCACCTCAGCGCGGCGCCGCGCGCCGGTGTCGTCGCGGCCGACAGCGGCGAGTGAGGTGAACGGAGGCGACGCGGCGGGCCGGCTGGTTCGCCCGTTCACCCTGACGGGCGGCCGGACCCGGCCCGCCCGTGGCGACTTCACCCTCATCACCATGGTGGCGGCAGTGGACCCGCAGCCGGTCGGCGGCACCCGGCCGCAGCCCGAGCACGCGCGGATCCTCAGGCTGTGCGCCAAGCCGATCGTGGTGGCGGAGCTGGCCACCGGCCTCGACCTGCCGGTGAGCGTGGTCGCCATCATGCTCTGCGATCTGCAGGAGGCGGGCCGGATCAGCGTCCGCCAGCCCCGCATGATCTCCCGCACCACCGACCTGGACCTGCTGAAGAAAGTGAGGGACGGTCTTGGCCGGCTCTGACCCCACCCCCCAGGGGATTTCGGCTCCCGACACGGTGAAGATCCTCATCGCCGGAGGATTCGGCGTGGGAAAGACGACCATGGTCGGGTCGGTCAGCGAGATCGCCCCGCTGCGCACCGAGGAACCCCTCACCACGGCCGGTCTCGGCGTCGACGACCTCGACGGCATTCCGGAGAAGAACGCCACGACGGTGGCCCTCGACTTCGGCCGGATCAGCATCGGCCAGGACCTCGTGCTCTATCTGTTCGGCACGCCCGGACAGCAGCGGTTCTGGTTCATGTGGAACGACCTCGCGATCGGCGCCCTCGGCGCCGTCGTCCTGGTCGACGTGCGCCGGCCCGAGTCCAGCTTCGCCGCCATCGACTTCTTCGAACGCCGCAAGATCCCGTTCGTCATCGGCGTCAACGGCTTCCACGGCGAGCATCCGTACGGGCCGGACGAGATCCGCGAGTCCCTGGCCCTGCCCGAGAACACGCCTGTGCTGCTCTTCGACGCCAGGGAACGCACCTCGTGCCGTGACGTCCTGATCGCCCTGCTCGACCAGCTGATCGCCGCCTCGGCCCGCTGAGGCCGGGCGGACGGGAGCTACGGCCGGACCTCCTCGCGCACTAGGCCGGCCACGTGGTCGGTGATCGTGTCGAGGATGTCCGTCCAGGCCGTGTCGTCGCCGAGGACCAGGAAGTTCAGGGTGAGGCCGTCCGTCATGGCGGCCAGATAGCGGGCCAGCACGGGCACGGGCACGGCCAGTTCGAACCCCATGGACAGCCGCAGCTGCTCGATCAGCTCGGCGTAGGTGGCGCGGTACAACTCGTACTGCCGCCGCGCCAGGTGCTCGAACCCGGGCTCGCGCAGGGCGTACTGGGTCAGCTCGTAGGTGAGCATGTGCTCGCCCGGGTGGGCGGAGACATGGTCCCAGTACGCCTGGAAACCGGCCCGGACGGTCTCCCTGAGCGTCTCCCGGGGTGTGATCGCCTCCCGCACCAGCGTCACATAGTGCCCGGTGATGGTGGTGATGACGGATTCCAGCAGTTCCTGCTTCGACTCGAAGCAGTAGTGGAAGACGCTCAGGGACACGCCTGCCTCGGCCGCGATGGACCGGGTCGTCGTCCTGGGGACGCCGTCCCGGGTCATCGCGCGGATCGCGGCCTCGGTGAGCTGTCTGCGCCGCTCGGCCGATGGCAAGCGTGCCATGTGGATCTCTCTTCCCCCGTGGTGGTGCGGTCAGCCGCTGTAGACGCCGACCTCGTAGAGGGAGTAACCCCAGTCCGTGCCGCGGTCGGTCCCCAGCATTCGAACATATCTGGCCGTCACACCGGCGAACTTGGCCGTGTCCAGCCCACCGTCACCGGCGGTCGTGGACCACACGGTCTTCCAGGTCGACCCGTCCGTCGAGACGTCGATCTGGTACGCCTTGCCGTAGGCCCGCTCCCAGTCCAGGGTGACCTTCTTGATCGTGCGCGAGGTGCCGAGGTCCACCTTCCACCACTGGGAGTCGCTCCAGTCGCTCGCCCAGCGCGTGCCGCCGTCACCGTCCACGGCCCGGCCGGGCTGGTAGCTGGTGACGGGGTTCGACTCGGACGCGCCGGCCGTCGCCGTCTTCCCCTGGGCGAGGTTCACACCGGCCTGGTGGGCCTCCGATGCGCCCCAGGTGCCGAGGTAGGACTCGGCGCCCTTGAAGAGGTCGTCCACGACGCCCTGGCCGCCGACGAGCCGGATGTCCTCGATCCAGTCCGGGATCATGCCGACATGGGCCGCGCCGTCGGTGTTGTAGTTCCACGTGCGCTGACCGGTGGTCTGCTTGTCGACGGTCGAGCCGCCGTCGACGCTCTTGAAGGGGTACGTCACCGGGTTGGAGGTGTCGGCGCCGCGCGGGGCCGGGTGGTCGCCGATGCCGTTGAAGTCGGTGCCGTAGCCGTAGCCCACGTCGTACTTGGTCCGCAGCGCGTCCGTACGCTTGGCCTCCGCGCTGAACTCCTCGGAGCCGTGCATGTACTGGGCGACGAAACCGCCGAGGGAGTAGACCCGCTCGGTCCAGTTCAGGTCCATCCAGCTGTGCGAGGACAGCACGCCCGGGTAGGACGCGGCCTCGAACATGTCCAGGACCTGGCCGGTGGCCTTGACGCTCATGTGGTCGATCTCGAGCATCATCTTGCGCTGCATCATGCCCTGCACGGCGTACTCACCGAGATCGGTCAGCCCCCGTACGTTGCACTGCGCGTCCGCGTCGTACTCCGGGACCTCGGTGCCCGCCGGCAGATCCTCCTCGGCCTCCGTCGCCGCGCCGCCGATCGGGTTGTCCTTCTGCGGGCCCTTGCACTTCTCCGTCTGCCAGAAGGTGCCCGTCGACAGGAACTGGCCGACGTTGATCGCCGTACCGAGACCGTGCTCGTCGAAGCGGACGCCGCACAGCGCGTTGTCGAACTTGTGGCACAGGAACATGCTGCGCACACCCAGGTCGTACAGCTCGTCGAGGCCCTCGTCGATGTCCTCCTTGGAGCACTGCGGGATGTCGAGGATCTGCTTGCAGCCGAACGGCTCGGAGGTCTCCACGCCCAGGACGACGGCGAGCTTGCCCTGCTTGATCACCTCACGGGCCTGCGCACTGTCGGTGACGATCCGGAACCAGCCCTTGCCGGTGCCGCCGTACTGCGCGTCGATGTAGTCCTGGAGCGCGTACGTCAGCTTCGCCTGCAGCCGGATCGAGGTCATCTCGTCGCAACTGCGGTCCTTGAACGGGTAGATCGAGCAGATCATCCCGTTGGTGACCAGGTCGTTGACCAGCACCCGCTGACCGCCGCGCCAGGCGCGCTCGATCCAGGCGTAGTAGTTGGCCTGGTGCGTCATCGAGTCGTACGCCGGCCAGTCCTTGAACGTCGGGTAGCCGACCGGGTCGTGCTTGCCGTCGCCGCCGTGGGTGATGTAGTCGAAGATCGCGAGACTGCCGTCCGGGTAGTGCTCGGGACAGTCCTTCAGCGCGTCGGCGATACCGGACGTCGAGAACACCTTGCCGCAGATGAGCCGGCCGCCGAACGCCTCGTTGGAGAACAGGTGGTTGTGCGCGTCGACGAACCCGCGCACGTCACCCGCCGAGTCGGTCCCCTTGAACGGCTCGCCCGTCACGTTGATCTGGGAGTCGGGCGACGGCCGGGAGGTGGGCAGCCACCATTCGCCGGTGGCGGCCGAACTCGACGACGGGCTGAGCAGCATGCCCATCGCGGTGAGGAACAGCGCCAGCACCATGAGGGGTCTGCGTCTGCGATGGGCGCGCGGAGTCCTGGTCATCACTCACGTCCTCGGTCGGGGGATTGCGCGGTCGATCGGCCAGACCGTTCCGGGACGTGTCAACACCCACGGCGCCATAGCCCGTTTGTCATGGCTGGCACAAGCGATGTGACGAGAATCGCCACTGAGGTGATCCGAGTCAATAGTCCGGGACGGTTGACCTGATGCCGCTCCAGGCCCTACGGAGGGCAGACGGCTCGTCAAGTTCCCGTGAAGGTACGGGGGTTGCTACGCCGCCCCGCCGTCACCGACCGGTGCGTACGGTCACGAAAGCGTGCGTACCGACTGACGGATCACCAACTGCGTGCTCAGCACCACGTGGTCGTCGCCCCCGAGGCGCTCCTCGCGCTCCAGCGCCAACCGGACCGCCGTGCGCCCCAGATCCTCGTACGGCACCCGCACCGTGGTCAGCGCGGGGGAGAGGTCGGCGGCGAACGGGACGTCGTCGAAGCCGACCAGGGAGATGTCACCGGGGACGTCGAGCCCCGCCTCGCGCAGCGCGGCCAGCGCCCCCGTGGCCACCATGTCGGTGCCCGCGAAGACCGCCGTGAACCCCAGGCCGGCCGCCAGCGCCTCCCGGGTGCGCTGATAGCCCGAGACCCGGGTGTACGGGCCGGGCAGCTCCAACTCCCCGGCGGGCGCCACCCCGTGGGCGCGCAGCGCGTGCAGGAAGCCGTCCCGGCGCTGCTCGGAGGTGCTCAGCCCGGGGATTCCGCCCAGGAAGAGGACGCGCCGGTGACCGGCGCTCAGCAGATGGTCGGTGGCCTGGAAGGCTCCGCCCCGGTTGTCGTACTGCACCACCGTGACCGGCAGATCGCCGGGCAGCGGCGGGCGGCCCACCAGCACCAGCCGGGAGCCCGCCGCGTCCAGCGCCGTCGCGTACTCGGCCATCCGCCGCCGGTACGCCGCGTCCTGCGGGGCCCCGCCGACGAGGAGGACCGCGGCCGCGTGCTGCTCGCGCATCAGCTGGACCAGGTCGTTCTCGCGGGCCACGTCGTCGTGCGTTGCACACACCAGGCTCAGCCGGCCCCGGTCGGCGGCGGCCTGCTCCACCCCCGCCGCGACATGGGCGAAGGAGGGACCGGTGATGTCCTTGATGACCAGGGCGACGGGGCCCGCGACCCGGCCGGAGAGGGCCTTGGCGTGGACGTTCACCACGTAGTGCAGCGACTCGACGGCCGCCATGACCCGGGCCCTGGTCTCGGTGGACACCGGGTAGTTGCCGGCCAGTGTGCGGGAAACGGTTGCTACGGACACCCCGGCCTGAGCGGCGACGTCCCGGATCGTGCTGGGCCGCTCGCCGCCCGAGGCGCTGTTCCGACGACGCCTGGCCCCACTGGGTTCTGGGCTGCTCCGGCGACCGTTCTCATTGACCGTCACGCCTCGACGTTACTGCATGGGACGAGGGTCGGGGGTCACGGTCCGCGAACCAGGGCCCTCGATGACGGTAAGCGTTTACTGTCCGATCAGGGCGACTGGTCGCCCGCCCGGACCGTGACGGTCACGGTGCCGGTGTCGATGCCGTCGGGGCTGGTGGCAGGTCCGGGTACGGCCGGGAGCGGGGCCGGGGTGCGGCGGCGGCCGGCCAGGCGGCAGCCGAGGCAGTCCACGTGGCCGCCGCGCGCGGAGCGGTCGCGGACCCGGGGGCTCCACTGGTCCCGGGGGCGGGGGCCCGGCGGCTTGCCCCAGCCGGCGAGGTGCAGGCCCCAGGTGACCAGGAGTGCCAGTACCGAGACGGCGGTGCCCAGGAAGAAACCCGGGGTCCAGCCGCAGACGCCCAGGCCGAGCGCCGCCGATCCCGCGGTGCCGATGGCGGTGCCGGTCCAGCCGGCGACGGTGTGACCGTCATCGTGAAGACTCACGTGTCTGCTCCCCTCGCGCGCCGTGCCGTTCCACGGCATGCCGCGGCCACGCCCATGGCGCCGGACTATGATGTCTTAGCGAGTAAGGAATTTAGCCTGCCCCGGAGGCAAATATCAATGGAGGCCGAACGCCGTCCCACCGTCCCTGGCGCGATCAGCGCCATGGACGGCCTGATCGCGACGATGATCGTCGGCCAGCAGGAGTTCGCCCGGAAGCTCGGACTGAGCGTCACGGACCTCGTCTGCTTCGCGTACGTCATGGAGGCCGGGGACACGCCGGTCACCGCCGGGGATCTGGCCGGGCGCGCCCATGTCACCACGGGGGCGGTGACGGGCGTCCTCAACCGCCTGGAGCGCGGCGGCTTCGTGACCCGGCAGCCGGATCCCGCCGACCGCCGCCGGGTCCGCGTGGTCGCGGTCCCGGACGCCGCCGAGCGGGTGCTGGCCGTCTACGGCCCGTTCTACGCCCGTCTAGCCGAACTCTTCGCCCAGTACTCGGCCGACGAACTGGCCCTGCTCACCGACTGGTTCGGGCGGGCGGGTGAGCTGGCACGCGGGTATCTGGCCGAGTCCCGCTAGACCCCGGGCACGGCCGGGGTCAGGACAGGCGCAGGGTGGACCAGGTCGCGGGGTCGAGGGTGAGGTGGGGGTCGAGGGCGGTGCGGGTCAGGTCGCTGGGGACGTCCTCCCGGGTGCCGAGCGTCGCGGCGGCGGCGAGGTGGCCCAGGCGCAGTCCGTGCGCGGGGGTGCGGCCTTCCAGGAGGGCCGCGAGATAGCCGGCGGCGAAGGCGTCGCCGGCCCCGACGCGTTCGACGACCCGGGTGGCGGGGGTGGGGACGAAGGTCTCCTCGCCGTCGGCGCCGTACGCCGTCGCTCCGTGTCCGGCGTCCTTGACGACCAGGACCGGGCCGGGGCCGAGCAGGTCGCGGACGTCCCGTGCCGTGCGGGTGCCCCAGAGCCGCTCCGCCTCGTCGCGTCCGACGAACACGAGGTCGGCGGCGCGGGCCGGCTCCAGCAGCGCGGAAGCGGCGTCGGGGGCCCTGACGGCATGCCTGGGGGAATCGCCCCGACATCGCGCTGAGAGCGGTTCGCCCCCGGCCGGGGGCGGGGTGAGGAAGCGCCGAGCGCGTCACGGGCGCGTGAGCTTTCGGGACGGGTGGTCCCGCTGCTCTGAGGGGGCCCATGGGGCCGCGGCCGGCCCGGAGCGGCTTCGTCCTGAGCCCCGGCTCCCGCCCCCGGCCCGGTCTCGTCCCCGGCTCGGATCGCGGCTCAGTGCCATGCTCTCCCCGTCCCCGTCCCCGTCCCCGTCCCCGTCCCCGCCCTCGCCCCCGTCACGACAGCGGTGCCGTGGATCCCCTGATCACCACCTTGCAGGGGAGGGTGTCGACCCCGGTGCGGGCGGTGCCGGCGATCGCGGTGAACAGGGCGTGGGCGGCGACCCGGCCGACCTGTTCGAGGTTCATGTCGACGCTGGTCAGGGGCGGGCGTGAACCGGCGGTCATGATCTGCCAGTTGTCGAAGCCCATGACCGCGATGTCGTCGGGAACACGGTGGCCGCGCTCGCGCAGGACGTCCATGACACCCCGGGCGATCTGGTCGCTGCCGCACAGGACGGCGTCGATGTCGGGATGGCGGTCGAGGAGCATGGCGGTGGCGGCCCGCCCCCAGCCCTCCGACCAGGCGCCGAACCGGGGTTCGCCGATCAGGGCGAGACCGGCGTCGGCGAGCGCGGCCCGCGCCCCCTCGGCCCGGTCCTGGGCCGCGAGATAGCCGGGGTCGCCGGTGATGTGGGCGATCCGGGTGCGGCCGCAGGCGAGGAGGTGGTCCACGGCCATCCGGCCGGCGCCGACGCTGTCCGGGACGACGGAGAAGTCCTCCGGGTCGTCGGAGGGGGCGTAGGCGTAGACGACCGGGACGGGCAGTTCGCGGCCCAGGGAGGGACGCGGGTCGGTGCGGCTGCCGACCACGATGAGACCGTCGACGCGACGGCCCAACAGGGCCCGCAGATGGTGCTGTTCACGGATCGCGTCGCCGCGCGCGTCGCACAGGAAGACCGCGACCTCGCCCGCGCCGAAGGCGTCCTCGGCGCCCATCAGGATCGGTATGCCGAATCTGCCCTCCAGATCGCTGGTGATCAGCCCGACGGTGCCGGTGCGTCCGGCGAGCAGACCGCGCGCCACCTGGTTGGGCCGGAACGACAGCCGCTCGGCGGCCTCGACGACCCGCTGTCTGGTCTCCGCGCGGACCTGGCTGCGGCCGTTGAGGGCCTTGGACGCCGTGGCGATCGAGACGCCCGCCAGCCGGGCGACGTCGCCGAGCGTGGCGGGCTGTGAACGAGAGGGGCCGGTGGCCTGTGCCATGGGTGAGTCTCCTGTCTCGCCACGCGTGCCGACCTCGCCGAGCATGGCACGCCCCATCCGGAACTTTACGGGAAACGTTTCGGTCAGGATGCTGCCACGGGTTTCTGTGAGCCATCGACAACCGCTCTCTGCAAGGGGATTGACGGGCATTCGGGTGCGTCCTAGCGTCTCAGAAAGCCTTTTCGGTTTCTTTCGTCTCCGTCACCCGTGCACCGCCACTGTGCACCGCCGCCGTGCACTGCCACCGTTCAGCGCCACCGCTCTGTGACATCACTCCGCGACATCACTTCGCGCAAGGGGGAACGAACATGGGGAGCACGGTCGGACCACGTGGCCGCGCGAGCCGCCTCGTCACAGGCGCCGTCGCACTGCTCGCCGCCGCGAGCCTGGTCACCGCCTGCGGGTCGGGGGACGGCGGCAAGGACGGCGGCGGCAAGGACGGCGGAGCGGCGAACGCCACCGGCGTCGACGACGGCGCCACGCTGACGATGTGGACCCGGGCCGCGACCCGACCGCAGAGCGAGGCCCTGGTCAAGGCGTACAACGCGAGCCACAAGAACAAGGTCGAGCTGACCGTCGTCCCCACCGACGACTACCAGGCCAAGGTCGGCGCCGCCGCCGGTTCCCGGGACCTGCCCGACCTGTTCGCCTCCGACGTGGTCTTCGTGCCGAACTACACCTCCAGCGCCCTCTTCGCCGACCTCACCGAACGTATCGACGCACTGCCCTTCGCCGAGCACCTCGCCCAGTCGCACATCAAGGCCGGCACGTACGAGGACAAGAAGTACGTGGTGCCGCACACCCTCGATCTGTCGGTGCTCTTCTACAACAAGGACCTCTACCGCAAGGCGAAGCTCGACCCCGAGAAGCCGCCCTCGACCCTGGCCGAGTGGGACGAGCAGGCGAGGGCCGTGGACGCGCTGGGCGGCGGCGTCGACGGGACCTTCTTCGGCGGCAACTGCGGTGGCTGCGGCGTCTTCACCTGGTGGCCGTCCATCTGGGCCGGGGGCGAGGAGGTGCTGAACGAGGACGGCACCGAGGCACGGCTCGCCTCCGCCACCGCCAAGAAGGTCTACGACACCTACCGGGGCTGGGTCGACGACGACATCGTGGCGCCCGGCGCGAAGGACGAGACGGGCACGACCTGGACCGGGATCTTCCCGAAGGGCAAGGTCGGGGTCATGCCCATGCCGTCGACCACGCTCGGGCTGATGCCCGAGGACATGGACCTCGGGGTCGCCCCCATCCCGGGCCCCGACGGCGGGAAGTCCACCTTCGTCGGCGGCGACGCCATCGGTATCGCCGCGACCAGCGAGAAGGCCGACCAGGCCTGGAACTTCCTCGCCTGGACCCTCGGCGACAAGGCCCAGGTCGATGTCGTCGCCGCCCACAAGGACGTCGTGGCCCGCACCGACCTGGCATCCAACAAGCACTCCGACGCCGACCCCCGTCTCGTCGCCATCAACGAACTCGTCGCCGACGGCCACACCCCGTACGCGCTGAAGTTCGGCCAGACCTTCAACGACCCCAACGGGCCCTGGCTGACGCTGATGCGGGACGCCGTCTTCGGTGACGGCAAGTCCGTGGACCAGGACAACGACGCGGTCAGCGAGTCGCTCGCCGACTGAGTGAGCTCACATCGCGGACGAGGTCACTTCGGAGGAGAGGCATGCAGGTGAAGGTGGCCGAGTCCGAGCCGACCGCGCACCGGGCCCCGCCCGACGCACACCGGGGCCGCCCGCCCCGCGCGTCGGCGCCCCGGTGGCGGTCCCGCAAGGCCCAGGGGCTGGCCTACGCGGCTCCCACCGCCGTGTTCGTCATCGTCTTCTTCGTGCTGCCCCTGCTCCTCGTCGGGCAGATGTCCCTCAGCGACTGGCCGCTGCTCACCGGCGACCGGGGCGTCAACGCCCCCGAGAACTACACCGACATCACCGACGCCCCGCTGTTCTGGCCCGCCGTCCGCTTCACGCTCCTCTACACCGGCGTCGTCACCGTCGTCCTCCTCGGCCTGGCCCTGCTGCTCGCCCTGCTCGTCCAGGAGTCACGGCCCGGCGTCGGCTTCTTCCGTACGGTGTACTTCCTGCCCGGCGCCCTGGGCCTGGCCTCCGCCTCCCTGCTCTTCTGGGGGCTGTACAGCCCGACCACCGGACCGCTGAGCGACATCCTGCGAGGGCTCGGCCTCGCCGACGACGAGGTGTCCTTCCTCGGGACACCGACCGCCGCACTGCTGTCGACGGTGTTCCTCATCGTCTGGAAGTTCGCCGGCTTCTACATGCTGATCCTGCTGGTGGGTCTGCAACGCATCCCGCACGAGGTGTACGAGGCGGCGCGGATGGACGGCGCGAGCCGGGCCCAGATCTTCCGCTCCATCACGCTGCCCCTGCTGCGCCCGTCCCTCGCGCTCACCCTGCTCCTGTGCGTGACGGGATCGCTGCTCGCCTTCGACCAGTTCTTCATCCTCACCAAGGGCGGCCCGGACAACACCACCGTCACCGTCGTGCAGTTGATCTACCGCGAGGCCTTCCAGCGGCTGAACCTCGGCACCGCCGCCGCCCTGTCGATCATCGTGCTGGCCGTGCTGCTCCTGCTCAACGCCCTCCAGTTCCGCGGTCTGCGCCGCGCCGACGAGTCATGAGACCCCAGGAGAGGGGACCGACCGTGCTGTCCCGCACCCTCGGCCGTACGCCGTACTACGTCGTCGCCGGAGGTCTGGCCGTCATCTTCCTCTTCCCGCTGCTGTGGAACACCTGGGCCTCGGTCAGCCCCCAGCCCGGCACCGCGCAGGAATCGGGGTACGGCCTCGGCAACTACCGGACGCTGCTGGAGTACGACGCGGGCCTGTGGCGGTACCTCCTCAACAGCACGGTCGTCTCGGCACTGACCGTCGCCCTCACCCTCGGGGTCTCCCTGCTCGGCGGCTACGCCTTCGCCCGCTTCGACTTCCCCGGCAAGAACCTGCTGTTCCTGCTGACCCTGGCCATCCTGATGGTCCCGTACGCCACCCTCCTCATCCCGCTCTACGTCCTGCTCGGCAGACTGCAGCTGCAGAACTCGCTGATCGGGCTGAGCCTGGTGCTCGCGATGTTCCAACTCCCGTTCGCCACCTTCATGATGCGGATCTCCTTCGAGGCGGTGCCGCGCGAACTGGAGGAGTCGGCGCTCGTCGACGGCTGCGGCACGGCGGGCGCGCTGCGCCGCGTGCTCCTCCCCGCGGTACGGCCGGGACTGATCACCGTGGGGCTGTTCGCGTTCCTCGCGGCCTGGAACGACTTCATCGCGCCCCTGATCCTCATCTCCGACAGCGAGAAGGCGCCCCTGCCGCTGGCCGTCGCCAATCTGCGGCAGCAGAGCATGGGCGCCGTCGACTACGGCGCGACCGAGGCGGGCGTGGTGGTCCTCGCCGTGCCCTGTCTGCTCCTCTTCCTGCTGCTGCAACGGCACTACATCCGGGGCTTCATGTCCGGCGCGCTCAAGGGCTGACCCCCTGACCCCTGCGCGCGACCCGAGGACCCCGATGACATGGACGGCCCACCGACGACCGACGACCGAAGGGACCAACCGAAGGCATGAACAGGTGAGGGAGAACGCGGTGACGTCATCCGTCCTGCCCGTGGCACCGACCCGTGGCCGCCTCAGGCCGCTCGGCCTCGACGAGGTCAGGATCACCGGGGGTTTCTGGGCCCGGCGACGGCACACCAACACGACCGCCACGCTGGACCACTGCCGGGACTGGATGGACCGCGTCGGCTGGACCGGCAACTTCCGGGCCGCCGTCGAGGGCAGGATCCAACGGGACCGGCGTGGCCGGGAGTTCGCCGACTCCGAGGTCTACAAGCTGCTGGAAGCCATGGCCTGGGAGGCGGCCAACGGCGACGGCGCCGCCCTGGACGCCGGGATCACCGCCCTCACCGATCTCGTCGCCCCCGCCCAGGAACCGGACGGCTATCTGAGCACCGCCTTCGGCCGCCCCGGACAACCGGCCCGCTACAGCGACCTCGAAGAGGGCCACGAACTGTACTGCCAGGGCCACTTGGTCCAGGCCGGTGTCGCCCAGGCCCGCGCCCGGGGCGAGGGCGAACTCGCGAAGATCGCCCAGCGGGCCGCCGACCATGTCTGCGCCACCTTCGGGCCGGGCGGTATCGAGTCCGTCTGCGGCCACCCGCAGATCGAGTCGGCCCTCGTCGAACTGGCCCGGCTCACCGGCCGGCAGCGCTACCTCGACCAGGCCGCGCTGTTCGTCGAACGACGCGGCCACGGCACCCTCACCGAGGGCGAGTTCGGCGCCGCCTACTTCCAGGACGACGTCCCGGTCCGCCGGGCAACGGTTCTGCGCGGGCACGCCGTCCGCGCCCTCTACCTCGCCGCCGGCGCCGTCGACGTGGCCGTGGAGACCGGCGACGAAGAGCTGCTCGCAGCCGTCGTACGCCAGTGGGAGGTCACGGTCGCCCGCCGCACCTACCTCACCGGCGGCATGGGCTCGCACCACCGCGACGAGGCCTTCGGCACCGACTTCGTCCTGCCCCCGGACCGCGCCTATTCGGAGACCTGCGCCGGGGTCGCCTCCGTGATGCTCGGCTGGCGGCTGCTGCTCGCCACCGGCGAACCCCGCTTCGCCGACCTCGTCGAACGCACCCTGTTCAACGTCGTCGCCACCTCCCCGTCCGAGGACGGCCGGTCCTTCTTCTACGCCAACACCCTGCACCGGCGGCACCGGGGCATCGCCCCGCCCCCGGACCTCGACAGCCCGCGCGCCGACTCGGGCCTGCGCGCCCCCTGGTTCGCGGTGTCCTGCTGCCCGACCAATGTGGCCCGGACCCTGGCCCAGCTCCCTGCCTACCTGGCGACGGCGGACGACGAAGGCCTCCAACTCCACCAGTACGCGGACGCCGACATCGCCACCACCCTCACCGGCGGCCGGGGCGTCGCCCTGCGGGTCCGCACCGACTACCCGTCCGGCGGGACCGTGACCGTCCGCATCGGTCGCGCCCCGGCCGACCCGTGGACCCTGTCGCTGCGGGTGCCCGCCTGGGCGGCGGGCGCCCCCGCGTGGCTGGTCGACCCCGACGGCGTACGCCGCCCCGCCGACCCGGGCACGGCGACCGTGACCCGGGTCTTCCGGCCCGGCGACGAGATACGGCTCGAACTGCCTGTCGCCCCCCGCTGGATCGGGGCCGACCCCCGCATCGACGCCGTACGCGGCACGGTGGCCGTCCAGCGGGGCCCGCTGGTGTACTGCGCCGAGTCCGTCGACCTCCCGGACGGACATGAGGTCGACGCGGTACGGGTGGACACGTCCGTCGATCCCGTGGACGGACCGGACGGAACGGGCGGGCCGGACGGCGGTACGGAGGGCACGGTCGTGGTCGCCGGGGAGGTCGGAGCCGGACCACGCATGGGGCGGAGCGAGGCGGCGTGGCCGTACGAGCCCCTGGGGCAGGCCGCCGAGGCGCGGCCCGCGGCTCCCACCGGCATCGTCCTCGTGCCCTACCACTCCTGGGCCGAACGGGGCCCCTCGACCATGCGGGTGTGGCTACCGACGACGGACGGGAGCCCGGCCGCGGCCACCGAAGTCCCGGACAGCGGCACCGACACAGGGAGGTAGTCGTGCGCGGACCACGAAGACGGCAACACCGCGGAACCCTGGCCGGAGCGCTGGCCTTCGGGCTGCTCGCCCCGCTCGCCGCCGCCGTTCCGGCCGAGGCGGACAACTCGGCGACCGGGTACCCCGTCTACTCCGGATCGGCCGATCCCGTACCCGAGTTACCCGCCGGCTTCACGGTCCGCCGTACGATGCGCGCCCAGTACGACGCCGACCGGAGAGCCGGCGACGGCACCGACTTCTGGATGGACCGGATGCTGGCCCGCAAGGGCGAGGACCCGGCGGGGGACTGGCTGTTCACCCGGGGCCGGGCGGTGTTCATGAAGGAGCACGACCCGGCACGGCTCGGCTTCGGCGGCAAGGTCGCCTACTGGGAGAGCATCGACAACCGGGCCGCGTACACGGTCGACCTGGCCGTGGACGGCGAGCGGCTCACGCTCCGCGAGAACGTCAACTCCCGCACGCAGACGCCCAGTTACTGGCGCAGCGAGTTCACCCATGAGGCGACCGGGCTGACGGTCACGCAGACCAAGTTCATCACCGACGCCAATGTCGCCGTGACGAACCTGGCGCTCACCAACAGCGGGTCCGGGGGCCGCGAGATCACCCTGCGTGCCTCGTCCCCGTACACCGGCATTCCGGAGGGACGCGAACTCACCGGCACGGTGGCCGCGAAGAACAACCTCACGACCGTCTTCCCCCGGCTCAGCGGTGACGGCTTCGCCCCCGAGGGCGAGACCCTGACGCGCACCCTCACCGTCCCGGCGGGCCGCACCCTCAACGCCAAGGTCCAACTCGGCTTCGTCACCGAGGAGATCGCCGACTCGCGGCCCGCGTACGACTCCGTGCGCAAGGCGTCCCCGGCCGCCGCCTTCCGCCGGCATGTGCGGGCGTACAACCGCTGGTGGGCCGAGAACCTGCCGTTCATGGACGTCCCGGACGACAACATCGAGAAGACGCTCTACTACCGCTGGTGGCTGCTGCGTTACAACTACCTCGACGCCGACATCCCGGGCAGCGACTACCAGTTCCCCACCTCCATGGAGGGCGTGCTCGGCTACAACAACGCCATCGCGCTGACCGTCGGCATGTTCGTCGACGACCTCAAGTACCTGCGGGAGCCGAGCTATTCGTACGGCCCGTGGGTGTCCGCCGGAGAGGTGTCGAAGAACGGCAAGTACTCCGACAATCCCGGCGATCCGGAGAACTGGTCCAACAGCTACACCCAGTACATCTCCGAGGCCGCCTGGCGTTCCTACCAGGTGCACGGCGGCCCGGACGGCATCCCGCGCAACCTCGCCCGGTACGCGGAGAAGGACGTCAAGGGGCAGCTCGCGGCCTACGACCACGACGGCAACGGGCTGATCGAGTACGACTGGGGCGCCATGACCGGCAACGACGCCGACGCGGTGTCGTTCGACTGGAAGCCGGGGAACCTGGACCGGGCCGAGTCGGCCTATGTGTACAGCAACGCGACGGCGGCGGCCCGCGCCTACGACCTGCTCGGCGAGACGGGCAAGGCCGAGGAGATGCGCGGGATCGCGAAGCGGGTCAAGGACGCGGTCCTCGAACACCTCTGGGACCCCGAGGACAAGCTGCTCAAGCACCGGCATGTGGCCAGTGACACCCCGGTGCCCTGGAAGGAGATCAACAACTACTACCCGTACAGCGTGGGCCTGATGCCCACGCCGGACGAGGACCCGCAGTACCTCGAAGCCCTGCGGCTGTGGGCGGACGCCAAGCAGTACCCCGTCTTCCCGTTCTTCACCGCCAACCAGGCCGACAAGGCGGAAGCGGCGGAGCAGGGGCACCCGGGGAGCAACAACTTCTCCGTCATCAACTCCACGGTCACCTTCCGCTTCCTCTCCTCCGTGCTGCGCAAGTATCCGAATCGATACATCGACAACACCTGGTACAAGAAGCTGCTGTCCTGGAACGCCTGGTCCCACTACGTCGACGGCGACAACCGGTGGCCCGACCAGAACGAGTTCTGGTCGAACGGCAGCGCCGACCCGCAGAAGATCGGCTACCGCTCCTGGATCCACCACACCATCCTCGGCACCACCAACTGGACCGTGATCGAGGACGCGATGGGCTTCCGGCCGCGCGACGACCGGAAGATCGAGCTGTCCCCGATCGACATCGACTGGCCCCACTTCGCCGTCACCGACATCAACTACCGGGGCACCGATGTCGCGGTGATCTGGGACGAACCGGGGGACGGGAAGCGGCCGTACGGACGGCAGGTCCCCGAGGGCTACTCCCTTTACCTCGACGGGAAGCTCGCCCTGACGGCGGACCGTCTCACCCGCCTCGTCTACGACCCGGTCACCCGCAGGGCGACCTTCCCGGACGGCGGCGGCGCCAAGGCCCGGACCACCGGGCTGCGTACGACCGTGGCGGCACCGCAGGACGTCGAGTACGGCCGCAGGGACCGGGTCACCGACCTGTTCGCCAAGGCCGGGCGGGACCTGACCGGCACGGCGAAGGACAACCTCGCCGCCGGAGCCACGGCCCGCGCCTCCCACGAGGACCAGGGGAGGGGTACGGCGGGGGCCGTCGACGGCTTCACCGTCAACGAACCCCACTGGGGCGCGCGCGGCTCCGGGAACGCCGAGGACTGGTACGAGATCGACTTCGGGCGGGCACGGCAAGTCGACGACGTCCGGCTGTACTTCGCCGCCGACAAACGGCCCGGCGGATACACCGAACCCGCCCTCTACACCGTGCAGTTCCAGGACGGCGAGGGGCGCTGGCAGGACGTGGCCCGGCCCGCCAGGACGCCCGTCCATCCCCGGGCCAATCTCAACCAGGTGCGCTTCAAGAAGGTGACGGCACAGAAGCTGCGGGTGCTGATGCGGCACCGGGACGGGCACACCAGCGGGCTGAAGGAGTTCCAGGCGTTCGACACGGGTGTCCGGCCCCCGGCGGCCCGCAATCACGCCCCCTACGTCGAGGCGTGGCGGGACACCACGTACAGCCGTCCCGGTCAGGTCCGGCTGACGGGCATCGTCGAGGACGACGGCCTGCCGGAGCGGAAGCTCTCCGCCGGGTGGAAGGCGGTGGACGGTCCGGAGGGCGGCACGGTCATCCTCGACGACCCGGGCGCGACGACGACCACCGCCCGCTTCACGACCGCCGGTACCTATACCCTCGAACTCACCGCCACCGACGGCTCGTCGACGACGTCGAAGAAGGTCGTGGTCAAGGCGGAGGGGCTGTCCGACGGGCAGGTGAACGTGGCGCCCTTCGCCACACCCACCGCCTCCTACACCTCCGGCTGGGAGTCCGTGGCCGCCATCAACGACGGCCGCGAACCCGTCTCGTCCTCCGACGCTCCGCGCTGGGGCAGCTGGCCGCAGAAAGGCACCCAGTGGGTCCAGTACACCTGGGCCGACCCGGTCCGCGTGGACGGCTCCGACCTGTACTTCTTCCGTGACGCCCAGCCCGGCGCGGGCGACGGCGTCGGGGTCCCGGCGTCCTGGGTCATCGAGTACCGGGACGGCGACACCTGGCGCGAGGTCGCCTCACCCAGCGGCTACGGCACCGCCGAGGACGGCTACAACCGGACCACCTTCACCCCCGTCACGACGACGGCCCTGCGCGCCCGGCTCACCGGGCATCCGAACCTGGCCCTCGGCGTCCAGGAGTGGAAGGTGTACGCCGAGACACCGGAGGCCGTGCGCGAGGTCCACGTCCCCACCCCGCGCGGCACGATCCCGGAACTGCCCGGTGAGGTGACCCTGGTGTACGGCGACGGCACGACGGCCCGCTCACCCGTCGCCTGGCCCACCCTCACCGAGGAGCAGGTCGCCGAGGGCGGCACGAGCGTACGGATCACCGGCATCGCCGACCGGGCCGCGCGGCCGGTCACCGCGACCGTGTGGGTACGGCAGACGGCCGCCGTCGAGATCACCAGCATCACGGAGGAGCGGGTCACCACCCGCGCCGGCCGGACGCCCACGCTCCCGGCGACCGTCGTCGCCACCTACAACGACGGCTCCAAGGACAGCCGGGTCACCGTCACTTGGGACCCGGTGGACCCGGAACGGTACGCCGAACCCGGCACCTTCGAGGTGAAGGGCACCGTGACGGGCACGACGTACCGGGCGACGGCCACGATCACGGTGACGGGGCCACCGTGACGGGGCCGCCGTGACCCGGGCCGGCCTTCAAGGGCGCAGCCCTCGTTCTTCAGGGGCGAAGCCCCTGCTCTCAAGGGGCGCGGGGCTGTTTCGACATGCGGCTCCGCCGCGTGGGCGCGACCAGCCACGAACCAAGCCGCACCCGCCCACACACGCCTCCCCCCACCCACCGGACGCCCCACCCACCGGACGTCCCACCCACGATCGGAGAGTCGACGCATGTCCCAACCCCCCACCCGACGAAGGCTGTTGAGCCTCGCAGCCGGCGCGGCGGCCGCCACCCCACTCGTCCAGGCCGCCTCCCTCGCGCACGCCACCCCAGCCGGACAAGCCCCCGCGCAGGCCCTCGCCCAGGCCCCCGCAGCCCCCTTACCCGTCCCCGCCACCTGGTCGGCACATCCCTTCCCCCTGAACCAAGTCACCCTCGGCGACGGCGTGTTCAGGGCCAAGCGCGACCTGATGCTGACCTACGCCCGGTCCTACCCGGCCGACCGCATCCTGGCCGTCTTCCGTGCCAACGCCGGACTCGACACCCGGGGTGCCCAGCCGCCCGGCGGCTGGGAGACCTCCGACGGCAATCTGCGCGGCCACTACGGCGGCCACTTCCTCACCCTCATCGCCCAGGCGTACGCGGACACCAGGGAAGCGGCCCTCAAGTCCAAGCTGGACTACCTGGTCGGCGCCCTGGGGGAGTGCCAGACGGCGCTGGCGGAGCGCGGCAACCCGAGACCGAGTCACCCCGGCTTCCTGGCGGCGTACCCGGAGACGCAGTTCATCCTGCTGGAGAGCTACACGACGTACCCCACCATCTGGGCGCCGTACTACACCTGCCACAAGATCATGCGGGGCCTCCTCGACGCGCACACCCTGGCCGGGAACGCCCAGGCCCTCACCATCGCCTCGAAGACGGGCGACTGGGTGCACAGCAGGCTCGGCGGGCTGCCCAAGGCGCAGCTGGACCGGATGTGGTCCATCTACATCGCCGGTGAGTACGGCGGTATGAACGAGGTGATGGCGGACCTGCACGCCCTCACCGGCAAGGCGGAACACCTGGCCGCCGCCCGCTGCTTCGACAACACCGCGCTCCTCGACGCCTGCGCCCAGGACCGGGACATCCTCGACGGGCGGCACGCCAACCAGCACATCCCGCAGTTCACCGGGTATCTGCGGCTGTTCGACGAGACGGGGGAGGAGCGGTACGCGGAGGCCGCCCGGAACTTCTGGGGCATGGTCGCCGGGCCCCGGACGTACAGCCTGGGCGGTACGGGACAGGGCGAGATGTTCAAGGCGCGGGGCGCCATCGCGGCCACCCTGGACGACAAGAACGCCGAGACCTGTGCGACGTACAACATGCTGAAGCTCAGCCGGCAACTCTTCTTCCGGGAGCCGGACGCCGCCCGGATGGACTACTACGAGCGGGGCCTGACCAACCACATCCTCGCCTCCCGCCGGGACACGGCGAGCACGAGCAGCCCCGAGGTCACCTACTTCGTCGGGATGGGACCGGGGGTGGTGCGCGAGTACGGCAACACCGGTACCTGTTGCGGTGGCACCGGCATGGAGAACCACAGCAAGTACCAGGACTCGGTGTACTTCCGCTCCGCCGACGGAAACGCGCTGTACGTGAACCTCTACCTCGCCTCGACCCTGCGGTGGCCGGAGCGGGGGCTCGTCCTCGACCAGACGAGCGCCTATCCGGCCGAGGGCGTGCGCACCCTGACGTTCCGGGAGGGCGGGGGCAGGCTCGATCTGAGGCTGCGGGTGCCGTCCTGGGCCACCGGCGGCTTCACGGTCACGGTCAACGGGGTCCGGCAGCGGGTCGAGGCCGTGCCCGGGTCGTACCTCACGCTGAGCCGGAACTGGCGGAGCGGCGACCGGGTCGGGATCTCCGCGCCGTACCGGCTGCGGGTGGAGCGGGCCCTGGACGATCCCACGGTCCAGTCGGTGTTCTTCGGCCCGCTGCTGCTGGCCGCGCAGAGCCCGGAGGCGGGGTTCCGGACCTTCTCCTTCTACAAGGGCTTCACGCTGCGCGGCGATCTCGCGGACGTGATCCGCCCGGAGGGCAGGCCACTGCACTTCACCACGCACGGGCTGACCCTCGCGCCGTTCTTCGTCGGGAACGACGCCCGCTACCACGCCTACTTCCGGCGCTCCGAGCCCGTCGTCGTGTTCGGCACGGCCGACTCGGGCGTCCCGAACCGGACCCGGGGCGACGGGCTGACCTTCCTCGACGTGCTCTGGGCGCGGGCGCCCTTCGCGACGTCCGAGGCGTTCGTGCGGGCGGTGCGTGTCCTGGCCGACGGGTGGGTGACCGAGGGGCGGTTCACCGGCGCGGAGCGGGACGCGGTCGTCGCGGCGGCGACGCGGGCGGGTCTGCGGGGCTGAGCACGCGCGAAGGGTTGACGTGTACGGGGCGAGGTGGGTTTATGGGAGCGCTCCCATGAACCCCTCGCTCCTCGACGCCCACCCCCACTTGGAGTCGCAGTGAGAACTGGAAGAAGCACGCCTGGAAACATGTCCGGAGGCACGCCGAGAGGCGCGGACACGCCAGGAGGCGCACGGCGAAGGAGCCCCTTGAGCGCTCTCCTGGGCGCCCTCGCGGGCCTGGTCGCGCTCACGCTCCTCGGCGTCCTCGCCCCGGCCGTCGCCCTTGCCCAGCCGGCGCCCGATGTGCGGGCCACCGGCCTGCACATCGGCGGCGGCCGGCTGCTGGAGGGCAACGGCAACGATTTCGTGATGCGCGGCGTCAACCACGCCCACACCTGGTACCCGGGCCAGACGCGGTCGCTGGCCGACATCAAGGCGCTGGGCGCCAACACCGTCCGTGTCGTCCTCTCCGACGGGCACCGCTGGACCAAGAACAGCCCCGCCGACGTGGCGAACGTCGTCGCCCAGTGCAAGGCCAACCGGCTCATCTGTGTCCTGGAGGTGCACGACACCACCGGATACGGCGAGGAGGCCGCCGCCGGGACCCTCGACCACGCGGCCGACTACTGGATCGGCCTCAAGAGCGTTCTCGCCGGCGAGGAGAACTACGTCATCGTCAACATCGGCAACGAGCCCTGGGGCAACACCGACCCCGCGGGCTGGACCGCCCCCACCAAGGCCGCCGTACAGAAGCTGCGGGCCGCCGGCTTCGAGCACACGATCATGGTGGACGCGCCCAACTGGGGCCAGGACTGGCAGGGCGTCATGCGCGCCAACGCCCAGGCCGTGTACGACGCCGACACCACCGGCAACCTGATCTTCTCGATCCACATGTACAGCGTCTTCGACACCGCCGCGGAGATCACCGACTACCTGGGCGCCTTCGTGAACGCCCGACTGCCCATCCTGATCGGCGAGTTCGGCGGACCCGCCGACCAGTGGGGCGATCCGGACGAGGACACCATGATGGCCACCGCCGAGCGGCTCGACCTCGGCTACCTCGCCTGGTCCTGGAGCGGCAACACCGACCCGGTCCTCGACCTGTCGATCGGCTTCGACCCGACACGGCTGAGCGCCTGGGGCCAGCGGATCTTCAACGGCGCCAACGGCATCGCGCAGACCGCGAAGGAGGCCACGGTCTTCGGCGGCGGCAACCCGGGTGACACCCAGGCACCGACCACCCCCGGCACCCCGGCCGCCTCGGCGGTGACGGCGACCTCGGCCACGCTCACGTGGACCGCCGCCACCGACAACGTCGGTGTCACCGGCTACGACATCGTCCGGGTCAGCGGCTCCACCGAGACCAAGCTCGCGGCCTCCACCACCCACTCCGTCACCCTGACCGGCCTCACCGCCGACACCGCGTACACCTTCGCCGTCTACGCCCGCGACGCCGCCGGGAACCGGTCGAACCGCTCGGCCACGGTGAACGTCAGGACGGAGCAGGGCGGCGGCACACCCGCCGGGAACTGCTCCGTGGCGTACCGGGCCACCAACGAGTGGCAGGGCGGCTTCCAGGGCGAGATCGTCATCCGCAACACCGGCACCACCGCCGTCAGCGGCTGGACCCTCGCCTTCGCCTTCGCCGACGGCCAGACGATCAGCAACATGTGGGGCGGGACCGCCACCCAGAGCGGTGGCTCGGTGAGCGTGAAGCCCGCTTCCTACACCTCCACCATCCCGGCCTCGGGCTCCGTCACGGTCGGGTTCGTCGGCGGCAAGGGCGCGACCAACACCGCACCGACCGCGTTCACGCTGAACGGGGCGGCCTGCGCGAGCGGTTGACCCGAAGCGCCCGAAGGGTGTGAAGCGTGCGAAGCGACCGGCGGGGGCCCGCTCGTGGCCCCCGCCGGTCAGGTCAGCGTCGTACCAGCTCGATCCGGTATTTCCGGGTCTGCGTGCCGTCCTCGCCGGTCACGGTGACGACGGCCGAGGTCCGGCCGTACCCGCCGTACCCGCCGGACCCGCCGGTCCGGTCCACGGTGACGGTCGCGTACGGGTCGCGCGCCGTCGCCGTGACCTCCGCCCGGCCCGGGTTGTCGGTGGCCACCCGGTACGTGGTGGTCTCGGGGTCGAAGGACCTGATCGGCTTCCCGTCGACCTCGATGGAGGAGGCGGCGGTGTCCGAGGAGACACCGGGGGCCTTGGCGAACACCTCGATCTCGCCCATGGTGATGTAGCCGCCCGGACGCGCGGTCATGACCACCCGCACGCCGGTCACCGGACCCGCGTCGAGCGGGACGTCGATCACCGGTGTGCCCTCGGAGCCGACGGCGACCGAACCGCTCGCGTCGGTCCAGGGGCCGTTCTCGGCGGCCTGGACCTGCACCTTGAGGCTCTCCGGGAAGGAGACATTGCTTCCGTCCCGGTGGAAGTGGGCGACGATCCGGGTGAGGTCGCGGGCCTTCGGGAGGGTGAAGGCGACGGTGTCGGACGGGTTCTTGGTGCCCGACCTCCAGTTGGACCAGGCCTTCTCGGCGGTGTCGCCGTTGCGTAGCCGCTCGGCCGAGTAGCCGCTCTCGGTGAAGGTGGCGGCGACGGAGACACCGGCGTCCGGCGCGATGTTGGTCGCCGAGGCCTCGGTGACCTGGACGCGTACGGTCGCGTCGACCTCACCGCCGTCGACGACCTCCGCCGTACCCGGCAGTGTCACGACACCGGCCTTGTCGAACGCCCCGTCGGGGGCCGCGTCCCAGGTCACCGGGAGGGTGGTCCGGCCGCCGTGCCGGCCGATCCCGACGACCGTGGCCGGGAGTTCGGGCGCGCCGCCCACGTATGTCTTGGCGCGGGCGGGGACGGTCGAGGCGATCGTGTCGACGGTGACGAGGGCCTTCGCCGGGAGCTTCCGGCCGAGCGCGTCGGTCGCCTCACCCGTGACGCGTACGGTCCCGGGCCTGCGCCACTTCCGGTCCGACGGCAGGTCCCACACCACGGGCAGGGAGCCCCGGGCACCGTCCCGGAACACCGGGGTCACCGTCTCCGGCAGCTTCGGCCGCAGCCCGGGGACGGTGAACGCCTCGGCCCGCTCGGTGCGCAGCACGGTCTCGTCGGTCACGGCCCAGCGCTGGTTGGCGACCGAGGTCGGCGTGTACGTCGACACCTTGGCGCCGTCCGCCGACGACTGCCCGGTGACGTCGACGAGCCGGCCGGTGGCGGCGTTCACGAAGGTCCAACTGCCGTCGCCCGTCGTCGACATGACCCACTGGGCGGCTGCGGGGACCTCGCCGTCGGCCGGGTCCTCCAGGACGGCCTGGTTGTCGCGCACGGCGAGCCGCCCGCCCGTGCCGGCGTTGGTGAGGGCGTAGCGCTCGCGGTTGCCGGTGCCGGGGGTGAGCTGCTCCACCGACCACAGCTGGCGGGCGCTGCTCGCGTCGGTCGTACGGATGACGACACCGGTGCCGTCCTCCGACGGGGTGAGCGACTTGCCGCTCTGGGTGCCCTGGAGGCGGTAGACGTGGCCGGGCCGGACAAGGGCGGCGTCCTTCGCCACCCCGCCGACACCCTCGACCAGGAAGGTGGTGACCGACTTGGCGGGCACGTCGAGCGTGGCCGAACGGTCCTTCACCCGGACCGGGTCGCCCTCGACGAGGGCACCGGCGTCACTCGTCACCACGGGCGTGACGGTGGCGCGGGAGGAGACCTTGCCGAAGCGCGACAGGTCGAGGGTGACGGAACGCGCGGTCGTACCGCTGTTGACATGGACCACGGAGGCCGCACGGCCGGACCTTTTGACGGCGGCCACGCTGGACGGGTCGTCGGTCTTCACGAAGTGGTCGCCGGGGCGGATGTGATGGGTGAAGTTACGGATGGTGTGGAACTTGGAGTTGGCCCGGATCGGGCAGGTCTCCAGGGTGTCCGTCGCCGTGCAGTTGAACGGGACGTGGATGCTGCCCCAGTTCTTGCCCGCCGCGGCCTGCGGGATCGAGTCCTCGACCGGCTGCCAGAACACCCAGGCGGAGGGCTCCAGTTCCCGCATGTCGTCGACCATGCGGGTGGCGATGCCGAGGCCCGGTTCCATGCTCGTGAAGTCGGTGCCGGTGCCCCAGGTGCCCTCGACCTCGCTCATCCAGAGCTTTTTGTCGGCGCCCTTGGCGATGTCCCGGGCGCTGGTGCGCATGCCGGTGCCGTAGGTGTGCACGTTGAGCTGGGGGAGGGCCGCCCGCGCGGAGGCGTCGTAGGCGTTCCAGTTCTGCGTGAAGATCGTGGGGTTGGTCTCGTCCATCGCCGAGATCTCGGCGTCGGTCCTCGCTCCTTCGAGCGCCTTGTCCAGCGCGAGGACCACCTTCTGCTGGAGCGCGGGCCCCGCGTGCGCGCCCTCCTGACGGCCGCCGGTGGGCTGGCCGTTCGCGCCGATCTGGGTCCCCCAGTAGTTGGTGTTGGGCTCGTTCAGCGGGGCGATGGTGTCGAAGTCGATGCCGTGCCGCTTCTCCAACTCCTCGGTCACGCGCACCAGATAGCCGGCGAACTCGTCGACGCGGTCCGCGCGGATCTGGTCGGTGTTCGCGTCGAAGCCGCCGGAGACATAGCCGCTGACGGTCTGGAACCAGGGCGGCGAGTTGCTGAACGCCTCCCAGGTGTCGACCTTGTCCTTGATCTGGTCCACCCACCAGCGCTGGCCGGAGTCGGCGTCCCAGTTCCAGTGGTCCGGGTCGTTCGGGTCCCACCACTCCATGTCCTTGCGGGTGATGCCCTCGGGGGCCTTCCAGAAGCCGTCCATCGTCGCGCCGGCCTTCATGTAGTCCTTGCGGACGTCCGGGGCGTTGCCGCCGCCGATGTTGTAGCGCGCGATCGTGAGGCCGAGCCCGTCGTCGCCGAACAGCATGTCGACGAGCTGTCTTCGGACGGGCTCCGGGTAGTTGCCCGTGGCGTTGGCGAACCAGACGAGACTGGTGCCCCACCCTTCGAACTCCTGCTGCTGGTACGACGGGTCGATCCGGACGGTGACCGCGCCGGGCGCCGCCGAGGCCGACGTGTCCGCAGTCGCGGTGGGCGCGGCCATGAGGCTCGTGCCGAGGACCAGGGGGGCCATGGATGCCAGAGCCCGGACGATGCGATGTCGTGGGGTCACGACACTCCCTTCCACGCCACGGAGGCGCACGCGATTCGTTGACATGCCCAAAACACGTGCTTAGCATTCAGGAAACTGAAAGCGCTTTCTAGCCCTTGGCGCGCGCAGATCCCCCCACCTCCTCCTCCCCCCACGAAAACTGGAGGCACCCCCCCCATGAACTCGCCTCGCAAGAAGGCGGTCATCGCCGTGTTGGCCGCCGCTCTGCTGGCTGGACCCGGAGTCGCGCAGGCGGCCCCGCAGGCCGCGCCCGTCCCGGGTGAGCGGGCCGCCGCCGCCACCATCACCTGGACCCTCGTCCGGGCGAGCAACCCGACGCAGGACCAGCGGACGGCGTACGACCTGATCACGACGGCCATGAACGCCGCCGTCGCCCGGTACAACAACCTCAGCGACCTGGGCAAGACCATCACCGTGCGCTACGAGCCGGGTGTCCCCACCGCCGACGGGAACATCAACGGGACCATTCGCTTCGGCAACCGCGGCTACATGAACGAGCGGACCGCCCTGCACGAGATCGCGCACACCATAGGCGTGGGCACCAGCTCGGGCTGGTCGCGACTGGGCGGCAGCGGCACCTGGACCGGCTCGCGGGCCACGGCGCTCGTCCGGCAGTACGACGGCTCCGGCGCGAAGATCTCCACCGGGGGAGGCCACTTCTGGCCGTACGGGCTGAACTACGACAACGAGTTCTCCGGCACGGCCGCCGACCGGCACGTCCGGATCGTGGCCGCGATGGTGAGCGACGGGCTGTAACACCGGTCGCCGCAAAGGGAGTTGGTACCTGATGACAAAGGTGCCGACGGTACCTGCGTTGTTGTGAGCATGAGGCGGTGGGGCCGCTTGCGCGGTCCTACCGTCCCACCATGAATACGAGTCGCAGCGGAAAGAGAACGTGGCGAAGCGCCGCGATGGCGGTGCTGCTGACCATCGGGGCGCTCACCGGGGCCGCCCCGGACGCCCGGGGCGAGGGCACGCGGACCGAGACGGCCGTGGCGTCGACGGGGCAGGCCGGCGGTGTGACCGAGACCCTGGTCCGGGTGAGGGCGCCGCTGCCGGCGTCCTTCGGGGCGCGGCCGGCGGCGTGCGACTGGCTGTCCTATCTGCGCTACCGGTCCGCCGACGGACCGGCGGTCTCGGCCGACGCCGACCGGATCCTCGTCGCCCAGCCGGGCATTCTGGAAGGCGCCGGAGCCTTCGACAGCGTGGCCCGCAACACCGTGGCACGGGCCGCCGAGCAGGGTCGGCACATCGAGTTCTGGGCCCTGGACCGGCGCTCCAACTGCCTGGAGGACCGCACCGGTGTGGCCTCCGGCGACCAGCACACGGCCGTCGACTACTACTACCGGGACAAGCAGGTCGCCGGCCGCACCTTCGACGGCTACGTCGGCAACGGCGAACTGGGCTGGATGGCGAGGCTCGGGATCGAACGGACCGTCCGCGACCAGTACGACCTGCTCACCGCAGAACTCCCCGACCAACGGGTGCGCGAGAACAAGGTGCTGTGCGGCGGGCACTCGCTGGGCGGGGTGATCACCGGGTACTTCGCCACCGCCGACTTCGACGGCGACCGGGCCACCACGGCGGACGCCGGACACAGGCAGTGCGCCGGCTACTTCGCCCTCGACACCACCGTCTCCACCTCCCTCGCCGACCTCAGCGGCAGCATCCCGGACGACACCAACCTGCCCGACGTGGGCCTCGGTTACGGCGCGGTGCAGGCAGGGCTCGACAGCGGGCTCCTGTCGCGCACCCTGTCCGCGCCCGTGCTCCTCAATCCCGAGATGATGACACTGCTGGCCATCGTCGGCCTGGGCGCGTTGCAGGACCCCGACGGCGAGGCCACCCTGCCCCGCTATCTGCCCCTCAACACCAACATCGAGGTCACCAACCGCTTCCTGTTCTCCGAGGACACCGCCACCTTCCTCAGTGGCACCCCGGCGGTGAAGGACTTCCGGCTCACCAACGAGGCGGTCCTCGGCGCGCTGATGGACGACCACTCCGTACCGCTGGCGTTCCTGCAGAGCAGCGTGGGCTTCTTCGACGGCGGGCCCATCGTCGACAAGAACTTCCCCGTCGCCAACGGGAGCACCGGTCAACCCGCGCTGTTCGGCAGCGAGTACAAGGCCATCCCCGATCAGCCGGGCGGGCCGCTCTACACCTGGCGGAACTACGACCGGGTGGGCGACGCCGACGATCCCGGGTACCGGTCGGCCGACGGGACGCCGTTCACCGCCGCAGGCAAGGAGGTCACCGACATCCAGGAGCTGGCCCGCAGCATGGCCCGGCAGCCGCTGGACTTCACCGAGCAGTACTTCCCGACCAAGCTGGTCACCGACCTCCAACTGGCCACGTCACCCCAGGTGAAGCGGCTGATCGTCCACCCGGACGGGCTCACCGCCAACCCGACGCTCACCGTGCTCGCGGGCGACGGACTGCTCGCGGGCCGCGTTCCGGCCGACCTCGACCCCGTGGTCGCCGACGGCTATCAGCACCTCGACGTGCTGACCGCCGCGCCCACCCAGAACAACGGCCGTCCCGAGCCCGTCTCCACGAGCCTCACCCAGTTCGCGCGCGATCCCCACTGACCATCGCCCCCATGGAGGAAGGGCCCGGGAGGATCTCTCCTCCCGGGCCCTTCGCAGTGCCTGTCTCCTGTGTCGTTGTTCTCTGTTGTTCTTCCTCTGCCGCCGTGCGGTTCAGACCTTCGTCGCGGCGAAGGCCGCCGCCGCGTCGGCGTTCGCGGTGTAACCGAGGTGGGCGCCCACGTCACCGCCGCCGTTCTCGCAGACGGGATCGCCGGCCGCACAGAAGTCGATGGTGCGGCTCTGGTAGGTGCCGGTGACGCTCTTGCCGATGGCCCGGATCGGGTTGCCGAACAGCAGCACCGCCGAGACCCTGGGCTCCAACGCGGCGGGAATGGTGGCCACGATGGGACTGCCGACCACCGCACCGGCACTGCTGATACCGATGGAGTTGTCGACGACATTCGCGCCCTGCGAATAGCCGACGAGAATGAAACGCTGGTTCGGGCAGGCGGCGGCCTGGCTCCTCACATGGTTCACCAGGTCCGTGTTGCCCTGCGCGGCCGAGGTGAGGGAAAGGTCCGCGGGATAGTTCACCTTGTAGCTGGACAGCGACTTGCCCGTGATTTTCTTCTTCAGCGCGGAATACACCGGGTCGCCGACGATGAAGCCGAGCGTGCCCGGCTCGAACGTGCCGCGAGCCGCGACGACGTCGATGTCCGTGCAGGCCGCGGCCATGGCCGTGGGTGCGGAGACGGTGACCAGTCCGGCCCCGCCGACCAGCGAGAGCGCGGCGAGGCACAAGCGGATACGCATGGGGATCCTTTGAGGGTGGGGCGCTTGAGCGCCTGTGGAAAGGACGTCCCGAAGGTATTCGCTCTGTCAGGCCGAGTGTTATGGACGGGAATTCAGGAATCTGATTTGTTTTTGTGCCCAGGTGAGTCGATATTCTTATGCGGTGAACGTGTCGTCGTCCCGCAATGCCTCCGCGCGCAGCGCGAGAATGAGGTCCAGCCGGGTGCCGGGATCGTGCAGGGCGTCACCGAAGAGCTTCTCCAGCTGGCGCAGGCGGTAGCGGACCGTCTGCGGGTGGATATGGAGACGGGCGGCCACATCGGGCACGTTGCTGCCGCCGAGGAGCCATGCCAGGAGGGTTTCGGCGAGCCGCCCGCGCGTCCCCTCCGCGACCGCGTCCAGCGGGGCCAGCGCCCGTGACCGCAGCTCGGCGAGGATCGGCTCGTCGCTGTGCAGCAGCAGCGTCGACAGATGGTCGGCGCAGCGCACCACGCCCTGCCGGGGCAGGATGCCGCGCCCCATCAGACCGAGCGCGCGGGTGGCCCAGTGCAGCGAACGGGCGGCCTCGGCGAGCGGGACCGTCGGCCCGATCGCGGCGGGCCTGCCCCGCAGCGCGAGGGTGAACGCCCGGCCGCCGAAACGGCCGGAACCGTCCGGGTCGGGCACCAGCATCCGCGGCGGCCTGGACTCCATGTCCACCAGTGCCCCCGCCGCCGCCAGCGGCCGGTCCGCCTCCCGCTGGTCCGCCGTCGCCGCGAGCGCGACCACCGCGACCTGCCTCGGCACCGACCACCGGGCACCGTGCGCCAGATCCTGCACCGCCTCCGGGGCAACCGGCCCCTCGCCGAGCAGCAGATCGAGCAGCCGCCCGCGCCGCCGCTCCAGTTCGTCCGTGTTGCGCGACTGCGCCTCGGCGTACCCGGCGGCGGCCGCCTCGGCGACCTCGTGCACGGTCCTGAACGCCAGTTCGCCCAGCGCCGCCACGACAGCGGAGTCCAGGCCCAGTTCCTCCGCCGCACGGCCCATCAGCCGCCAGGCGTGCAGCCCCCCGACCCGCAGCGCGGACTGCAACGAGTCCAGCCCCCGGCCCTCCAGCGCCACACCGCGCCCCAGCGCGTAGTACGTCGCGGTGATCGCCGCACTCTGGCCGCGCGGGTCGGCGATGTGGTCGACGAACAGGGTCAGCGCCTGCACGACACCCGACCTGAGGTGCACCCCGAAGACACCGTCCGCCGGGCGGGCGTACTCCGGGACCTTTCTGCGGACCTCCGCCTCCACCTCGTCCGCGACGGTCTCCAACTGGTCGCGCAACAGTTTGGCCAGTTCGGGCGGCACGGAGGCGGAACCGGGACCGTCCGGTACGCCGTGCGGCGGGGTGGGGGCAGCCACGGCGGACCCTCCTTTCACCCGGAAGCGGCTCACCCGCGGGCCGGTGCCCGTGGGGCGAGGGACAAGTCCTGGGTTGGACGGACGTCCCCTGCGCTCCGTTCCGTGCCCCGACGGCACCGGCCTCACGCCGGCACCCCCAGCGCACCGGCGAGCATCGGCCACGACGTGGCGAACTCCCGCTTCCAGTAGGCCCAGGCGTGCCCGCCGCCCGCGTAGAAATGGGTCGTCACCGGGACCCGCAGCAGCGCCAGGGTGTCCGTGAACGCGTGGGCGGACGGCCACAGCGCGCTCTCCAGCGCCTCCGGGAGCCAGTCGCCGACGCCTCCGACCACTCCGCTGCCGCTCGACACGTACAGCGCGGTGCCGCGCAGCCCCGCCGCGCGGGAACGCGGGTTGAAGTCCCGCCAGGTGAGCACGTTCAGGATCGGGTTGCCCCACAGCGACAGGGGCGCCAGGTTCTCGCGGGCCACGATGGCGTCCATCAGGGTCGGCACCCCGGGCGCCGTCGTGTCGAGGATGCCGCTGTACGAGGCCGCCGCCGCGAACGTCCCCGGGTGCCGTGCCGCGTGCGCCATCGCCCCGTAGCCGCCGGTGGAGACCCCGGCGACGACCCGGACCCCGGACGCCCGGTAGTCGCGGGCGAGCAGCGCCGGGACCTCGCCGACCTGGAACCTCTCGTAGTCGGGGCCGCTGCGCCAGGCGGTGGGAATGCCGGTCGGCCCCGCGTCCGGCATCGCCACGATCAGCTCCCGGCCCGCCGTGAACGCCTCGATGTCCGTCTCCCGGGTCCAGGACGTGTAGTCGTCGTGGGCGCCGTGGAGGAGATACAGCACGGGGTACGTCCGGGCGGGCTGGGTGTGGAAGGAGGACGGGAGGATCAGCCGGACCGGGGCGTTGCGGCCGAGGGCCGCGGAGGGCAGGGAGACGTCGAGGGTGCGGGGCCCCAGCCGGGTGACGCGTCCAGTGGCTGACGCGGTGCCCGTGGCGGCGGCGCCGAAGAGGGCGGCCAGGCCCGTGACGGCGGCCGCTCTGGTGACGGCGCGACGGGACGGCGCGGTGGTGCGGTCGACGGCGGTGGGGGCGGGGGCTGTGGTGCGGTCGGTGGGGGTGGGGACGGTGGAGTCGGGCATGGCGGCTCTCCTCGGCTCGGGTTCAGCGGTGGTTCCTGGCGAGCTCCCACCGCAGATGGGTGGCGATCTCGTCGATGTGCGGCGGGTCGAGCAGCGACAGATGGTGTCCCGTGACCCGGACGACGCTCAGGCGCGGGCACACCTCGTCCCAGCCGAGCGCCTCGTCGTCCCGCTCGTACGCGGGGTCGCGCACGGTGTGCGGGGCGGGCTCGGTCGCCCGGTACAGCACCACCCGCCCGTCGTACGGGCCAGGCCGGTGCGCCTCGCCGATCCGCAGGTCCAGATAGGAGGCCCGCTGGTGATCGAGGGCCGCCCGCGGCACGTCGGCCGCCTCGCGCAGCGCCCGCAGCACGGTGTCGACCCGCTCACCGTCGTCCTCCGTCGAGGCCAACTCGTCGTACGGCAGGTCCAGTTCGACCCCGTACGCGTCGGCCACATGACGGGCGAAGCCGGTGAAGTGGGCGCGGATCCGGTCGGCCGGTGTGCCCTCGGGGCGGGGCAGCGGCCGTACGGAATCGATGAGCGCCACCAGCCGTACGTCCCGCCCGGCGGCAGTGAGCCGCCGGGCCGCCTCCTGCGCGACGAAGCCGCCGAACGACCAGCCACCCAGCAGACAGGGCCCCTCGGGGTACACGGCGGCCACCGCCTCGGCGTAGAGACGCGCCTTGTCGGCGACCGTCCGGGCCCCTTCGACCCGCTCCAGCCCGTACACCGGCCGCTCCCCGCCGAGCCGTTCGACGAGGGCCCGGTAGACGTCGGTGGTGCCACCGGCGGCGTGGACGAGGAAGAGCGGGGGCTGGGGGCCGGTGGTGTGGAGGGGGCGGAGGGAAGGGTGGGAGGGGTGGGGTGCGGAGGTGGCGAGGGGTCTGAGCGGCGAGAACTTGCCCATCGTCCGTGCGGGCGACGCGAGTTGGCTGCCTTCGCTCGATGCGGCCTTCGTGGGCGCCGCCGGCTGGAGCTCTCTGGCCGGCTTCACATCGCTCGGCTTCGCCTCGTCCGGCAGTGCCCGTCGGATGCGGGTCGCCGTGTCCTCGACCGTGGTGGCGCCCAGCAGGTCGCGCAGGGGGAGTTCGATGTCGAACTCGTGTTCAAGGGCGGCGCGGATGCGGACGGCCATCAGGGAGTCCAGGCCCAGGTCGGCGAAGGCGGTGGACGGGGCGATACGGGTCGGCGCGTGCCCGGTGACGGCGGCGATGTGGTGACAGAGGCGGGCGGAGACGGAGGAGTCATCCCCCGTGAGGCCCTGCGCGGGCACGGGGTTCAGGCTCTGCCTGTGGTCGTGGTCCCCTTCCGCCGCGCGGCCCCCTTGTGAGCCGCTCTCCTCGGCGACGCGGCGCCCTTCCGTCCCCGCCGCCGCCGTCGATGACGCTCGGGGTGCCACTGCGCCCGCCCGCCCGTCCGTCCACCAGTGCCGCACATGCCGCCAGCGCGGCCCGGGCAGGTCGACGACGCGGCCGGGCGGCAGTGGAAGCGGCGACCCGGCGGTGTGCAGGGTGCCCAGCTGGGTGAGGAAGTCGGCGGTGGTGTCGGCGTCGCGGTGGAGGGTACCGAGGGCGAGAACGCCGGGGGCGGTGTCCGTGATCGCCCGGGGCAGGACCGGGTGCGGGGAGAGCTCGACGAAGGCGGTGTGGCCGTCGGCGGCGGCAGCGGCGACGGCCCGGTCGAGGCGTACGGGCCGTCGCAGGTTGGCGGCCCAGTGCGCGGCGTCGAACACACAGTCGCCGCGCGGGTCGTCCAGGACGGTGGAGTAGACGGGGATCCGGGGGCGCCGGCCTCGGATGTCGGCCAGCTCCGCCGTCAACTCCGCCAGGAGCGGCTCGACCTGGGGCGAGTGGCCCGCCCCGACCACCCGCATCGCCCGCGCGGCCCGCCCCTCGCCCTCCAGCCGGCGCACCAGCCGGGCCACGGCCTCCTCCTCCCCGGTGACCACCTTCTGGCCGGGGGAGGAGTGCACGGCGACATGGACTCCGGGGAAGTCCTGTTCCAGGGCGTCGAGTTCGGAGTCGTCGAGGTCGACCACCGCCATCGCCCCGCCCCGTAGCCCGCTGAGCAGCCGGGCCCGTACGGCGACCACCCGGGCCGCGTCGGACACCTCCAGCGCGCCCGCGCACACCGCGGCGGCCACCTCGCCCAGGGAGTGGCCGATGACGGCGACGGGTTCGACCCCGTACGCGCGCCACAGCTCGGCGAGCGCCAACTGGAAGCCCAGGAGGACGGGTTGGGCGACCTCCAGTCGGTCGAGGTCGCCGCCGGAGGCGAGGTGGTCGTAGAGGGAGAGCCCGCACTCGGGGGCCAGTCGCGCGTCCAGCTTCTCCACGGCCGCGGCGAAGGCGGGTTCCTCGGCGAGGAGCCGGCGCCCCATACCGGCCCACTGGCTGCCGTACCCGGAGAACACCCACACCGGGCCACGTCCGACGAGGTCCCGGTCGCCCACCAGGACCCGCGCGTGAGGCCGCCCGTCTGCCAACGCGCCCAGCCTGTCCGCCAGTTCGGCCGGACCACCCGCCACGATCGCGGCCCGCACCGGCCCCCGGCCCGCCCGCCCGGCGAGCGTGCGCGCCACGTCGGCCGGGTGCGCGGCGCCTCCCTCGGGTGTGCCGAGCCAGTCCGCGAGCCGGGCCGCGGTGTCGCGGACGCGGGCGGTGTCGGTGTCGGAGAGGAGGTGGAGGCGGGCGGGGGGTTCCTCGGCCGGGGGCGGGAGCAGGGCGCCGGGCCGCCATTCCTCCAGTACGGCGTGGGCGTTGGTGCCGCCGAACCCGAACCCGGACACCCCGGCGGTGGCCGTACCGCCGTACCGGGGCCATGGCTCGGCCTCCGTCACGACCCGAAGCCGTACGTCGTCGTCCAGGGCGCTGCCCTCGGCGCAGTGCAGCGAGGGCGGGATCAGGTCGTGGTGGAGCGCGAGCACCGTCTTCACCAGGCCCGCGATGCCCGCGGCGGACTCCAGATGGCCCAGGTTGCCCTTGACGGAGCCGAGCAGCAGCGGCTGGTCGGGATCGCGGCCCGTACCGAGCACGGCGCCCAGCGCGCCCGCCTCGATGGGGTCGCCGAGCGGGGTGCCGGTGCCGTGCGCCTCGACGTGGTCGATGTGCGCGGGGGAGAGCCCAGCCCGTGCGTAGGCGGTGGTCAACAGGGCCTGCTGGGCGGCCGGGTTGGGGGCGAGAAGGCCGTTGGAACGGCCGTCGGAGTTGACGGCGGTGGCGCGGACGACGGCGAGGATCCGGTCGCCGTCCCGTTCGGCGTCGGACAGCCGCTTCAGCAGCACGACCGCGCAGCCCTCGCCCCGCCCGATGCCGTCGGCCGCCGCCGAGAACGGCTTGCACCGCCCGTCCGGCGCCAGCGCGCCCGCCCGCCGGAACGCCACGGTCACGGTCGGGGAGAGCAGCAGATTGACCCCGGCGGCGATCGCGAGATCGCTCTCGCCCGTCCGCAGACTGACACAGGCGTGGTGCACGGCCACCAGCGACGACGAACACGCGGTGTCCACGGCCATGCTCGGCCCCCGTGTGTCCAGGACGTACGCCAGGCGGCCCGCCGCCACGCTCAGCGCCCCGCCGGCCGGTGCCCAGGGATCGACGGCGGCCGGGTCGGCTCCGGTGAGCTGGCCGTACTCGGGCGCGGAGATCCCGACGAAGACACCGGTGGCGCTGCCCGCGAGGGAGGCGGCCGGGACGGCGGCATGGTCGAGGGCCTCGTGCACGACCTCCAGGAGGATCCGCTGCTGCGGATCCATCACGGCGGCCTCGCGCGGTGTGACGCGGAAGAAGTCCGCGTCGAACCCGGCGATGTCGTCCAGATAGCCGCCGTAGGGGAGCGCGTCGGCGGGCGGGTAGGGCGTGAAGTCCCGCCACCGGTCCTCCGGGATCCGGCGGATCGCGTCGACGCCGTCGAGCAGCGACCGCCAGTACTCCGCCGGGCCGTGCACGCCCCCGGGCAGCCGACAGCCGACCCCGACGACCGCGACCGGCTCACCGGGCGGCAGGGGTGACGCCGGGCTGGGGGCCGGGTGCGGGGCTGTGCGCGGGGCCGTGCCGATGTCGACCGCCGTACCGCACAGCCACGCCACCAGCGCGTCCCCCGTCGACGCCTCCCACAACAGCGTCACCGGCAGCTCACGGCCCGTCGCCCGCGACAACTCCCCGGCCAGCGCGACCGCGTCCCGCGAGGACATCCCCAGATCCGCGAACGGCCGGTCCATCGGCACGTCCTCGGCGGCCGTACCGCTCCACGCGGCCACCTGCTCGGCGATCAGCCTCCGCAGGCCGCCCTCCCCGGGCCCTTCCTCTGCCTTGCCCACGACCCTCATCCCAGGCCCTCCACCGCATAGGCACCCGCCGTATAGCGCTCACGGGTCAGCGCCCGCGAGACCTTTCCGCTGGACGTCCGGGGCACCGTGCCCGGCGGGACGAGGACCACGTCGGACAGCCGCAGCCCGTGCCGGGCGGAGACGGCCGCGCGCACGGTCCGTACGAGGGCCGGTACGTCGATGTCGGCGACCGGCACCGTCCGTGGGTGCTCCGCGACGACCACCACCCGCTCCCCGGAGCCGCCCGGCACACCGAACGCGGCGAGCCGGTCCCGCCGTACGGCGGGATGCGCGTCCTGGACCGTGGCCTCCACGTCCTGCGGGTAGTGGTTGCGGCCGTCGACGACGATCAGGTCCTTCAGCCGCCCGGTGACGATCAACTGCCCGTCCAGGACCGTCCCCAGGTCACCGGTCCGCAGCCACGCGCCCGGAGAACCGTCCTGCCGATCCGCCGTGGCGTCGGCGAGCACGGCGCCGAAGACGCGCCGCGTCTGCCGGACCTGGTTCCGGTAGCCCCGGCCCACGTTGGGCCCCTGCACCCAGATCTCGCCGATCTCCCCTTCCGCCAGCGCGACGTTCGACACCGGGTCGGCGACGCGCACCCGCTGGCCCGCCGGAGCGCCGCACCCGGCCAGCAGCACGGCCCTCGGATCGTCGGGACGCGCGGGCAGCGCCTTGCCGGTGGCCAGGGCGTCACGGTCGAGCGCGAATCCGCGCAGCGGCTGCCCGGGCCGGGCGGCGCTGACGAAGACGGTCGCCTCGGCCAGCCCGTACGACGGACAGTGCGTCTCCGGGACGAGGCCCTGCGCGGCGAACGCCGCGTGAAAACGGTCGGCCGTGCCGGGGCGGACCGGTTCGCTGCCGTTGATCAGCGCCCAGACACCGTCCAGCCGCAGCCCGGCCTTCTGCGCCTCGGTGACCGTCGACGCGCAGTAGTCGTAGGCGAAGTTGGGCGCCGCGCTCAGCGCACGGGGATGCGCGGCCAGCAGCCGCAGCCAGCGCACCGGCTCGTGCAGGAACGCCACCGGGTCCATGAGCACCGACAGCAGGCCCCGCACCACCGGCGCCGCGACACTCAGCACGAGCCCCATGTCGTGGTACAGCGGCAGCCAGCCCACACAGGTCACCTGCCGGGTGTCGGCACCGTAGGCGGACAGCGCCTGGCGGGCGTTGGCGACGACATTGGCATGGGTGATCTCCACGCCCGCCGGAGTGCGGGTCGAACCGGACGTGTACTGGAGATAGGCGACGGCGGTGCCGTCGGACGCGGACGGCCGCCCGGCCGGGAGCGCGGGCCCCAACAGGTCGTCGGCGGCGGCGTCCGGCACCTGGTCCACGGCGAGCACCCGCACCGCCCGGCCCTCGCACAACTCCCGTACCCCGGCGAGCGAGGCGCCCGTCGTGACGACGACCGCCGGGTCCGCGTCGGCGAGGACCGCCGTCAGCCGGTCGCCCTGCCCGGGCAGCCCGGGCGGAAACAGCGGTACGGCCACCAGTCCGGCGGCGAGCGCCCCGAGGAAGCCGACGACGTACTCCGTCCCCTGCGGGCACAGCACCGCGACCCGGGCCCCGGGCTCGGCCTCCGCCGTGAGCCGCGCGGCCACGGCCCGCATCCGCAGGTCCAGCCTGCGCCAGGTCAGGGTGCGGTGGACGCCCCGCGAGTGCGGCGCGGGATGGTCGACGAAGGTGAACGCCCTGCGGTCGGGGGTCGTCTCGGCCCAGTGCCGCACATACTCCGGCAGACTGCGGAACGCGGGCGCGAGCGGGGGGCGGCGGCTGTCCATCGGGCATGGCTCCTCATGGCGCGGGGACGGCTTGCGGCAGAGCGGTGACACGACGCGGCGGCCTCGGCGGCCTCGGTGGCCTTGATGTGCTCGGCCGCTCAGAGCGGGATGTTGCCGTGGCGGCGTTCCGGCATCGGGGCGCGCTTGCCCCGCAGGGCGCGCAGAGCGCGGCAGATGTGGGCACGGGTGTCGCGCGGGGCGATGACGGCGTCGACATAGCCGCGCTCGGCGGCGAGATACGGGGTGCCGTATGTGCTCTCGTACGCCGTGACCAGGCGGGCGCGCAGGGCCTCGGGGTCGGCCGAGGCGGCGAGTTCACGGCGGTGCAGGACCCCCACCGCTCCCTCGGCGCCCATCACGGCGATCCGGGCGGTGGGCCAGGCCAGGTTGATGTCGGCGCCCAGATGCTTGGATCCCATCACCGCGTACCCGCCGCCGTACGCCTTGCGCACCACCACCGTCACCTTGGGGACGGTCGCCTCGGCGTACGCGTACAGCAGTTTCGCGCCACGCCGGATGATGCCGGCCTGCTCCTGACGGACACCGGAGAGATAGCCGGGGACATCGGCGAAGGTCAGCAGCGGGATGCCGAACGCGTCGCAGAACCGCACGAACCGCGCGGCCTTCTCGGAGGCGTCGATGTCGAGGACCCCGGCGGCGTGCAGCGGCTGATTGGCGACGACGCCGACGGAGGCGCCCTCGACGAGCGCGAACGCGCAGATGATGTTCGGCGCGAACAGCTCCTGCACCTCCAGCAGTTCACCGTCGTCGACGACCGCCCGCAGCACATCCCGCATGTCGTAGGCCTGCGCGAGCCGGTCCGGCACCATCGCGTCCAGTCCCAGCCCGGCGGGCGCGGCCCCCGGCGCGTACTGCGGGGGCCGCTCCAGGTTGTTGGCCGGCAGATACGACAGCAGGTCGCGCACGGTGTCGAGGGCGTCCACCTCGTCGGCGGCGAGGAAGTGGGCGTTGCCGTTGACGGTGTTGCTGGTGCGGGCGCCGCCGAGCTCCTCGGCGCTGGTGCGCTCGCCGGTGACCGTCTCGATGACGTCGGGGCCGGTGACGAACATGTGCGAGGCGCCGTCCACCATCACGGTGAAGTCGGTGATGGCCGGCGAGTACGCGGCCCCGCCGGCGCACGGGCCGAGGACGACCGAGATCTGCGGGATCACCCCGGACGCCTGGACGTTGCGGCGCACCAGCTCGGCGTAGAGCGCGAGCGAGGTGACGCCCTCCTGGATACGGGCGCCACCGCCGTCGTTGAGGCCGATCACCGGGCAGCCCGTCTTCAGGGCGAGATCCATCAGCGCGACGGTCTTCTCACCGAAGGCCTCACCCATGCTGCCGCCGAACACCGTGGCGTCCTGCGCGAAGACACAGACGGCCCGGCCGTCGATCGTGCCGTGCCCGGTGACCACCCCGTCGCCGTACGGGCGCCGCGCGGCGTCCCCGGTGGGGCGGGCCCGCACGAACTGGCCCGTCTCCGTGAACGAGCCCGCGTCCAGCAGCAGATCGATCCGCTCCCGCGCGCCGTACTCTCCCCGTCTTCTGGGCCCGCCCGGGGCGACCGCCCTCATGCGGCGGCCCTCCAGTTCGGCGATGCGGTCGGCGGTCCGGTCGACAGGTCGTTCAGGGAGCGGGTCGGGCACACGGCCGGCCGCCCGCTCCACCACCTGCCCCGCCCGGGATGTCGTCACCTCTAGCGTCACAGCCACCTCCGAAGTGGCTTTCGAATATGGCAGCGCCGGAGGGGTGGACCGGAACAATTCCCGTTCTGTTTGCGGGAGATGAGTCCCGAGGGGCCTCGGTTCGTCCGTGGGTGACAACGGCCCGAGCGGGACAGGGGTGTTCGAGACCTATGGCCGTAATCGTGCTTCATTCGACCTTTCGACGGTGCCAGGATCGCCGCGCCCGAGCACGCCCCACCGCCCTCGAAAGGCATCCGCATGCGCAGCAGACTCGCCCTCCTCGCCGCCGTCACGGCCCTCCTGACCACGGCCACGTCCTACGCCACCACCGCACCCGCGCACGCCACCACCGCACCCGCGCACGCCACCACCGCACCCGCGCACGCCACCACCGCACCCGCGTACGCCGCTGTCCAGCCCGGCGTCACCTACTCCGGCGAAGGCACCTTCTACGGCGCGACCGGCGTCGGGAACTGCCTCTACGACGCCACCGCCGACATCGCCATCGCGGCCCTCAATCACACCGACTACGAGGGCTCCCGGATGTGCGGCGCCCACATCCGGGTCAAGGGCCCCCGGGGCGAGCTCACGGTGAAGATCGTCGACCGCTGCCCGGAGTGCGCCCCCGGCGACGTGGACCTCGGCCAGGAGGCCTTCGCCCGCATCGCCGACCCCGTGGCCGGCCGGGTGCCCATCACCTGGACCCTGGTGAGCCCGGACATCAACGGCCCCGTCTCCTACCGCTACAAGGAGGGGTCCACCCAGTGGTGGTGCGGCATCCAGGTCCGCAACCACCGCAACCCCGTCGCCCGCCTTGAGGTTCGCACCGGCACGACCTGGCGCGCACTGCCGCGCCACGAATACAACTACTTCGTCTCGGCCGACGGCACCGGCTGCGGCTCCGACATCCGCGTCACCGACATCCACGGCCAGACCCTCACCGACACCGGCATCACCATCACGCCGAACACCGACCAGCCGGGCCGCGCCCAGTTCACGAAGCGCTGACGCGTGGGAAGGGTGTGGGCATGGACATCGACGCACTGCGCCGGGACACCCCCGGCACCGCCCACCGCCTGCACCTCAACAACGCCGGGGCGGCCCTGCTCTCCCGGACGACCCTCGACGCCATCACCTCCCACCTGGAACTGGAAGCCACCATCGGCGGCTACGAGGCGGCCAGGCAGGAGCGGGACCGGATCGACGCCACCTACACCCACCTCGCCCGGCTGGTCGGCGGACGACCCGACGAGATCGCCCTGTTCGACAACTCCACCCACGCCTGGAACGCCGCGTTCTACGCGCTGACCTTCAAGCCGGGCGACCGCATCCTCACCGGCCGGGCCGAGTACGGCAGCAACGTCCTCGCCTACCTCCAGGTCGCCCGGCGCACCGGCGCGGAGATCGTGGTCGTCCCCGACGACGCCTCCGGCCAGCTCGACACCGCCGCCCTCGCCGACCTGATCGACGAACGCACCCGACTGGTCGGGATCAGCCACATCCCCACCAGCGGCGGCCTGGTCAACCCGGCGGCCGAGATCGGCCGGATCACCCGGGCCGCCGGTGTCCCGTTCCTCCTCGACGCCACCCAGTCCGTGGGCCAGTTCCCCGTCGACGTCGAGGCCCTCGGCTGCGACATGCTCACCGCCACCGGCCGCAAGTTCCTGCGCGGCCCGCGCGGCACCGGCTTCCTCTGGGTGCGCCCCGAGGCCCTGACGTACCTGGACCCGTACGTCACCGAGATCCGCGCGGCCACCTGGGACGGCGGACGCGGCTTCACCTGGCGGCCCGGCGCCCGCCGCTTCGAGACCTGGGAGGTCGGCTACGCCAATGTCCTGGGCCTCGACGCGGCCGTCCGCCAGGCCCTCGACCTGGGCCTGGACCGCATCGGCGAACGAGCCCTCGCCCTGGGCGCGTATCTGCGCGACCGGCTCGACGCCCTGCCCGGTGTCACCACCCACGACCTAGGCGAACACCGCTGTGCCATCGTGACCGCCAAGGTCGACGGCCTGCCCACCTCCGAGGTCGCCGCCGCCCTCGCCCGGCAGCGCATCAATGTCTCCACCACCGTCCCCGAACACACCCAGTTCGACACCGAACACCGAGGCGTCCACCCCCTGGTCCGGCTCTCCCCGCACTACTACAACACCGAGGCCGAACTCGACCGCACCGTCGAGGCCATGGCCGACATCGCGCGCACCGCCCGCTGAGCCCCCATGGAGCCCTTCGCCCGGCCCCGTCCGTCAGCCCCGCCGCTCCCCGAGGAACTCCCGGGCGCCACGCAGCCGGGTGCGCAGACGGCGCCGGGTCACCCGGCTGTCCAGCCGGACGTCGAGCGCTCCTCGCAGGGAGGTGTCGGCCCGCCGCCCGGCCGGCAGCCGCGACGCGTCCAGGCCGTCGCGGCGGGCGACGAGGACACCCAGTTCGTGCCGGGTGAGGGCGTCCGGCCCGGCGATGTGCCACATTGCGCCTTCCCCTCCCCTCTCTCCTTCCTCTTCCTCGGAAGCGGCCAGTTCCAGCAGCGCGGCGGCCAGGTCGGCCACATGCACCGGGCAGCGCACGACATCGGTGAACAGCACACCCTCCCGGGTGCCGGCCACCAGATCGTGCACATGCCGTTCATGCACGGACAGGGGGTGCCCGTCCCCGATGATCAGCGAGGTCCTGGCCACGACCGCGTGCGGCGCCAGCAGCCGGACACCGGTCTCCGCCGCGGCCTTCGCCGCACCGTACGGAGTGACCGGATCGGGCAGCCGGGTCTCGTCGTAACGACCGTGATCGCCCGAGAACACGGCGTCGCTGGACACATGCACCAGCCGGCAGCCCCGCCCGGCCGCCGCCATCGCCACCCGGACCGCCCCCTCGGCGGTGACCGCCCAATCGGCGCCACCGCTGGACGTGTTGACGACCACCGACGGAGCCACCTCGGCCATCACCCCGGCCACCTGCCCGGAATCCCGGACATCGAGGGGGTGCCAGACGACGTCCCCCACGGTGTCCGGCGGCTGGGTGGCGTAGGTCGCCGCCGTCGCGAACCCCGCCGCCGTCGCTTGGCGCAGCAACTCGCCGCCCAGGAACCCGCTGCCGCCGATGATCAGGAGCTTCATGCGCAGCAACGGTAGGGCAGCCGGGCGGGCCGGTCCCGACGGTGGCCGGTCCCGACGGTGGCCGGTCCCGACGGTGGCCGGTCCCGGTGGTCGACGACCGGGGCCTCCCGTGCTCCGGTCGTGTCGCCCGGGTCCTCGGAACTGCGGGCCCGGGCGGGCCCGTTGCCGCCTGCTCGGTGGCGCGGCCTCGTCGCTTCAGCGACGCAGGGTCGTCACCTCCAAGGTCGGGTCGCTCGCTATCTCCGCCTGGGTGAAGCGCTCTCGGACCCATTGTTCGCGGGAGTAGAGGCGGGTCTGGTCGGTGTAGTGGGGGGAGGCCGGGTTCGCCGACTGGCCGTAGGTGAGGAGGGTGTGGGCGCGGGGGCCGTCGGGGGTGAGTTCCACGGCCATGAGGAAGCTGGTGCCGAAGGCGCCGGCGGGCGGGGCGCCGGTGCCCGAATCGGGGCCCGCGTCCACGACGTTGAAGCAGCCCTTCTGACCGGTGCAGCCGGACAGCGGGACACCGGCCCACTTCTGCAGGGCACCCAGCTCGGTGTCGACCGGCAGCTCCCGGGCGGCGAAGTCCTGGACCGCGTCGGCCAGGGCACGCCGGACCCGTATGTCGTCACCCTTGATCCCGCGCGGAGTGGTGAGCGGCTGCGCCGGGTCGTAGGCGACGCGCCGCCAAGTGTCGGGCGGACCGGCCCCGAGAAGGCGCTCGAAGAAGGTGAACCAGAGCGCGGCGCCCCGGCTGCCGGTGTCGGCGTGGGTGTCCCAGTCGGCGAGGGTCGCGCACGCCTGCCGTACGTCGACCTCCTTGCCGTCCGTGGTCATCAGCAGCGGGTTGGCGCGGCACATGGCCACCACGTCGTCGCGGCCCGTCTCGGCCGACAGCACCCGGTTGCCCAGCATCGAGGCGCGCAGGGTGCTCAGGGTGCTCAGGGTGAAACCCGGGGCGCCGAGGCCGTCCGTGCCGTCCGCCCGCTATCAACCTGGGGAGGTACATCTTTGGAGTCAGGAGTCCTTGCCCCGGCCGCTCAGCGCGTCGCGCACCCGGTCGATGAGGCCGAGGCCCGGTGCGAGGATCTTGTTGGCCGGGGGTTTCGTGGGGGCCGCCGGGTGGGGGCGGGTCGGTGCCAGCTTCTTGGCCCGGCGGACCTTGTCGCCGAGGTCGGTCAGCATCGCGACGGGGCAGGACTTCGCCAACTGCGGGAAGAGATTGCTCTCCTCGTCCCGGACGTGGTGCCGGATCTCGGCCATCAGCTGGGTGATCAGTCGGTCGAACTCCGGGTCGTCGGCGGCGCACCGCTCCAGATCCTTCATGGTGCGCTCGGCCTCGATGTGATCCGCCAGTTCCCGGTCGGCGACCGCGTCACCGTTGTGCATGTGCTTACGGACCGTCGGGTAGAGATAGGCAGGCCTCCTCCGCGACGGAATGCCGTACCAGCTCGATGGTGACCAGGTCGGCGTATTCCTTGCGCTTCGGGTGACCGGAAGGCAATTCCTCGATTTTGCCGAAGATTTCTTCCACCTCCCGGTGGTCGGTCTTCAGTTCCTCGATGACGTCGCCGCCGTGTCCCATTTCCGTCGCTCCTCACCCGCGTGTCCCGGCCGCTCGTTCCGATCCGGGCCCTGTGGAGGTCAGTGAAACCCTCGCGGTCCCGAATTCGTCGTATTGACGTCCCGGTGAGTCAGTGCCGCAAAAGAAGATGTGGCCCAGGACACGTGTATTCCGTGGCCTGCGCCATTTCCGGCCCGACGGCGCACGACTACGTTGTGCACGCGTTCCCCAGTACCCACGGATGGCTCAGTGTGCTCACAGATCTCTCCCCGCTGATAGCGGCGACCACCCAATGGCTGACGCGCGCCTTTCCGGCGGACGGCGGCGCGCTGGACGGCGCGCTCTCCGAGGCGCAGGCCCGGCAGGCTGTCACCGTGGCCGCCTGGCTCCGCTATCCCACGCCGATGGACGCCGGGCTCGTCGGGGTGGCGGGACCGGGCGGCACCGCCCGGCTCGACTGGATCACCGGCTTCGACGAGGACCTGACACCGGACGAGTACGCGTGGCGGACCTGGGTGGACGAGGTCGTGGCCAGCTGGGCGGCCTGCCTCCTCGCCGACCCCGAGCTGGCCCGCACCGCCGTGGCCGCCCTCGACGGCTCCCCGCACACGGCCGGTACACCCGCCGCCTTCCGCCGCCTCCTCACCCCCGACGAACTCGACCGACGGGCCGCCGCACTCCTCCGCCACCCCGACCTCCTCGCCCCCGTCGCGACACTGCACCACGCCGGCCTTCTGGACACCCTGAAGCGGGGGCAGGCTTTGACGGCCTGAGCCCGTGCGGCACACCGCCGTGCCCTCCTCGGCGCCGCACACCGCCCACGCCCGCTACCAACGCAGCGGAAGCCCCGCCAGGTGGGCGTCCAGCAGCCCGGAGATGATCCGGTGGTCGTGGAGCGAGGGATGCCAGTCGCAGCCCAGGTGGTCGAGGCCGGGATCGTCGTAGTACCAGTGGCTGACCCGGCCGTCGCCGCGCCGGCCCCGCTCCTCGACGATCCGCAGGGTGGCCTCCGCGAACGCGGTGGTGTTCCAGAGGCGGGCGGCGGCGACCACGAGGAACGTCCTGGGCCCGTACCGGGCGCGCAGTTCGTCGAGGAACCCGTGATAGGCGCTCTCGTAGGCGGCGACCAGCTCGGCCGTCGTGCTCCAGCGCTCTCCGGGGTTGAGGGGCGTCGAGAAGTCGTTGATGCCGAGCCCGATCACGACGACCTGAGGCCGCCAGCTGTCCGGCCTCCGCCAGACATCGCCCTCGACGTCCAGCAGGGCCCGGTCGTAGTACGTGCGAAAGTCGGTGCCCGGCTCGCCGCCGTTGTAATTGCGGACCATTCCGCGGCCGGAGAAGGCGTTGACCTGGAAATCGGCGTCCAGCTTCCGGGCGGTGAGCGCGCCGAAGGCGAGATCGGCGTTGCTGTTCCGGTCGACCCCGCCGTTGCCGGAACAGTCCCGGGTCTCGGAGACATTGCCGTACCCGGCGGTGTACGAGTCGCCGATGAACTCGATCTGCCGGCTCCGCGCCCGGGGTCTCGCGAGGATCGCGCCGCCGGGAGCCGCGACGAATCCGCCGAACCGTCCGGCCGCCCACGGGCTCTCCGTCCGCTTCACGACCCGCACGCGATGCCCGCCGTCGGCGAGCCCGCCGACCCAGGAGACGGTCCGGCCCGGGGTGACGAGGGTGGCGACGGTCGCTCCGTCGACCTGGACGTCGTAGTCGTTGTCGGAGTCGTCGAGGACCACCCCGACCCCCGTCCCACGGAACCTCCCCTCGAAGGAGACACCGGGCCAGCTGTACCGAACGGTCCCGTCGGCGGCCTTCTTGACCCGGCCCACCGTGTGGAACCGGGCCGCCCGCGCTCCGGCGGCCCGCGCGGGGGACACGACGGTGGCGACGAGGCTCGCGGCGGCGGCCGTGACGACCGTTCGTCGGGGTAACTGGCGAGGCGTCCGCATGTGACCGTCCCTTCGACCCACGGAGTGTGGGAGCGCTCCCGAGATGCGTGCCTTGTCGAACGTGACCGGCACACGCGCCGCCGTCAACCCCTCGCGGCGACATCCGTCACGCGTGTCCAGGGGGGCCGGTGGCTGAGGTCGGTGGTGAGATCGGCTGAGGTGTGCAGGCGTGTGCAGGCGTATGCAGGAGTCGGTCCAGGCGGTCGTGGCCGCGTTCGGGAGGGTTGCCCCGTACGCCGGATCGTGGTCGCCGGCGTGACTGTGGCGGCGACGCCCGGCGACATCGGCGATGAGCGGCGGCCGGGGCGTGTCGGGGTGCGGGGCGCCCACCCGGTCACCGGTGCTCGCCGCGATCATCTCCACCACCACCGGATGGGCTCCCGGGGCGAGCGTTCCCCGTGTCGTCCACGGAAGCGGCTGGTCCAGGTCCTCGCCGATCAGCGTGCCCGCCATCCCGTCCAGCACATCGGTCCTGGCCGGACGCGCATGGCCGCGCAGCGCGGTCAGACCCCGAGTGAGGGCGCGGGCGGCGATCAGATCGGCCGTGGAGACGGGGTGGTGGCGGGAGCGCAGCCGGGTCGCCACCGCCCGCACCAGCCCGTCCGCCGCCGCCTCCACCCCTTCGTCCCAGACCTGCTGGTAGTAACCGGGCGACGGCATGCCCGACTCGTACCCGGCGAAGGAGTCCAACTGCCGGAACGAGTACGGCACGAGGAAACTGCCCTTCAGCGCGTCCTCGGCGGCCGTGGGCACCTTGGGCCACCTCGGGGACGCGTGCGCCGCACGGACCGGCTCGCCGTTGCCCGCCGAACCATTGCCCGCCGAACCGCTGCCCGCCGAACCGCTGCCCGCCGAACCGCTGCCCGCTGCCCGGCTGTCTACCGGCCCGCTGTCCGCCGTCCTGTCGTCCGCCGTCCTGTCGTCTGCTGCCCCGTCGTCCGCCGCCTCCTCGTCCATCACCCCGTGGCCCATCGCCCCCTTGTCCGTCGTTCCATCGCCCACCGCCCCCACCAGCCCCCGCAACGCCGGCTGGTGGAAGGCCCCGGTGACCACCACGACCGTCGGGTCCCCGGGCACGGCCAGCGTCGCCCGTACCCAGGACGCCATGTACGCCTCACGGGCCCGGTCGCCGTCGTCGGCGCGGGTGTCGCCGCGTACCAGCGCGAAGTAGGCGTCGAGCCGCTCGGGAAGGTCCTCGTCGTCGGCCACCTCGAAGAGCCGGTCCCAGAGGGCGTCCACGCCGTCCCCGTCGAAGCGGGAGCAGAACCGCGCCGTCGCCTCGGCGTAGCGGGCCTCCGCGTCGGCGTAACGGTTGGCGCGCTCCGCGAAGCCGGGATGCCAGGCCGGAAGGTCGATGAACCGGACCCCCGCGCCCGCCGACCGCCCCGCCCGCCGGGCCACCCATTCCGGGGAGTAGTCGCACAGCGGCGTCCACGACGTCGCGGCGCGCTCCCCGTCGCGGTCGTGGCTGAACACCGCGACGGGGAGCTCATGGCCGAGGAACAGCTCGTCCAACCGGTCGTTCATGTCGCACGGACCCTCCACCAGCACGTACGAGGGCCGCAGCCGTTCGATCGTCGAGGCGACCAGCCGGGCGCAGGCGGGGGAGTGGTGGCGTACCCCCAGGAACACGGCCGGCATGTCAGCCATCCAGTAGATGGCGCGCGTCGTACAGGGCCTGCCACTGGTCCGCCGCGGCGCGACACCCGCTGCTCCAGATGGCGGCGCAGCCGGGCCAGGTCCTCGGGGCTGTCCTTGGCCACCGTGCCCGCCAGACAGGCCACCACGTCGGCCGCGCTGCCCGGTTCCCCGCGCAGGAACCAGCCGCGCACCCCCACCGCGTGGGCGACGGACACGGCCTCGGCGGTGCTCATCACCGCCGACGGCCGGTCCACCCCGTCGCCCTCGCGTGTCCTGCCGGAACGCAGTTCACGCCCAGGCCCTTCAGGCACTGGGGGAGGACGACACCGCCCCCACAGCACCGGAGTGATCGTGTGGGGCATCGGACTGTCCAGGCCGGACCGGAAGTTCCTGGGCGTGAGGAACCCCGCCGCCGCATTCCCGGACCACGGACACGATCCGTGCCGCCCGGTTGCGGAGCGAACGCGGGGAACCAGAACGCCCAACACCGTCCGGGGCGTTCGGCCGAGCATGAGACCTGGCAACAGGACTCACTCCCGCTCAGTCTTTAGGAACGGTTCCCCACGAACTTCCGGCTGATGCCCGCGCTGTCGTCGCCGACGACGAAACGCCGGACCGCCCGCAGGCTCAACTCCCAGCCGGGCGGCCGAGGCCCGCTGTCGTCGGCCCGCAACGCGGCCAGCTCGCCGGCGTGGCGCACCTCGGCGGGCGGCCGCTGAAGCTCGGCCGCAGCCTCCGCAGCCTCCGCAGCCTCCGCAGCCTCCGCAGCCTCCGCAGCCTCCGCAGCCTCCGCAGCCTCCGCAGCCTCCGCAGCCTCCGCAGCCTCCGCGGCGTCCCCGACGTCCGCCGTCTGTGTCGTTCGCGTCCGCTGCGCCCTGTCCGGCGTCTCTCTCGTCGTCACGGTGCCGTCAACTCCGTCAGGTCGGCGAGCAGTTCGGAGATCACGACCGGGTCGATCTCCTCGAACCGGACGCCGTGGGTGTCCTTCGGCCAGTGGTCGCCCGGCCGGGTGGCGAGCCAGACGTGCTCCACCTTCTGCCGCTCGGCGGGATCGAAGAAGCCGACGGTGATGCCGTGGTCGGGGGTGAGCACCGCGTAGCGGTTCGGGGCGAGCTGCTTGGAGATCCAGCACTCGACGCCCGCGTCCTGCGGCTGACCGCGCCGCCAGCCGCGCCGCTCCAGGCCGACGAGCGCGCCCGTCGTCACCGTGAGGCCCTCGAAGCGCTCCAACTGCCAGCCGGCGGTCTCCTCCATGGTCAACTCGAACGTCTGCCGTCCCAGCTGCGGGAACGGCTGGAGGATCTCGTAGTCCGCGAACAGCTCGGCCCAGGTGTCGAGTTCGTCCGGCAGCAGCAGCGGGTGCGCGATCCGTACGTTCGCCGTGTCGGGCAGGACGAAGGTGCTGTCCTCGACGTCCGCGAACGTACGGTCCTCCGCCACCCGGAAGGCGGTCGTCGTGCCGTCCGTGTCGCTCAGCCACACCAGCCGCCGGACGAGATGCCACAGCAGCGGATGCCCGACGAACAGCTCGCGGAACTCGGCCGCCGGCCATGAACGGCCCCGCACCATGGCCGACTCCAGCCGTCGCACCTGGTCGGATGCGATGGTCCGTACGTCCTTCTTCAGCGCCATGAACCGCTTGCGCTCGGCTGGGGCCAGCTCCGCGTCGTCCCGTGCGCCGGGCTGGGGCAGGTCCTTGCGGCGCTTGCCGTCGGGGTCCCGCACGAAGGGGCGCAGCTGTTCGTCGAAGCCGACCGTGAACGTACGGCTGCCGTAGTCGATGACCGTGGTGCCCCGCGTATCCAGGCCGAAGTCGGGGACCAGCCGGTCGGCGAGCTGCTCGCCGGTCAGCCCGAGGTCCGCCGCGAGCTCGGCGATCTTCTCCTGCGCGCGGGTCTGGAGCGCCTTGAACTTCACGCGCTGCGCCACGCCGTGCAGATGCATCAGCGCCACTTCGGTGCCGATCGCGGCCAGGACACCGAGCCCGTCCACCGCCCGCTGGTGAGCGCCCTCGCCGGGCCAGGCCCGCACCAGCGGGGTGAGACGGCGTACCGTCCCGTCGTCGCCGAGCAGCCCCAGCGCGCCCAGCGCCCAGCTCTCCCGGCTCGGCATACCGGCGAGCCGCCACTGCTCGAACAGGGCCCAGACGAACTCGGCGAGCGACTCCGGCACGCACAGCTCCCGGACCACGTCCAGCCCCGGATACGGCTCGTCCGGCCGGGACATCGCGAGCATGGTCAGCACATGCCGGGTGGCGTCGGCGGGCAGGGCGCCACCGGAGCGCACCAGGATCTGAGGAAGCAGCACCGGCTCGGCCCACTCGACGGGCTCGGGCAGCTTCGCCGGCAGCGCCGCCCGCAGCGGATCGGACAGCAACTCCCCGATCGCCGCCACCGCCTCGGCGCCGTACCTCTCGGCGGCGGCGCGCACGACCTGCTCCCCGTGCAGGGCCGCGATGGTGTGCAGAGCCTGCTCGGCGTGGCGGCGCGCCGGACCCGCCTTGCCCACGGCGTCCGGCACCAGCAGCGGGGCGGCGGCCTCGCCATGCCGCTTGAACCAGGAACGGGCCGTCGCCCGCGCCGACTTCAGCCGCACGGCCCACTCCGCGACGAGCCGGGCCGCCCCCACGCTCACATACGGCAGCAGCAGCGGGGCGAGCGACGCAGGCCACTGCGGGGCGACACGCAGAACGACCCCCAACGCGTCCGTGCCGAACCGGGCGACGATCGGCCTGAGAGCCGCGTCGCTGTCCGCCAGGCTCGTGGGGTTCCACTCGTCCAGCAGCGGCCGGACCAGTTCCTCGGGCTTGTCGAGGAAGATCCCCATCGCGCCGAGCCTGTCCGAGCGGACCGCGTCCAGCAGGGCGTCCGGATCGTCCGGCCACTCGGAGTGCGAGGCCCAGTCCCGCTCCCGGGACTGGGTGTCCGCCCATTTCTGCCGCTCACCGGGCAGCCAGACGATCCCGGGCGTGTCCTCGGCGACCAGCCCGGTGACCGTACGGGCCTTGACGGTCTCGCGCGGCCGGGTCCACGGGGGACTCGTGAGCAGGTCGGGCAGGGAGGCGGCCGGGGCGTCCGGCACCCGGTCCCGCGGACTCAGCAGTGGTTCGACGGCACCGGCCGCCTCCGGGGAGAGGGTGGCGAGGGCTTCCTCGGCGATGTCCGGGCAGGCGGACACATGCACCAGCAGTGAGTGCCGGAGGGCGTCGGCGTGCGGCCCGCCCGCCGCCACGGCTTCGGCGAGCATGCGCAGGGCACGCTTCGGGTAGCGGCGGGCCGCCTTCGTCACGAAGGGCTGCGTCCGCTTGTCGCCGAGCCGCGCCAGCAGCAGGCCGAACGCCTCGTCGGACGGAAGCTCGACCAGGATCGAGTTGACCTTCCTGATGGTGTCCGACGTGACGTACGTGTCTTGCAACGACTCCGCCACGAGGGGTGCCACCGCCGTGCCGATGCCCTCGGCGACGGTGGCGACCGTCGGCATCGGCCACGCGCCGTACCCCAGGCCCGCCACACCGCCCAACCGACGGACCTGTTCCGGGTCGTTGAACGAACAGAACAGCATCGAGCGCAGGGTGTTGTCGCGCGGCCGGTTCGCCTCGGGGCCGCCCGCGCACTCGTCGAGCCAGTCCGTCTCGGTGGGGACGAGATACGAGACGACGACTCGTCTGCGGGCGCTGCTCCGCATCCCCGTGAGCGCCGCGATCACCGCGTCGTACGTGTCGTCGTCGGCGGAGGCGAGCAGTGCGCGCATCCGGTCCGCGACGGGTCGCACCCGCTCCGTGCTGCCCGCGAAGGGCTTGTCGGGGACGCGCTCGAGGTACGGATCGAAGCGGCGGCTGCCGTGCTGGATGAAGTGCCCTTTGACGTCGAAGAGTTCGACGGTCGCGCGGGCGGCGAAGACCGGTCCGTGGGCCTCCACCCACGCGTCGGCGCAGGCCGCGCCCGACCAGGCCAAGTCGGAGGCGACGGCCAGCACGGCAGCGCCCAGCGGGTCGGCCGTACCGGAGAGATGGGCCTCCGCTGCCCGCACCAGGTCCGCGTCACTCCGCGGGCTGTCCAGGTACAGCCGCACCCACGTGGCCCCCGAGCTCAGCCGCTGCTCGGCCTGGCTCGCCGCGCCCTTGCGCAGGGGCGTGGGCTTCCGGCGGATCCCGCCCCGGCGCGGATGGAGATGGCGGTGCCAGGAGGCCGGCAGTACGAAGGTGTCCTCATCGACCACGGCGTCCTCATCGACGACGGCGCCCTCCCCGACGACCGCGTCCTCGGCGAGCTTCCCCACCGCAGCCGCCGCTCCGCCACCGGCCGAGCCGACCTCCCGATACCCCTTGTGCTCCTTGGCGGTTACGGCCTTCCGCAGATACTCGGCGGCCTCGACCTCCGATGTGCACTCCTTGACCTGTGTCCGGCCCTCCGCACCGCAACGCCCGTACCGGACGGTGACCGTGACCCCGTCCGCCTCGGCCTCCCAGAACTTCGAAGAGCTCCCTTCGGCATACTCCCAGCGGCGCACGCCCCCACCCCTTCCGACCGTGCCGGCTCCCCGGCCCACCCCACGCGGATTCAGTCGTCGACCGGCGGAAACACGCCACGTCCAGCGACCATCACCACATTAGGGGGAGCCACTGACAACGCCGTCGGCGGCGGGCGGCGCGGCTCACGAGCGCCCTCGGCGCCGTGCGCCCGCCTCCAGTTCACCGCGCAGCCGTTCCGGGGTCCAGTTCTCGCTGACGGCCCGCCAGAGCAGGTCGGCCTGGGAGGGCGGGGCCAGGCCGTCGACGGGCGGGTCGAGGTCGAGGTCGGTGGGGAAGGCGTAGCCCTCGGCGGTGGCGGCGACGACGCGGCGCAGCCAGTCGTCGGAGGCGCCCTCGGACTTGCGGCGCGACAGGACCGGGAAGAGCGCGTCGGCCATCGCCACGCGGTCCACGGTCTCCATGGCGCGGCCGAAGGCGGAGGAGATCTGGAGCAGGTTCGCCATACGCCGGATGTCCGACGAGCGGTTGTGCCCGGCGGCATGGAAGAGCGCGGGGTTGAAGAACGCGGCGTCGCCCTTGTCCAGGGGGAGTTGGACGCGATGGGTGTCGAAGTACTCGACGAACTCCGGGAGTCGCCAGGCGAGATAGCCGGGCTCGTACTTCTGTGAGTGCGGCAGATAGAGGGTGGGGCCGGACTCGACGGGCATGTCGCAGTGGGCGACCGCGCCCTGGAGGGTGAGGACGGGGGAGAGGCGGTGGACGTGCGCGGGGTAGGCGGCGGCCTGCCGCTGGGAGAGGAACCCGAGGTGGTAGTCGCGGTGCGGGCTCTGGGCCGCGCCGCCCGGGTTGACGACATTGACCTGTGAGGTGACCTGGTAGGCGGGTCCGAGCCAGGCCTCGGAGATCAGGGCCAGCATGTCGTTGGCGTAGTAGTCGGCGAAGACGTCCGGCGCCCGTACGGCCATCTTGTCCAGGGCGCTCCAGACGCGGTCGTTGGCGCCAGGCTTCGCGAAGTGGTCGCCCCGGGCCGTACCGGCGGCGCGCTCCTCCTCGATCAGTTCACGGAACGCGGCCGACGCCCGGTCCACGACGGCCGGGTCGGCGAACGCGTCCTTGAGGACGACGATGCCGGGGCCGTCCATCAGGGTCCGGACCAGCTCGGTCTGTACGGTCCGGCGGCCCTCGGGGGTGGCCGACAGGGCGCGGAGCCGGTCGCTGTCGTAGAGCGGAACATTCCGGTCGACCCGCTCGGCGGAGGGGTGGTCGGCGGGGTCGGTGCTCTGCTCGACGAGCGCGCGGAACGCGTCGAGATCGCAGTCCGCCTCGGTCAGCCAGGTCCGTGACACCGCAGCGATGGGGGACATCGCGGCTCCTTTCGCAAGCCTCGTCCGTTCTGTCAGTCTGAGGACCTCGAACCCATCATTCAATGCGCGGAAACACATCAAAAAGACATCACGGAGTCTGGGAAGACAGCGATGCGACACCCGTACACAATCAGGGAGATCGCCCGTCAGTCGGGGCTGAGCACGGCCACGGTCGACCGGGTCCTCAACAGCCGCGGCAATGTGCGGGAGAGCACGGTCCGTGAGGTACGGCAGGCCGTCGAGGACCTGGACCGCCAGCGGAGCCAGGTCCGCATCGGGGGCCGTACGTTCATGATCGACATCGTGATGCAGGCCCCGGAACGCTTCACGACCGCCGTGCGCGACGCACTCGAAGCGGAACTGCCCTCCCTGCACCCCGCCGTCGTGCGCTCCCGGTTCCACTTCCGTGAGACCGGTCCCGCGACCGAACTGGTCACCGCCCTGGACAGGATCGCGAAGCGCGGTTCGCAGGGTGTGCTGCTCAAGGCCCCGGATCTGCCGGAGATCACCGCAGCCGTCGACCGGCTGGCCGGGGCGGGCATCCCCGTCGTCACCCTCGTCACCGATCTGCCCGGCAGCGCGCGCGTGGCGTACGTCGGGATCGACAACCGCGCGGCCGGGACCACCGCCGCGTACCTCGTCGGCCAGTGGCTCGGCGACCGGCCCGGCCATGTGCTGACCACCATCAGCCGTGCCTCCTTCCGGGGCGAGGAGGAACGTGAGATGGGCTTTCGCAGCGCCATGCGGCTCGCCCACCCCGCACGCTCCCTCGTGGAGGTCACCGACAGCGACGGCCTCGACGCCACCCAGCGCGATCTCGTCCTCGCGGCGCTCCGCCGAGACGAGGACATCGTCGCCGTCTACTCCATGGGCGGCGGCAACCTCGCGACCCTGGACGCGTTCGACGAACTGGGCCGGGACTGCGCGGTGTTCATCGCCCACGACCTCGACCACGACAACACCGGGCTGCTGCGCGAGCGCCGTCTGTCCGCCGTCCTCCATCACGACCTCCGCCATGACGTACGCCGCGCCTGCCAGACCGTGATGCGCGCGCACGGGGCGCTGCCGGACGACGGGCCTATGCCGCCCTCGGCGATCCAGGTGGTCACACCGTTCAACATGCCGCCCGACGCGTCGGGGCCGCCGCGCAGGGCGTGAGTGCGGTGACGGGGTGCCGGGGCGACGAGGTGATGGGGCGAGAGGTGATGGGGCTACTGGGTGACGTGGGTCACAGTGGCGGCTCGATCAGTTCGTCGGGCGGCTGCGGTCTACAAGAGCCACGGCACCGCATGCGGTACCGCAGTCGCGTGACGGCGGCCGTTCCGTGCGGTGACGCCATCCGCGGCCCAGACGGCCCAGACGGCCCAACGACCCAGACGAGGAGTGTCGGACGACATGGACCGTGAGCGGATTCTTCGATGGACCAAGGAGGAGCGGCTGAGCCTCGCCGACTTCCTCGACGCCCTCGACGGCCCGGAGTGGCGGGAGGCCTCGCTCTGTGCCGGTTGGACGGTGCACGACGTGGCGGCCCATCTGACACTGTCGACGCGCGCCACGCTCCTCGGCACGATCAAGGGCGCGATCCGGGCGCGCGGCGACTGGAACCGGATGGAGTTCGACGTCGCCCGGGAACGGGCGGGCCGGTTCGGGCCGGCCGAACTCGTCGCACAGATCCGCGAGACGGCGGGCTCGCCCCGCCGCGCGCCCCTGTCCGCGCCGCTGGACCCGCTCGTCGACTTCCTCGTCCACGGCCAGGACATCGCGCGCCCCCTCGGACGGGACCGCCCGATGCCCACGGAGCAGGCCACCGCCGCGCTCGCCCACGTCGTCGCCAGCCCCTTCTACGGGGCACGCAAACGCCTCCGGGGACTGCGACTGGTGGCGACCGACGCGACCTGGACGGCGGGCAAGGGCCCCGACGAGATCCGCGGCCCGGTGGCCGACCTGCTCCTCCTGGCGACGGGACGGGCGGCTGGTCTGGCGGGCGTGTCCGGCCCGGGAACGGAGAAGCTCGCGACCGCGCCGGCGCAGCGGTAGGAGCCCCCTGGCTGCCCTGCCCCTCCGGCCCGGCCCCGACCTCTCCGTCACCTCTGCCACCTCCGCCACCTCTGCCACGTCTGCCCCGTGACCCCCGTGTCGCCCCACGAGCGCCCACCAGGAGCGACGTAGCGTGGCCCGCGCAGACGACGGTCGACCCCATGGTGGCGTGATGTGCTGGAGTGCGACGGCCGATCTCGTGGCGGGTACCGGTGTCGCCGCCGTCGGCGGGGCGAGTGTGGCGCTGGTGCGCAGCGGGCGGGATCTGCCGCTCGCCGCGCTGCCGTTGCTGCTCGGGGCCCATCAGATCGTGGAGGCGGCGGTCTGGTCCTCGGGCGGAGGCAGCGGACCGGCCACCGTCGCCTGGGCCGTGATCGCCCTGCCACTGCTGGCCGTGTGGGTGCCGGCCGGTGTGTGGTGCGCCGCCCCGCCGCACGCCCGCACCCGGCTCGCCGCACTCCTCGCCGTCGGAGTCGTGACCGCCGCACTGCTCACCCACGGCCTCACCACCGGCCCGGTGACGGCCGAGATCCGCGGCCGTACCGTCGGCTACACGGTCGACCTCTCCCACCCCGCCCTCCTCGTCGCGGGCTACCTCCTCGCCACCGTCGGCTCCCTGCTCCTCTCCGGCGACCGGCGGCTCGTGGCGCTCGGTGTCCTGGTCGCCGTCGGCGCCTCGATCTGCTGGACCCTGTGGCGACTGGAGTTCGTCTCGACCTGGTGCGCCTTCGCCGCCCTCTGCTCGGTGGTGCTGCTCGGCTGGGTGCGCGCACGACCGAGGACCTCCACGCAGCCGTCCCGTCACCCGGCCGTCGAGCGTCAGGGGCCGCCGAAAGGCGATTGACAGAGCGCACGTGTGTACGGGACATCTGGGACATGGCTTTACACCGCTACACCTGCCGCCCGTACCGGGGCCCTGAGGACCATGACGCGATGGCCGCCGTACGGCTCGGCTGCGCGGAGTGGGACCGGATCGACGCCGGGTCGGTCGTGGAGGGACTCCCGACGGCCGCCGACATCGCGAAGGCCTGCGCCGAGTCGGAGGACCCCCACGAGAACCAGATCCTGGTGCACTACCAGGGCGAAGGCGAAGGCGAGGGCGAGGGCGAGGGCGAAGGTGTCGTCGTCGGCTACTCGACGATCAGGTGGTGGGAGGAGCGGGACGGCACATGGCTGTACCTGCACCGCGGCTACCTGCTGCCCGGACATCGCGGCCAGGGCATCGGTTCGGCCATGCTCGACTGGGCGGAGAACCGTATCCGCCGGCTGGTGCGGGAGCACGGCACCGGGCGGACGGCCGTGTTCGGCGCGAACGCCACGGCCGGTGAGGCGGACACGACGGCGCTGCTGCTGGCCGGCGGCTACCGGCGGGTCTTCAGCCTGGTGGAGCTGGAACTCGCCGACCTCCGCACGCTGCCCGGCGCCAATCCCCTGCCGGCCGGTGTCCGACTCGGCGCCGTCGAGCCGGACGACTACCGCGCCGCCTGGTCGGCTGTCGTCGATTCCTACGCGGACGCCGCCCACACTCGGACGTGGCCGTACGAGAGGTTCCTCGCCACGGCCGCCACGGCCGCCAAAGCCTCCCCGACCTGCTGGCGGGCCGCCTGGGACGGAGACCGGCTGGCCGGTGTCGCTCTGTGCTCCGTCCACCACCGGCGGGACCGCGCCGTGGGCGAGGTCGAGGAGCTGAGCGTCCGGGCCGAGTCGAGACGACGGGGGCTCGGCCGCGCCCTGCTGCTCGACGGCCTGCGCTGCCTCCGCGACCACGGCGCCCGGACGGCGCGTCTGTACACCGGGACCGCCAATCCGTACCGCTCCTACGACCTCTACGAGAGCGTCGGATTCCGCCGCCGGAACGAGTACGTCCGCTACCGCAAGCCGATCGAGAACTGAGAGACGGCGGAGGGGGCCACCACTTCGGGCGCCGAGGCTTGGCGAAACCCGCGCCGAGGCTTGGCGAAACCCGCGCCGAAGCTTGGTGAATCAATCATCCACGGAACTGTTGACTTTCGGCTTGACCAGCCAGAGGATTCCGGAGGTGACACACTCCGCCGCCGGGCCGCTCGGCCCGGTCCTCCCCGCGGCCCTCGACGAGGCAGCCCACCGCTGCCTCGTCGCGGGCTTCGACGGGACGACGACCGTCCCCGACACCCTGAAACGGCTGATCGACCGCGGTCTGGGCGGGGTCATCCTGTTCACCCGCAACATCCGCGACGCCGACCAGGTCCGCGAACTCACCGGCACCCTGCGGACATTGCGCCCGGACCTGCTGGTCGCCATCGACAACGAGGGCGGCGGCATCGGCCATCTGGTCGCCGCGGGCGCCCCCGAGGTGCCCGGCTCCTGGGCGCTCGGTGCCGCCGACGACCCCGGCCTCACCGCCGCGTGCGCCGACGCCCTCGCCGGACACCTGCTCTCGCTCGGCATCACCGCCTCCTACGCCCCCGTCGCCGACGTCCAGAGCCGCCCCGAGAACCCGATCGTGCGCACCCGTGCCTTCGGCGGCGACCCCGAGCTGGTCTCCCGGCATCTGCGCGCCTGGATCGAGGCCACCGAGGCCCGCGGCGTGGCCTCCTGCGCCAAGCACTTCCCCGGCCACGGCGGCACCGTCACCGACAGCCACCACGAGCTGGCGGTCGACCCACGGCCGTACGAGGGCCTCGACCTCGCACCCTTCCGGGCCGCCGTCGACGCGGGCGTGCCCATGCTGATGAGCGCGCATGTCGTCTTCCCGGCCCTCGACCCCGACCTGCCCGCCACCCTCAGCCCGCGCATCCTCTCCGACCTGCTGCGCGGCGCACTCGGCTTCGACGGCGTCCTCGTCAGCGACGCGCTGGAGATGAAGGCCATCGCCGACCGCTACGGCGAGGCGGCCGGCGCCCGGCTCGCGCTCGCCGCCGGAGCGGACCAGGTCATCGTCGCCGTACCGGACCTGGAGGTCACCCTCGCCTGCCGGGACGCCGTGCTCGACGCCCTGCGGACCGGCGACCTCACGGAGGGGCGGGTGACCGAGGCGGCGGAACGGGTACGGCGGCTCGCGCTGCGGTACGCGGTGCCGTACCGGCCGGGTGCCGTGGCCCCGTGGGACGCGGACGCCGGGCTGACGGCGGCGCGACGGGCCGTACGGAGTGGGGGACCGTTGCCCGAACCGGTGCCCGGCGCCCATGTCGTCGACTGCTTCCCGCCCCCGCACCCCGCCCTCAACTGGGGCGGCGAGGACCTCCTCACCGAGGTCCGCGCCCTCGACGCGACCGCCACGGGGACGGCGGTCGCCGGGGAACCTGACGATATCGGGGCCGTCGTGGGCGAGGTGCTGCGGGCCGCCGGGGGGCGTCCGCTGGTCGTCGCCGTGTGCGACGCGGAGCTGTATCCCTGGCAGAGCCGTCTCCGGGATGCCCTGCTGGCGGCACGGCCGGACACCCTGGTGGTCTCGACCGGCCTTCCGGAAGCGGGCGATGCGATTGCCGCGCACGGGAGGGGGCGGGTGAATCTGCGGGCCCTCGCCGAGGTCTTGGCGGGGCGGACGTTCTGAGCGAGGCCGGTCCCCGGCGGGGGTGGTCTCCGCTGGGGACCGGCCTCGGGTCCGTGGGGCTTCTCGCGCAGTTCCCCGCGCCCCTGAAATGCCGGGGCTGCGCCCCGGGCGTTTCAGGGGCGCGCGGGCCGGGGCGGGGTTCATAGCCGTCCGGCACCCCGCCCCGCCCGCCACCTCACTTCCCTTCGATCAACTCGGTGATCCCCCGCGCCGCGAGATACGCCGAGTCCTCCGCGCGCTCCGCCAGGACCACCGCCGGGCGGACGCCCTCCTGGCGCAGCCGCATCCAGGCGTCGAAGAAGACGCCTCCCGGGCCGGAGGCCGAGCGGGTGGCCGGGGTGCAGTCCAGGACCAGGGCCGTCGTCCGGGGAGGAGGCGGAGTGGCGGCGGTGCGGAGCTCGGTGACCGTCGTGGACAGGGCGTCCGCGATCGGCTTGGGGCGGCCCGTGGAGTCGAACAGGCCGAGTGTGTACTCCAGTTCGGGGAAGTCGGCCAGGGCGCGGTCGACGTCGTGCGAGCACCACCAGGTCACGCCCCACAGCCGGGCGCAGCCGGCCGCGTTCAGCAGGGTCGCGCGGGCGAAGTCGGGGGCGTCGGCCGCCGGGATGTGCGGCTCGGGCGCGCCGGTCTCCTGGACCCAGACCGGGCGGGCCGGGTCGGTGGCGTAGGCGGCGGCCAGCTCGGTGCCGTACTCCGCGAGGTGGTGCACCTGCGGCGAGCGCGGACCGTAGCGGCCGGCGCAGTTCGCGGAGAAGACCCAGGGGTGGACCGTGGTGAGGTCGCCCTTGCGGGCCGAGGCCTCGGGGGTGAAGGGGTGGTCGTCGCCGTACCAGGCGGCGTCGTACGCCGAGTGCGTGACCAGGCCGGTGCCCTCGCCGAGCCCGTCCCGCGCGGCGGCCAGCAGGGTGTCGAGGTAGTGGTCGACCTCGGCCACGGACACCGGGTTGTGTTCGACGAGGTTGTTCAGCTCGTTGCCGAGCTGGAGGCCGATGAGATGAGGGTGGCCGGAGAGGGCGCGGCCGAGCGTGCGCAGCAGCAGCGCCTGGGCCTCGATCGCGTCGGGGTCGGTGAAGACATTGCGGTGGTGCCAGCTGCGCGTCCACTCCGGGTAGAAGTCGAAGCTCGACAGATGACCCTGGACGCCGTCCACGAGGACGTCGAGACCGCACTCGGCCGCCAGGTCCACCAACCGGACGAGCTGGTCCACGGCCGACGTCCGGATCAGGGTGCGGTTGGGCTGGAGCAGGGGCCAGAGATGGAAGACCCGGACATGGTCCAGGCCCAGCCCGGCGATCTGCGCCAGGTCCTCGCGCGCGAGCCCGGGGTCGAAGTCGTGCCAGGCGTGGAACCAGCCTCGGCGTGGGGTGTAGTTGACGCCGAAGCGGAGCGCGGGCGCGGGCGGGAGCGGGGGCGTGTCGATGGTGTCCTCCTCGCGAGACGGACCTCGTCGGATCCCGTCTCGTCGGATCCGGCCTTGTCGGACCTTGTCTGCGGCGAATGTATCAACCACCATGGAGAGCGATGAATAGTGATTTGAACCAAACTTCGGCGACCGCTCCGGCGTTCGTGGTCGGCCTCGACGCCGGCGGCACCCGTACCCGTGCCGTCCTCGCCGAGCTGGGCGACGGCCGTACGCGGGGCGAGGGCACGGCCGGGCCGGGCAACTCGCTCACCGTGCCCGGGCCGATGCTCGCCGACCATCTCGCCGAGGCCCTCGCGCGGGCCGTGCCCGAGGAACTGCGCGGGCGGGTCGTCGCGGTGGCGGGCGGTTTCGCGGGGGCCGGGCACCGGGCGCAGGGCGCCGACGAGCCCGGCCGGCTGCGGGCCCGGGCCGCCCTGTCCGCCGCGCTCGCCCGGGTCGGCATCGCCGCCGCCTCGGTCGGTGTCCACAGCGACATCGAGACGACGTTCGCCTCGGCGCCCGGCCATCCCGCCGACGGGCTGGTCCTGGTGGCCGGTACCGGCGCGGTCGCGGCCCGGATCGCCGGACGGGTACCGACCGCGACCTCCGGCGGCGACGGCTGGCTCCTCGGGGACGACGGCGGCGGCTTCTGGATCGGCCGCGCGGCTGTGAGGGCGGCCCTGCGCGCGGCGGACGGCCGGAGCGCTCCCACCGCGCTCGTCCGCTCCGTCGGCCGGGACCTCGGGCTGTCGGCGGAGGTCCTGCCCCCGGAGGGCTACGGCGCCGACGACACCGTCCCGTGGAGCGCCGAGCTGCGCACGGCCTACCGCGCCCAGGTGCTGCCCGCCGTCATGGACCGGCCGCCCGTCCGGCTGGCCGACCACGCGCCCGGAGTGGTGCGGACCGCCGAGGAGAAGGACACCGCCGCCGTGCGGATCCTCCTGGAGGCCGCCCGCCGCCTGGCCGAGACCGTCGCGGCCCTGGCCCCCCAGCCGGGCGAACCCCTCGTCGCCACCGGCGGCCTCCTCGCCCCGGACGGCCCCCTCCTGCTCCCGCTGACCGAACACCTGGCGCCCTTCGGACTCGCCGTCACCCCCGTCGCGGACGGCTCCCCGGGCGCCGTCGCCCTGGCCCGCCTCGCCCACACCACCGGCGACTGACCCGGAGCACCTCCCGCCCCCTGCTCAACTCCCCCTCCCCGATGCCGACAAGGACGACCCATGCCCCCGCAGGACCAGCCGGTCGCCCCGGCCGCCGCCACCACCGTGACCCGGCCCCCGTACCTCGACCCGGCCGCCCCCCTCGACACCCGCGTCGCCGACCTCCTCTCCCGGATGACCCGGCGCGAGAAGGTCGGCCAGCTCAACCAGCGGATGTACGGCTGGGACGCCTACCGCCGCACCCCGGCCGGGGACTTCGCGCTCACCGACGCCCTGCACGCCGAGACCGAGCGCTTCGTGGGACTCGGCGCCCTCTACGGTCTGATGCGCGCCGACGCCTGGTCCGGCGTCGACCACGGTCACGGGCCCGGCGCCGGCGACAGCGCCGACCTCGCCGATCTGGTCCAGCGGCACGTCCTGGAACGCAGCCGCCTCCGTATCCCCGCCCTGTTCGTCGAGGAGGTCCCGCATGGCCACATGGCCCTCGACGGCACGGTCCTCCCCGTCAATCTGGCCGTCGGCGCCACCTGGGACCCGGAGCTGTACGAACGGGCCGCCGCGCACGCCGCCGCCGAACTCCGCGCCCGGGGCGGCCACGTGGCCCTCGTCTCCGCGCTGGACATCGCCCGGGACCCGCGCTGGGGCCGTACCGAGGAGTGCTTCGGCGAGGACCCGTACCTCGCGGCCCGCCTGACGGAGGCGCTGGTGAGGGGCATGCAGGGAACACCGGACGCGGAGGGAGGCTTCGCCCCCGACCGTGCTCCCGTCGTCCTCAAGCACTTCGCGGGACAGGGCGCCACGGTCGGCGGCCGCAACTCCTCCGAGTCCGAACTCGGCCCCCGCGAACTGCACGAGATCCACCTCCCGGCCGCCCGCGCCGGAGTCCGCGCCGGCGCCGCCGCCGTCATGGCCGCCTACAACGAGGTCGACGGCATCCCCTGCTCCGGAAACCGCGCCCTCCTCACCGGGCTGCTCCGGGACCGCTGGGGCTTCGAGGGCCTGGTCATGGCCGACGGGCTCGCCGTGGACCGCCTCGCCCGCGTCACCGGCGACAGGGTCTCCGCCGGCGCCCTCGCCCTGGACGCCGGGATCGACCTCAGCCTCTGGGACGAGGGCTTCACGCACCTGGAGGAGGCCGTCGAACGGGGCCTGGTGAGCGAGGCCGCGCTCGACGCCGCCGTCGCCCGCGTCCTACGCCTGAAGTTCCGCCTCGGCCTGTTCGAGAACCCCTACACGCGCCGCGCGCCGAGCCCTGAACACACAGGCCGCGCGCCGAACCTCGAACACACGGGTCGCGCGCCGAACCTCGAACACACCCGCCGCGCGCCGATCCCCGAGCCCGCTGCCGGACGCGCCCTGAGCACCGACCTGGCCCGCGCCTGCGTCACCCTGCTCCACAACCCGGCCGGCGTCCTGCCCATCGGCCCCTCGGTGCGCCGGATCGCGGTACTCGGCCCGCACGCGGCCACCACTGCCCACCAACTCGGCGACTACGCCGCCCCCCAGCGCCCCGGCACCGGCGTGAGCGTCCTCGACGCCCTGCGTGAACTGGCCCCGCCCGGCACGGACATCCGCCACACCAGGGGCGCGGCCCTCACCGGCGCCGACCGCACCGGTATCCCGGCCGCCATCGCCGAAGCCGCCGCGGCCGACCTGGCCGTGCTCGTGCTGGGCGGCAGCAGCGCCCGTACGCCCGACACGGAGTTCGACGCCAACGGGGCCGCGCGGACCGTCGTGTCCGAGATGACCTGCGGCGAGGGCGTCGACCTCGCGGGGCTGCGGCTGGGGGAGGCCCAGCACGCGCTGCTGGACGCGGTCGTCGCGACGGGCACACCGACGGCGGTCGTCCTCATCCAGGGCCGCCCGCACGCGGTGCCCGACACGGCGGACGCGCTGCTCACCGCCTGGTACCCGGGCCCGTGGGGCGGCACCGCGATCGCCGAGGTACTGCTGGGGCTCACGGAACCCATGGGCCGGCTGCCCGTCTCGGTGCCGCGCTCGGCGGCCCAACTCCCGGTCTACTACAACCACAAGGACACCGAGTACGGCGCCTACGTGGACGAGAGCGCCGAGCCGCTGCACTCCTTCGGGCACGGGCTGTCGTACACGAGCTTCGCGTACGGCACGCCCCGTCTGTCCGGGTCCACGGTCGAGGTCGACGTCACCAACACGGGGGAACGGCACGGGCGTACGGTCGTGCAGGTCTATCTGCGACGGCTGATCACCCCCGTATGGCCGCGCACCCTCGAACTGTGCGCGTTCGAGGGTGTCGGGCTCGCGCCGGGTGAGCGCCGTACGGTCTCCCTGTCGTTCGAGGTGCCCCCCGGCGTCGGTGCCGTCGAGATCCGGGTCGCCGAGTCGGCGCGGGGGGCGCTCGACGCTGTACCCGCCGTGCTGGACGTCAGAGTTTGACGGCCCCGGAGGACACCCCCTTGTAGAACCACCGCTGGGTGATCACGAACAGCACCAGCACCGGGATCACGGAGATCACCGAACCCGCCATCACCATCCGCTGGTCGTAGCCGAAGGACGAGGACTGCAGACGGGCCAGGCCCAGCGTCAGCGTGAAGTGGTCCTCGGTGCGCAGCACGATCAGGGGCCAGAGGAAGTCGTCCCAGGCGCTGATGAAGGTGTTGATGGTGACGACGAGGATGGCGCCCCACGCGGACGGCAGATACAGATACCGGAACCGCTTCCACTCGCCCGCCCCGTCCAGCATCGCCGCGTCCTCGATCTCCCGCGGCACGGCGAGGAACGCGGCCCGCATGATGAGGACGTTGATGGCGGCGACGAAGCCGGGCAGCCAGACCCCCGCCACGTGGTCGAGCAGGCCCAGGTCACGGATGCTCAGGAACAGCGAGACCATGATCGACTCGAAGGGGAACATCATGGACGCCATCAGCAGCACCCAGACCAGCTTGCGGCCCTTCCAGCTCGGCTTGGAGAGCATGTAGCCGGCGAGCGTGGAGAAGACCAGCTGGCTGGTGACCGACAGGGCGACGACCATCATGCTGTTGCGGATGTACGTCCACACCGGGACCTGGGCGAACACCTCGCGGTAGGCGCGCAGCGTCGGGTCGCGCGGGAAGAGCGAGGCGTTCGAGCCGAACACGTCCTCGCCGACACCCTTCAGCGACGACAGCAGCTGCCACAGCAGCGGGCCGACGGTGATGCCGAGGACGAACAGCAACAGCAGGTAGCGGACGACCAGTTCGCGCGGTCGGCCGTAGTCCCGCCAGCGCGGTGTCAGGCGCCGGCGCTTCTTCGCGGCACCCGGGGACGTCACGGCGGTCGTCATGACTCGTCCTCCTTCGTCAGCCGCTGCGCCAGCAGCGTGAGGCCCAGGGTGAGTACGAAGAGGGCGACGCTGACCGCCGAGCCGTAGCCGGCGTTGCCGGTGAGCGGGTCGAGGGCGACGTCCCGGATGTAGAAGGGCAGGGTGCGGTCGGCGCCGCCGGGGCCGCCGGTGGAGCCGCCGAGCATGTAGATCTCGGTGAACACCCGTAGCGAGCCGATACCGGTGAGCGTGCCGACGAGCATCATCGAGGTGCGCACGCCCGGCATGGTGACGTGCCAGAAGCGGCGGATCGCGCCCGCGCCGTCCACGGCGGCGGCCTCGTGCAGCTCCTTGGGCACGTTCCCGAGCGCGGCCAGGTAGAAGATCATGTACCAGCCGAGGCCCTTCCACAGGGTGAGCCCCATCGCGCACAGCAGGATCAGCCAGGAGTCGGACAGGAACGGGATCGCCGACCGGATGATGTGGGCCTTCTGCAGCCAGGTGTTGACCAGGCCCTGGTCGCTGAGCAGCCACTGCCAGCTCAGGCCCACGACCACGCTGGAGGCGAGGACCGGGGTGTAGAAGGCGGAGCGGAAGAAGCCGATGCCCGGCAGGTTCTTCTCCACCAGCACGGCCAGCATCAGCGGCAGCAGCACCATCAGCGGGACCACGATCAGCGCGTACAGCACGCTGTTGCGGGTGGCGAGCCAGAAGTCGGAGTCGCCCAGCATCCGCGTGTAGTTGTCCAGGCCCACGAACGAGGCGGCGCCGCCGAGCGGTTTGGCGTCGGTGAACGACAGCAGCAGCGTGTTCAGGAACGGGTACAGACCGAAGACGGTGACGCCGATGATCGCCGGTGACATCCACAGCCACGGCAGCCACCAGCGGCGGTACAGCGCGGCGCCGCCCGCATCGGCGGTGGGGCCCGGCTTGAGGGCCCGCAACGGGCGGCGCCGGCCGCTCGGTTCCCCGGGCCGGGAGTCGCGGGAGGAGACCGCGACCCCCGATCCCTTGGTGGGGGAAGAGAGGGTGGTCATACTCAGCTGCCCTGCTCGATCAGCTCGTTGGCCTTCTTCTGGGCCTCGTCGAGGGCGTCCTGGGCGCTCTTCTTGCCCTGCATGGCCAGCTGGATCTGGGCCGTGATGGCGTTCAACTCGCCGGGTGTCAGGGCGATCTCGTCGGCCGTCGCGGTCTTGCGGTCGCTCGCGACCGTCTTGCGGGCCTCGGCGAACGGGTCGTCGCCCTTGACCGACTGGAAGAACGGGTCGTCGAGGGAGGCCGTGGTGGAGGGGAAGATGACGACGTTCGGGTCCTTCGCCCACTCCAGCTGGTTCTGGGCGTTGGTCAGGAACTGCGCGAAGGAGAGCGCGGTCGCCGCGTTCTTGCTGGTGGACGCGACCCCTATGTACTGCGGGGCGCCGACCGTGTGGCCCAGGTCGTCCAGCATGAAGCGGGCGACCCCGGTCTTCTTGTAGACACTCGGGTTGTTCTGCTGGATGAACCGCAGGAAGTTGGGGTTCGTCGGGCCGTAGACCAGCTTGCCCTGGCCGTAGACGTTGGCCGGGTCCTGGGTGGAGGAGAGCGAATCCCTCGGCATGCCGCCGGCCTTGTAGAGCTTCGTCATGGCGTCGACCCACCGCGCGGTCTTGGGGTCGTCGGCGAAGGTGAACTTCTTGCCGTCGGAGGACAGGATCTTGATGTCCATCTGCTGCCAGTCGGCCGGGATGCGCAGCTGCGGGTTGGCGAGGAACGCGTAGTACTTGCCGTCCGAGGCCTCCGCCACCTTCTGGGCGTCCTCGAACAGACCGAGCACGGTCGTCGGAGGTTTGGCCGGGTCGAGGCCCGCCTTCTCCATCAGCTCGGTGTTGAAGGTCTGCACGATGCCACCGGAGTACCAGGGGAGCACGCTGTGCACCTTGGCGCCGGAGGCGTCCGCGTACATGCTCGACTTCCACAGATTGGGCACGAACGGCTCGCCCGCGTCCGGGGCCTTCTTGTCCAGGTCGAGCAGATAGCCGTTCTTGGTGAGCGCGATCGCCGTGTTGACGTTGATGTTCACCACGTCCGGGAGCGTGCAGCCCTGCGCGTCCGCGACCAGGCGCTGGGTGAAGGTGGCGTCGCCCGGGTCGTCGACCCACTTCACCGTGGTGTCCGGGTGAGCCTTCTCGAAGGCCTTGATCACGCCGTTGAAGTAGCCGCCGAAGTCTTTCTTCAGGTTCGTCGTCTGGAAGGTGATCGTGCCCTTGACGTCCCCGGTGAGCTTCCCGGAACCGACGTTGCCCTTGTCGACCTTGCAGCCGCCGGCGGTGGCGTCCCCGCTGTCGGAGCCGCCGCCCGACAGGCCGCAGCCGGCGGCGGTCAGGGTGAGGGCGATGACGCCCACCACACATCCGGTCAGTCTTCTCGCGCGCATGTCGCCTCCTGCGATCAGTCAGCTGCTGGGTCACACTGCTGGTTCAAATCACCAACTTGGACTCCGATTGATGAAAAGGTGGACCAGAATTCATCGGAGGTCAATGGCTTGCCGTGTTGCTTTTCGGTTCCGAGTCGTTTGCCGGGCGTTCCGATGCCCAGGCGAGGGCGGGCCGCCGGGTGTCAGTGCCGGTGCTCGTGGTCGGGGTGCGACGGATCGCCGGGGTGCTCGTGCCCCGGGGTGTACTCCACGTCGGCCCGGGCACGGTCCAGCCAGTCGAAGAAGGCCTGTCGGCCCATCGCCCGCCGCAGCTCCCGCACGACGTCGTCATGGACCTCGTCGTACGGCAGGAAGTCCTCCGGGCCCGCCCCGCCGTACGGGTCGACGCCGCGCCGCAGCGCCTCCGAGGTGAGGAAACGGTCCGGGTTGCGGTCGTAGTAGCCCCGGACGGCCCGCTCCGGCACCCGCTGCTCGGCCTCCAGCGCCGCCAGCAGGGTGCGCGCGGCGGTGGAGTGGGCGAGCGCCACGGCGATGATGCTGCCCAGGTCGGCGACCTCGGTCCCGGACACCGCGAGCGCGCGGGCCGGGGACACCTCGGGCGGCGGCGCGAGCCCCCGCGCCACACAGGCGCGCCGGGCCAGCTCGTCCGCGACGACGACCTGTGTCGCCCACCGCCGCCGCTGCCGCTGCGCCCGCCCCTGCCCCTCCGGCCGCGCCTCCCGGTCCCGGGCGGGCACGGCGTCCAGCACGGCGTCCACGCGGCCCCGGGGGACCGGTTCACCGCCGACGAGCACGGCGGGTCCGCCGGGGGCCGGGCGCGTGTGCGGCGGGGCATGGTCGTGGGGCTCCGCACGACTGCCGTGCGCCAGACGTTCGTGCAGGGCCTCCGGGTGTTCGTTCATGGCCTCACCTCCAGGACGACCGTCTCCGTATAGGCCACACAGCCGTGCCAGCCGGCCTTCGCCATCAGCCAGTACGACCCCGGCGACACCGCCGAGCCGTCCACCTCGACGAAGTGGTCCGCGCTCTCGCCGGGGGCCAGGGCGAACCCCTGGAGCCCCGGTCCGACGCCCGCCCAGGTGCCCCAGGACGACAGCGCCCACAGCTGCCCGCTCACCGGCCCCCGGGTCGTGTTCCGCACCCGCACCGGCACCCGCACGCGCTCACCCCGGCGCACCTCGACCCGGTCGACACCCAGCTCCAGCACGAGACTCGGCCCGGTCCGCCCGTCGGGTCCGCCCTCCGCGGCCTCGCCGGGCACGTCCAGGGCGACGACGTCCTCGAACGTCTGCCCCTCGTACGTCAGCCGCGCGGCCAGCGCGTACCGGCCGGGCACCGGGTCCGGCGGGGGCGTCACGGTGACCTCGGTCAGTGAGAAGCCGCCGGGGCCGAGCGCGTACGGCAGCCGGTCGGGCTCGACGCTCCAGCCGGGCGGCACCTCCAGGGCCACCGTGCCCGACACGGGCGCGTCGGTCAGCTCGGAGGAGACACGGACCGTCGCGGTGACCGGTCCTTCGGCGCTCAGCGCGGTCGGCGAGAGATACACGGCCACGGGCATGTTCCCCCGGGGCGCGGGGCCGGAGTTGTGCAGCCAGTACCGGGTGTGCACGGGCTGCGCGGGTTCGTGCGCGGCGACACCGGGGCCCTCGGCCGGGCGGCCGTCGACCGGCGTGGCCAGCACCGTGGCCACCTCGAACCCCGTCAGATCCAGCTCCAGCGCCCCGTCCGCCCCGGGCACCAGCGCCTCACCGGGCCGCTCCAGGACGTCCGCCCGGCCGCCCTCGGCCCACGCCGAGGGGCCCGTCAGCCGCGCCCGCACCGGCCGCCCGTCCACCTCGTGCGCCCGTACGACGACCCCGCGCGCGGGTGCCGCCGGAGCCGTACCGCCCCGGGCCAGCGGCGACCCGGCCGGCTTCAGCGCGTCCAGCAGCACCCGGCCCTCGGGCTCCAGCGCCAGCAGGGCCGTGGTCCTCGGCAGGCCGGCCGGAGTTCCGGCGGGCTCCTTCAGCCGGGCCGTGAGCGGATGGTCGGGCTCCCGCAGCCGCGCCGTCAGCGGACGGTTGTAGGCGTGCCCCTCGCGTGGCCAGCCCAGGTCGCGCCAGTCGCCCTCGCCCGCGACGACCGCGTACTCGAAGGTGTGCGACCAGCGCTGCAGCTGGAAGCCCGAGCCGTCGGGGGCGGTGCGGCGGGGCGGGTCGACCCAGATGCCGGAGGGCCAGCCGGTGCAGGAGCGCATCAGCGACATGTAGAGATCGCCGGAGGAGGTGACCACACAGCCCGGGGTGCCCCGGTTGAGGATCGCGAAGCCCCGCCCGTCCCAGGCGTCGCCCGGCGGCAGCGCCTCGCCGCCGCCCGCCGCCGTGGCCCGTACGGTCGCGTCCTCCAGGTCGGCGACCAGCGCGGCGACGGCCTTCGCGTCGTCCTCGGGGCGGGCGCCCGCCACCACGAGCAGCGGCAGCCGCTCCAGATCGCGCAGGTCGGCGCCGGGCACCCACTCCTCGCGCAGCGAGGCACGCGGGGCCACCCACACCGACGCCAGGCCGTCCTCGGACAGTTGGCGGCGCAGTTCGCGGGCGGCGGCCGGGTCCCAGCCGAGGGCCTCGGCGACCAGGGAGTTGCGCTCCGGGCCGCCGACCGCGATGCGGAGGTCGGGCAGGTTGGAGTCGACCTCCAGATCGCCGTAGCGGGGGCCGCCCGCGATCGTCGAGGTGGCCGTGACGCCCGTGCGCACCAGGGCCGCCGCGAGCGGGGTGCCCAGCTCACCGGCGGTGTCCCAGTCGCTGAAGATCAGCTCGGCGACGCCGACGGACCGGTGCCCGAGCAGCGTGCCGGTGTCGTCGTGGACGGCGACCCGGGCCGTGGAGCCGAGCCCGAACCAGGTGTTGGCGGGGTTGTCCAGCGTCCACGGGAACTGCTCGCTGTCCACCTCCACGAACCCGAACCCGCGCCCGATCACCGCGTCCGCTACCTCGTGCACCGGCAGCCCGCCGCGCACGTCCGAGGGCCAGCGCACCCGGATCAGCCGGTCGGCGCCGTCGTAGCCGTCGACGGTCGTCGTCACGTCCAGCCGGTCGACGCCGGTCCAGAGCGTGAGCCGCTGGGTGTACCGGAAAAGGCCCAGGTCGGCGCGGACGGTGATACGCGAGCCTGCGGACGAGTGTTCGACATCGATGTCAGCCGTCACGTCCCGGCTGCGGGCGGCGGTGGTACCGGTCGGCGTGAGGTGCCAGGGCCCCTCACCGAAGCGCGGGTGCCTCGGATACTCCTCCTGCACGACCAGTTCGTTGCCGATGTCCCCGGCGCGCAACAGCTCCAGGCCGCCCTCGGTCCCGGCTTCGGTGAGCGCCCGCAGACTGCTGACACCGCCGCCGCGCGCGGGGTCGACCGTCACCTCGTAGAACTCGTTGCGGATCGTCGTCCCCTCGCCCGCCGTCCAGCCGGGCACGCTGCCCTCCGCCAGGGAGAGCGCCTTGAGGCCCATGCCGGGTACCTCCGGGACGACGACCTTCAGTTCGCCGTCCTCGGACACGGCCGGCAGCGGCAGACCGGTGTGGTCCAGCGGGACCCGGCCGGGGTCGGCGACGGTCAGCACGTCCTTGCGCTGCCAGGTCGCGGAGTTGAAGACGACCAGGTCGGTGCCGTCGCCCGGCAGGGGCACGACCCGGTCGGCGAGCGCCTGGGTCGCGTCGGCGTGCACGGTCTCCGCCAGGTCGTACAGCTCCCGCCAGCCCGTGAGCAGGTCGATGTACACCTGGTCCGACTCGGAGCCGGTGATGGCGTCGTGGTGGGCGCCGTAGATCAGCTGCCGCCAGGCCTTGTCGAGGGCCGCGTCCGGGTAGGGGTGCCCGGCGGTGAGGGAGGCGAGGGTCGCCCAGGCCTCGGCGTCGGCGAGCAGTGCCTCCCCGTACCGCTGGGCCTGCTTGGTGTCGATGTAGGAGACGTCCTTGCCGGTGTACACCGGGTTCATGTCCCGGGTCTGCGGGGAGGCCGTGCGCCCCTCCCGCTCCAGCTCGGCCCGTACGGCGGCGAAGAAGTCCCGGGGGATGCCGCTGATGAACCGGGGCCAGACGTACCGCTCCTTCCAGTCGCGGTGGATGCCCATCACCCAGCGGCACGGCGGGGCGTAGTCGCCGCCGACCGGCAGCAGCACGTTGCGGGTGAGCGCGACCTTCTTCAGCCCCCGGAAGAGCTTGAGCGCGGCGGCCTCGGCCTCGGGCAGGGTGGGCGCGTTGTCGATGGCCCAGCCGGCGCCGTAGTGGTTGACCATGTACGCGGTCAGCAGCCCGCGCCCGCTCGGGGCGATCCAGCTGAACTCCGCCGGGAACTGCATCCGGCGGGGATCGCGCGGCTCCTCGCCGAACACCGACAGCGTCGGCCCCCACTGGTGGAACGGCCCGCGCGCCCACGAACTCGACGTGACCCCCGCGTCCGCCATCAGCCCCGGGAACTGCGGGTCGTGCCCGAACGCGTCCAGCTGCCAGGCCGTCTCCGGCGACGCCCCGATGATCCCGCGCTGGAAGCCGTCGCCGTACAGCGCGTTGCGGATGGTCGCCTCGGCGCCGGTGAGGTTGGTGTTGGGCTCGTTGTAGGTGCCGCCCATGATCTCGACCCGGCCGGTGCGGATCAGCTGCCGCAGGAAGGACCGCTCCTCGGGGAAGGCGTCCCAGTAGGGCTTGAGGTAGTCCACCTCGGCGAGCACGAAGGTGTACGCCGGGTCGCGCCGGGCCAGATCGCAGTGGGCACGCACCAGGCTCATGCCGGACTGGCCGCGCGAGTCGAAGGTCCGCGCGGGCAGGCCCGTGACGGCCGGGTCGTCGGCGACGTCCCAGGTCTCGGTGTAGGCGGCCTGCGTGTTCCACCAGACGGGGTCGTAGTGGAAGTGGCTGACCATGAACATGGTCCAGCCGGGCTCGGCGGCCGTGAACTCGGCGGTGAGCCGGGCGACCCGGTCCCCGTCGGCGGCCTTGACGGTGATCTCGCGGCGGTCACCGGGCGCGAGGCCGTCGACGGCCACGGGTATCTCGGCGCGTACGGTCCCGGCCTCGCCGACGGTGACGGCGGTCTCCCCGGCACCGCGTACGCCCGGGCCCGCCACGCTCAGCCGGACCGGCCGGCCCGGGTCGTGCTCGACCTCGACGGCGACCACCTGGTGCGGCTGGTCCTCCGTCCCGACGAAAAGCTCGGTCGACTCGACAGAGATGACGCGCATGAGGCTCCTACGAGTGCTCGGCGGAGCCCCATCCTGGCAGCGCGGGGTGGTTCAATCAACCATGCATCGGAATATTGGTTGATTCATCCATGCAAAGCCGGTCGGTCCGGCGGTCGACGCCCCGCCCGTTCAGCGAGGGCGCCGGGACTTCACCGCGTGTGCCCCCGCGATGTGGTCGGTCAGCGCCAGGGAGGCGCTCGCCCGCTGGTAGGAGAGCTGGCCGACGCGGACGTACAGGCAGTCGATGAGCATCAGCACGGAGTGGCGGGCGCCGATGCTGCCGGTGCGGAAGCTGGTCTCCGAGGAGGAGGAGATCAGCCGGATGTCGGCGGCGCGGGCCAGCGGCGAGCGCGGGTCGGCGGTCAGCGCGACGGTGGTGGCGCCGCGCTCCTTGGCCAGCTCGAACGGCTCGATCACCTCACGGGTGGCGCCGGAGTGGGAGATGCCGATCGCCACGTCCGCCGGGGTCAGCAGGGCGGCGGAGGTGGTCGCCGCGTGCACCTCGGTCCAGCCGCGCACCGCGCAGCCGATGCGGAACAGCCGGGTCTCCGTCTCCTGGGCGACCGCCCCGCTGCCGCCGACGCCGTACACGTCCACGCGCCGCGCCCGGGCCACGGCCTGGGCCGCGCGCTCGACGGAGTCCAGGTCGATCCGGTCGATGGTCTGCTGGATGGCCCGCAGGTCGGCGGTGCCGACGACCTGCACGACCCGCTCCAGGCTGTCGTCGGGGGAGATGTCCGGCCCGATCTCGGTGTTGCCCCACTCGGAGGACTCGCCCCGGCCCCGCTCCTGGGCCAGCTCGATCAGCAGATGCTGGTACGAGTCGAGGCCGATGGCCCGGCAGAACCGGGTGACCGTGGCCTGCGAGGTGCCGGTGCGGCGGCCCAGCTCCGCGGCCGAGCAGTGGGTGACGGCGGCCGGATCCTCCAGGATCAGCTCGCCGACCTTCCGCAGGGAGCCGGCCAGCCGGGGCAGCTCGGTGCGGATCAGGGTGGTGACATCGGTCGAGGGCATGCAGAGAAGGTACCAGCCACCCGTTGACACAGAGGCTGAATACCAGGACCGGGCTTTGTGACCGCACTCGGGGGTGAACTGCGCCATTGCCCTCGATGCCGAGCCTGTGATTCAGTGATTCACTGATAGGTGCGTATGGGGTGGTTCAATCCACCAGTGGGGAGTCTCAGGTGTCCGTCGAGTCCGCCAATGAGTCCGTGATCGAGCCGGTGAGCGCGGACCGCTTCGCGCACGAGGGCCTGGCCGTCCTGAACCGCCTCACCGGGTCCGAGTCCGCGCGCGCCGACGTGCGCGCCGCCGCCGCGCTGATCGCCGACTGTGTCCGCGAGGACGGCGTCGTCCAGGCCTTCGGCACCGGCCACTCCCAGGCCATGGTCCTGGAGCTCGCCGGCCGCGCGGGCGGCTTCGTGCCCACGAACCGGATCCAGATGGCCGACCTCGTCCTCTTCGGCGGCGACCACCCCAGCGGCCTCGACGACCCGCTCCTGGAGCGCGAGCCCGGCATAGCGGTCCGCCTCTACGAGCTGGCCGACCCCCGCCCCCAGGACCTCTTCGTCGTCATCTCCAACTCCGGCGTCAACAACGTCATCGTCGAGATGGCCCTGCACGCCAAGGAACGCGGCCACCGCCTCCTCGCCCTCACCTCCCTCGCCCACACCCGCTCCGTGCCCGCCACCCACCCCAGCGGCAAGAAGCTCGCCGACCTCGCCGACGTCGTCCTCGACAACGCGGCCCCGCGCGGCGACGCACTGCTGGAGCTGCCGACCGGCGGCGCGGTCTGCGCCCTGTCCACGCTGACCGGCGTCATGCTCGTCCAGATGACGGTCGCCGAGGCCGCCGCCCAGCTCCTCGCCTCCGGCGATCGCCCCCCGGTCTATGTCTCCGCCAATGTGCCCGGCGGCTTCGAGGGCAACCTGGAACTGGAGAAGCGGTACGCCGGACGGATCCGGCGTACCGCCAGCTGATCAGCCCACGGGTACGGGCGTCAGCGCGACCGCCAGGGGATAGGCGCCGGTCGTCAGGGGCGCCCCGGCGGTGCCGGAGGCCGTGTCGACCGGCACCAGCCTGTTGCCGTCGGCCGTGGTGACATAGGCCGTACCGCCGTCCCAGTCCAGACCGACGTCGAAGGCGGACCTGCCGACGGTCACCCGCGCACCCGGGGCGCCGGTCACCGTGTCGACGGGCGTGACGTGGTCCCCGGTACTGGGGCTCACCCACAGCGTCCGCCCGTCCGGTGACAGACCGAGCCCGTACGCCTGGCCGGAGACCAGCAGTGTCGGCTCGGTGTCGTTGGTCGCCGTGTCGATCGGCGTCACCGTCGAGCCACCGGAGTTGGACACGTACACCCGCTTCCCGTCCGGCGCGGCGACGACGTTGAACGGCCGGGGGCCGACGGGGATCGCCGCCCCCGCCTTCCGGGTGCCCAGGTCGACGGGCGAGACGGTGTTGTCATGGATGTTCGCCACGTACAGCATCTCGCCGTCCGGAGTGATCGCCATGTTCTCCGGCCCCGCCCCGACCGCGACGCTCGCGCCCGCCTTCAATGTGCCTGTGTCCACCGGCTGGACCGTGCCGTCCGTGTAGTTGGCGACCCACAGCGTGCCGCCGTCCGGCGTGAGCGCGAGCCCGGCGGGAACACGGCCCACGGCGACCGTGGCGGTGACCTCACCCCGTGCCACATCGATGACACTGACCGAGTCGGACCCCTGGTTCGCGGCGTAGGCGGTACGCCCGTCGGCGCTCACGACCACTTCACCGGGGTTGTTGCCCACGGCGATGTCCGTGCTCTTCCCGGAGGCCAGGTCGATCGAACTCACCGACGCGCCACTGAAGTTGGCGGTAAGGGCCCTCGCCGAGCCGTCCCCGTCGGTGACCTGGACCGGGATCGCCCGGTCGAGGACGCCCGAGCCGGAAACCACGACGGAGTGCACGCCCTCGGTGACCCCGGTCAGGGTGACGGTCGCGGAGGCGCTGCCACCGGCCGGGACCGTGACGGTTCCCTCTGTGGGCGAGGCGGTGACACCGCCTGGCACATCGAGCTTCCAGGTGACCGTCCGCGCCTCCTTGCCCGAGAAACGGAGGGTCGCCGTGCCGGAGGCCCCGGGTTTCAAGGAGAGCGAGCCCGGGGCGAAGGAGGCGTCGACGCCGGGGTCCGGGGCGTGCTGGAGCATCGCCGTGTACAGGAACTGGTCCATCACCCCCGGCGACACCTGCTGCGGAATCGCGTCCAGCGCCTTCCGCCCGCTCCGCAGCCGGTTCCAGTACGTCGACACGGCCTCCGCGTCACCCCGCTTGCCGGCCAGCAGCAGATCCACGGCGGTCCGTCCGGCGCCGCCGTACGCGCCGAGCTTGTCGAGCCACGGCGAAGTCTCCTTCAGGAACCCGGGGTTGGCGAGGCGGGAGCGCAACTTCGCGGGGGTGGCCGCCATGTCGGTGAAGTAGGACCGCAGCGCGGCCGCCGCCCGGTCGAGACCGCTGTCCCCCTCGTACGCCTCACGGAAGTCGGCGATGAGCCTGGCCAGGGTCGGGGACTCGGTGGCGTCGAGCTGGGAGGAGTAGCTGTTCTCGGCGAAGATCCGCAGCCATTTGGCGGCGCCGGGTCCCGCCAGATCCCGTACGGAGGCGAGGAACGCGGCCCGGGGGTCGTAGGAGTCGGGGTTCCACAGATAGGCCGCCGACGTGAACAGCGCGAGCTTGCTCGCCTCGGCCTGGACCATCGGGTTGGCGGTGACACCGACGGACTCACGCGCCACGCCCGCCTCCCGGCCCGTGTAGGGGCCGAGCAGCAGACGGCTGGTGACGTAGTCGTTGACCGGGTAGTTGTCCCAGACCAGGATCGGATGCCCGTAGACCTCACGGGCCTGCCGCAGCTGCGCGGCGGTGATGGTCGGCGCGATCACCCCGACACCGGTCCACTCGACGACCGTGCCCGGGTCCAACTTCTCCCGCAGCGCCTTCTTGTACGGGGTGTCCGCGAGGTCGGAGTACTCGGTGGGCACCATCTCCAGCGGATCGAGCCCGGTACGGCCGGCGGAGAACTCCTCCCACACCCGGTTCAGCAGATGCGCCTGGGCGGCACCGGCGGCCCCGCCCCCGCTGCCGAACTTCTCCTCGTCCGCCGCGCAGTTCCACTTCGTGTAGCTGATGTCGTCCAGCGGGATCGCGAAGGAGCGCACCCCGATGTCGTACAGCGAGCCGAACTTGCGGACCAGGGCGCTGATGTCGCCGTCGGAGGAGTAGCAGACCGACAGGCCGGGGGAGAGGGCGTAGGTGAAGCGGACATGGTTCTCGGCGGCACGGTCGACGAGTTCGCGCAACCGGCCGAGCTGGGCGGAGGGGTATTCGTCACGCCACCGCTCCCGTAGATAAGGATCGTCCTTGGGGGAGTAGACGTACACGTTCTGCTTGGTGCGGCCGTAGAAGTCGAGTTGGCTCAGCCGCTCGGCGTGGGTCCACGGGGTGCCGTAGAAGCCCTCGATGACGCCCCGCAGCTTCGCCGTGGGCCAGTCGCGGACCGTCACCTCCGGCAGGCGCTTGCCGGTGAGGAGTTGGCGGAGGGTCTGGGCGGCGTAGAAGGTGCCGGTGGTGTCGACGCCGGCCAGGGCGAGCAGGGCGCGCCCGGAGTGGCCCGCCGGCCGCCCGGAGGCCAGGACGTACCCCTCCGCCGGCAGGCCCGCCGGGGACTTGACGCCCAGCCGCTTCAACGCGCCCCGGGTGGCCGGGTTCTCGCCGGGCCCGCCGACGTAGACGGTGAGCCCGGCGGCGGGCGGGCGCTTCCCGGCCGGCACGGTGACGATCCGGTCGGCCCCGGCCGCCCGCAGCGCCGCCTCGACGACCCGGCGGGCGGCGGGATCGGTGCCGCGCCCGACCACCTCCACCACCCGGTCGGGGACGGTGAGTTGACGCCCGCCGCCCTCGATGTGCCGGGGCGTCGGCCACACCTCGGGGACGTCCGGGGACTTGGGAGCGGACGACGCGGCGGCGGCCGGCGGCAGCGTGGGGAGGGTGAGGCTCAGGGCCAGCAGCAGGGCCCACCGCAAGCGACGGGGTCTGTGGGGGTGTTCGGGGCGTGGGAGGAGAGAGGTGATTGAAGCCATCGAGAAAGGCTAGGACTGCTGAATCAATCATTCAATAGCGCGGATCGGGCTGCTTGCGCGGTCCGCGGAGGGAGGGCGAGGGAAGGGGGGGGGAGAGCAAAGAGGAGGGGAGAGCGAAGAGGAGTGCGGGGTCAGTACGACCATCGGGGCTCCCGGCTGGGGCACGGGCGGGGTGACCTGCTCCTGGGGGAGCTTCGGCGGGTTGGTCTGCTGGTGGTTGACCTGGTCGTGGTTGACCAGCCCGGTCTTCTCCAGCACGGTGATGTGGTCGATCACCGGCCTCCTTCATCTCCGGCGTCGTACCGCGCTCCATCTCGCCGAACGGGTACTCCCACAGTCCGGCGGCACGCACCTTGATGCCGAAGTCCCGGTCCGCCTCCGTGAGGGGGCCGTACTGGGTGTTCGCGATGATCCGCTCGGGGTGGCCGACGTGTTCTCGACTTGATGGGCGGCCGAGTGGCCGACCTCCACTGCTTTGGGTGTCTTAAGGTGCTTTTCGGATGTCGCCCCTCCCCGATGTGGCGTCGAAGGCGAACGGTTGGTACCGATGAGCGGAGCACACTCGAATCCCGCCGATATCCCTCCCGTCGATGTCCCTCCCCCCGGGCCGGCCACCGGTTCCGGGAACGGCCCCGCCGTCTCCCGCCGGGAGTTCGACGCGATCTTCGAGTCGGTGCGTACGTGGGGGCGCTGGGACCGGGCCGATCGCGGCGCCTGGAACCGGGTGAGCGAGGGGCATGTGCGGCGGGCCGTGGCGGGAGTGCGGTCCGGGGTGGTCGTCCCGATGGCGCTGCCGTGGAACACCCGGCCGGGCCCGGACAACCGGAAGCCCGCCCTGCACCACATGACCGACCTCGGTGACGTGGAGAGCCCGGAGCCCACGACCCACAAGGACTTCATCGCCGCCGACTACCACGGCAAGGGTGTCACCCATCTCGACGCGCTGAGCCACATCGCCTACCGGGGGCTGCTCTACGACGGCCGCCCGGCCCGCGAGACCGTGGGCGCCGCGGGCGCCCGGTTCGGCGCGGTCTCGGCGCTCGGGCCCCTCGTCACCCGGGGTGTGCTCCTCGACCTCCCCGCCGTCCTCGGCGTCCCCTGGCTTGAACCGGGGCGGGCGGTGCGCGCCGAGGACGTGCTCGCCGCGGAGGAGGCGCTCGGCGTGACGATCGTCGAGGGCGACGCGGTGCTGCTGCGCTCCGGGCATGTCCGCCGCCGTGAGGAACTCGGCGCCTGGGACCCCGACGCGGCGAGCGCGGGGTTCCATGTGGACGCCGTACCCCTGCTGGCCGAACGGGGCATCGCGCTGCTCGGCGGGGACGGTGACAGCGATGTGCGGCCCTCGCCCGTGGAGGGCGTGCACTCGCCGGTGCACGCCCTCGCGGTGACCGCGATGGGGGTGCCGCTGCTGGACAACCTCGACCTGGAGGCACTCGCCGCGGCGCTCGCCGCAGCGGGGCGGTACGAGTTCCTGCTCGTCGTGGCCCCCCTGAACATCCCGGGCGGGACGGGCTCACCCGTCAACCCGGTCGCGGTTCTGTGAGGCCCGGTTCTTCGTCCGCGGACGGGTGGGGCTTCTCGCGCAGTTCCCCGCGCCCCTAAAAGCTTCGGGCCCCTGCGGGCCCGAAAGACTACGGCCCCGCCGGCCTGAAAGGTGACGGGGCTGCGGGTTGAAAAGCATGGGGCGCAGCCCCTGCTTTTCAGGGGCGCGGGGAACTGCGCGAGCGACCACACACCACCCGCACCCGCCGACGAACCCGCACCCCCGAGCTACTGGGCGCCCGGCGCGAACCGTGACTCGTGTTGCTGATGCCCGTATCCTCGTCAATGCCAGATATTTCCGATAAGCGGATTGTCCAGGGCGCAAGTGAGGCCAGCGTGGTGCGGTCCGACGGCGAGCCGATCCTCACGGGACGTGCGACAGACGGCACGGGCCCCACCCTTTTCCGTGAGCGGTTTCTGCAGGGTGAGCCGCTGGAGACCGGCGTCCGCCCATCGATCCTCAGCTCCTGGCAGCGATGCCGGTCCCTCGGGCTCTCACCGGACCGGTCCGACCTCCCTTTCCGGGACGACTTCGACCGGGACGACCGGATCGCCCGCGCGGCCGTACCGGTGCTCGACCGGCTGGCGTCCCGGTTCGCCGGCAGCGCGATGAACATCTCCGTCGCCGACGCGAACGGCACGGTTCTCCTGCGCCGGTTCGGCGAGGCGTCGCTGGCCAGACGGCTCCCGGACATCCAGACGGCCCCGGGGTTCGTGTTCGCCGAGCGGTTCGCCGGCACCAACGGCATCGGCCTCGCCCTGGCGGAACGCCGCCTGATCCGGGTCTACGGCGCCGAGCACTTCGCCGAACGCTCCCAGGCCAGCGCCTGCCGCGCGCTTCCCGTGCGGGACCCGCTCAGCGGCCGTATCGAAGGCGTCCTGTGCTTCGGTTATCCGCGCGGCTTCGAGAACCCGGCGCTGGACGGAGTGATCCGCCGGGCGGGCGCGGCCATCGAACGGCGGCTGCTGCGGCAGAGCTCCACACGTGAGCGCTCCCTGCTGCGGGCGTACCTGGCCGCAGGCGTCGAGACCGGCCTGGGCCCGCACCACGGCGTCGGCGTCGACGAACTGGCCCTCGGGCTGCGCCCCGCCGACCGGGCGACCCTCCTGGAGAAGGCCGCTGAGCTGATCTCTCGCGCCCAGCGGGCCACCGTCGACGTACCCCTGACGGACGGCCGACGGGTCACCCTCGTGAGCCGCCCGATGACCACCGCCTCCGGAGTGGAAGGCATAGCCGTCGAGGCCGTCCTCCCCGGCGCCGCACGGCACGAGCCCCTCACCGCCCCGCGCCTGCCCGAGCCGGTGCTGAGCCTCCCCGGGGAACGCGCGCACCCCGTCGCGCCCGCCGGTACCCCGGCCGCCCGGCGCCTCCAGGGCTCCACTCTCACCGTGGCGCCCCCCGGCCCGCTCTCCGCCGTCCCGGCCCCTGGCCATCTCCGCGACGCCGTACCCCCACCCGGCAGGATCACCGGGAGCGTCGACGGCGCCACGGCAGCCGACGCCACGGCGGCAGGCACCACGGCCGACAGCGTGACGACGGACGCCACAACGACGGACGCCGCAACGACGGACGGCGTCCCGAGCGACCGCCCCACCGCCCCGTCCACCGCCCCGTCCACCACTGACAGCGCCCCTCCCACCGCCCCCGGCACCCCGCCCACCGCCGTCGTCCTGCCGGGAGACCACCCCGGCTCCCACGGCTCCCATGGTTCCCCCGACTCTCCCGGTTCCCCCGGCGGCTCCAAGAAGTGTCTCCTCATGGTGGGGGAGCCCCACGTCGGCACCTACGCCCTGGCCGCGCGTCGCCGGCTGGAGCTGCTGTCCGAGGCCAGCGCCCGGATCGGAACCACCCTGGATGTGCGCCGCACCGCCCAGGAACTCGCCGAGACGGCGGTCCCGCGCCTCGCCGACTTCGTCACCATCGACCTCGCCGAGCCCGTCCTGCGCGGAGAGGAGGCCGCGGACCCGCGCAGCGACCTGCGCCGCACGGTGGTCCACGGCATCCGCGACGACCTCCCCTTCAGCCCGGTCGGCAAGCAGGTCGACTACGGCCCGACCGTCCCGCAGCTGCGCTGTCTGACCAGCGGGGAGGCGGTGCTGGAACCGGACCTGAAGACGGCCGCGGGCTGGCTCGCGTACGACCCCGAGCACACCGACCGGCTCCTGAGCCACGTCCACTCCCTCATCGCGGTCCCCCTGGTCGCCCGCGGCGTCGTCCTCGGTGTCGCCGCCTTCTACCGCGCGCAGGACCCCGCCCCCTTCGGGGACGACGACCGCTCGCTGGCCCAGGAACTCGCCACCCGCGCCGCCCTGTCCATCGACAACGCCCGGCGCTACACCCGCGAACGCACCATGGTCCTGGCCCTGCAGCGCAGCCTGCTCCCGCAAGGACTCCCCGACCAGGACTCCGTCGAGGTCGCCCACCGTTATCTGCCCGCCGAGTCCGACGTCGGCGGCGACTGGTACGACGTCATCCCGCTGTCCGGCACCCGGATCGGCCTCTTCGTCGGCGACGTCGTCGGCCACGGCATGCTCTCCGCCGCGACCATGGGCCGGGTCCGTACGGCCGCCCGCAGCTTCGCCGAACTCGACTTCCCGCCGGACGAGGTTCTCACCCATCTCGACAACCTCGTGGGACGACTGGACCGGGAGGACCCCGTCTCGGACGGCGGTGGCATCATCGGCGCGACCTGTCTGTACGCCGTCTACGACCCGACCTCGCAGCAGTGCACCCTGGCCCGCGCCGGGCACCCGCCGCCCGCCCTGGTCCAGCCCGACGGCACCGTGTCGTTCCCCGAACTGCCCGCCGGGCCCCCGCTCGGCCTCGGGGGGCTGCCCTTCGAGGCCGTCGACATCCACCTGCCCGAGGGCAGCCGGCTGGTCCTCTACACCGACGGACTCATCGAGGACCGCGACCGCGACGTGGACGTCGTCCTCGACCAGTTGCGCGCGGCCCTGGCCCACCCCGAGCACAGCCCGGAGGAGACCTGCCAGGTGGTCCTGGACACCGTGGCGTCCCCTCATCCGGGCGACGACATCGCCCTGCTCGTCGCCCGCACCCACGCCTTCGATCCGCGCCGCATCGCCACCTGGGAACTGCCCGCCGACCCCGCCCGCGTCAGCGAGGTCCGCTCCGCCGCCCTGCGGCAACTGGCCGACTGGGGGCTCGACGAGGCCGCGTTCGCCGCCGAACTGATGCTCAGCGAGCTGGTCACCAACGCCATCCGGCACGGCGGCGGACCCATCCGGGTACGGCTCCTGCGCGACCGCTCCCTGATCTGCGAGGTCTCCGACACCAGTAGCACCGCCCCGCATCTGCGCCGGGCGGCCACCACCGACGAGGGCGGTCGCGGTCTGTTCCTCGTCGCGCAGCTCTCCCAGAGCTGGGGCACGCGCTACACCCCGGAGGGCAAGGTCATCTGGGCCGAATGCGGCCTCGACGGCGGCTGACGCGAGCGGCACCGGGGAGGGCCGCTGGCCCGTTGGGGTCAGAAGGGGTGGCTAAATGCCGTAAATCAAGCGATATGACCGATTAGTATCGCTGGCGCAAGCCGTACTCGGGAAGAACTCGCCAGGCCGCCGACCTCCGGAGCTGTCCGTGCACGACGCTCACGACACCTCTGCGCAGCCGGCCCCGCCCAGCGGGCCGGAACCGCTGGTCCGTGTCCGCGGCCTCACCAAACGATTCGGCGGCACCCTCGCCCTGGCCGGGGTCGACCTCGACGTCCACGCGGGCAGCGTGCTCGCGCTCCTCGGCCCCAACGGAGCCGGGAAGTCCACCCTCATCAAGATCCTCGCCGGGGTCCATCACGCGGACTCGGGCCGGATCACCGTGAAAGGGCACCCGCTCGGCAGCCACGCCGTCGCCCACCACATGTCGTTCATCCACCAGGACCTCGGCCTCGTGGAGTGGATGACCGTCGCCGAGAACATCGCCCTGAGCACCGGGTACGCGCGCCGCGCCGGACTGATCTCCTGGCGGCGCACCCGGGACCGCTGCGCCGAGGCCCTGGGGCTCGTCGGCGGCCATCTCGACCCCGACGCGCCGATCGCCCGCCTCGCCCCCGCCGAACGGTCCCTGGTCGCCATCGCCCGCGCCCTGGCCACCCGCGCGCAGCTCATCGTCCTCGACGAACCGACCGCCCGGCTCCCCGCCGCGGACTGCGCCCGGCTCTTCCGCGTCCTGCACACCCTGCGCGACCGGGGCCACGGCATCCTCTACGTCAGCCACCGCCTCGACGAGGTGTACGAGGTCGCCGACACCTTCGCCGTCCTGCGCGACGGCCGTCTCGTCAGCCACGGCTCGACGGCGGGCCACAGCCCCGTCCGTCTGGTGCGCGACATCACCGGCGAGGAACCGGCCGGCCCCCGCCCCGCCCCGACACCGGCCGGCCACCGCCCTGCCACGGGATCGGCCGGCCACCGCCCCGCCGTGGGACCGGCCGGCGGCCCGGCGGTCCTGGTCCTCGACGGCGTACGGACCTCCGGCGCGGGACCGGTCGACCTGGAGCTGCGGGCCGGGGAGGCCCTCGGTCTGGTCGGTCTCTCCGGCGCCGGGCACATGGACCTCGGCCGGGCCCTCGCCGGTGCCCGGCCCCTCCTCGGCGGCCGGGTCCTCCTCGACGGCGCCCCGTACCGCCCCCGTACGGTCGCTGAGGCCGTCGGACGCGGGGTCGCCTTCGTCCCCGGCGACCGGCAGCGGGAGGGCTGCCTCGCCGAACTGACCGTGCGCGAGAACCTGTTGGCCAACCCCCGCGCCGGAGACGGGCCGGCACCGCGCTGGATCCGCCCCCGCAGGGAACGCGCCGAGGCGGCCGCCCTGATCCAACGGTTCTCGGTGCTCCCGCCGGACAGTGAGGCCACCATCGCCACCCTGTCCGGCGGGAACCAGCAGAAGGTCATGATCGGGCGCTGGCTCCGGACCGGTCTGCGGCTGCTGATCCTGGAGGAGCCGACGGCGAGCGTGGACATCGGTGCCAAGGCGGCCGTCCACCGCCTGCTCGACGAGGCGCTGGCCAAGGGCCTCGCGGTCCTTCTCCTCTCCACCGACTTCGAGGAGGTCGCGGGGGTGTGCGGGCGCGCCCTGGTCTTCGTCCGGGGAGCCGTGACGGCCGAGCTGAGCGGTCCGGCCCTCACGGTCGCGGGGCTGACCCGGGCGGCCTCGGCCATGCCCCCCGCCGGAACCACGACGCACCCGTGACCGCCCCGCCCCCGCCGTCCGCGCCGCGCCGCCCGCGCACCCCGGACCGGCCCGGCCACCACGGTGTCTCCGCCGGGCACTTCATCGGCGCCTACGGCCTCCTCGCCCTCACCGCCCTGCTCGTCCTGATCTTCTCCCTGACCCTGCCGCGCACCTTCCCCACCCTGGACACCCTCGACTCGATCCTCTCCACCCAGTCGATCCCGGCCGTCCTCGCGCTCGCCGCCATGGTCCCCATCGTGGCCGGCGCGTTCGACCTCTCCATCGGCTACGGCCTCGGCCTGGCGCACGTCATGGTGCTGTACCTCGTCGTCGAGGCGGAGTGGCCCTGGCCGCTCGCCTGTCTCGCGGTGATCGTCGGCGGGCTGGTCGTGGGCGTCCTCAACGGCGTCATCGTCGAGTTCGGCCGTATCGACTCCTTCATCGCCACCCTCGGCACCGGCAGCATGATGTTCGCCGTGACCGGCTGGATCACCGACGGCGGCCGGATCGTCCCCGGCCCGGGGGGTCTCCCGCCCGCCTTCACCGACCTCTACACCTCCACGTTCCTCGGCCTCCCGGTCCCCGCCTTCTACGTGCTGGTGCTCGCGGTCGCCCTCTGGCTGGTGCTGGAGCGACTGCCGATCGGCCGCTGTCTGTACGTCGTCGGGTCGAACCCGCGCGCCGCCGACCTCGTCGGTATCCCGGTCCGCAAGTACACCGTCTGCGCCTTCGCCGCGTCCGGGCTGATCGTCGGCTTCGCCGGGGTGCTGCTCGCCGCCCAGCAGCAGATCGGCAACCCGAGCGTCGGCCTCGACTATCTGCTGCCCGCCTTCGTCGGGGCCCTCCTCGGCTCAACCGCGATCAAGCCCGGCCGCCCCAACGCCCCGGGCACCCTCGTCGCCGTCGCCGTCCTCGCCGTCGGCCTCACCGGCATCGCCCAGATGGGCGCCGAGTTCTGGACGGTGCCCCTGTTCCACGGCGGCACCCTGCTCCTCGCCGTCGGCCTGGCCGGATACGCCGCCCGCCGCCGGGTGCACACCGGCGTCTTCGCGGCCCGCGACGCGCCCGACGGGACCTCGGAGCCACCGCCCGCCCCGCCACCGGGCGGTACCCCATGACCCCGGCCCCGCACCCCGCCCCCGGAGTCCCGGCCGCGTTCTCCCGCTCGTCCCTCCGCGAGGAGTCTCCGTGCACCACACACGCAAGCCTCACTCCGGCGCACGCAGGGCCCGGTACGCGGCGACCGCCCTGCTGACCCTGACCACCGCGCTGCTCGCCGGCTGCGAACGCGGATCGTCGAGTGACGCGGAGGGCACCGCCACGGGCACGAGCGGCTGCCCCGAGGCCCAGGCCGAGGCCCGGTCCGCCGTCAGCCGGGCGGAGCGGACCGACATCCCCTGGAACGGCCCCACCACCGGACCCAGGGCCGTGACCGGCAGAACCCTCGTCTACGTCGCCCAGACCATGACCAACCCCGGAGTCGCGGGCGCCGCCGAGGGCGTCCGGGAGGCCGCGCGGGTCATCGGCTGGAACGTCCGGGTGATCGACGGCGGCGGCGCCCCCGCCGGCATCCAGGCGGCGATGAGCGAGGCCGTGACCCTGCGGCCCTCGGGCATCGTGATCGGCGGCTTCGACCCCAACGCGACCTCGCAGCAGAACGCGCGCGCCCAGCGGGCGGGCATCCCCCTCGTCGGCTGGCACGCGGTCGCCGCCCCCGGCCCCAGCCGACGCCCCGCGCTCTTCACCAACGTCACCACCCGGGTCGAGCAGGTGGCCAGGATCAGCGCGCAGTGGGTCATCTCCACCTCCGACGGCGACGCCGGAGTGGTGATCTTCACCGATGCCTCGATCCCCTTCGCCAAGAACAAGTCCGACCTGATCAGAGAGGAACTCGCCACCTGCGCGGGCGTGGACCTCCTGTCGTACGAGAACATCCCGATCTCCGACGCGAGCAGCCGCACACCCCGCGAGGTCTCCTCGCTCCTCTCCCGGTTCCAGGACCGCTGGACCCACTCGGTCGCCATCAACGACCTGTACTTCGCCGACGCCGCGCCCGCCTTCCGCGCGGCCGGCAAGGACGGCTCGGGCCCGCCCTTCAACATCGGCGCCGGGGACGGCGACCCCTCCGCCTTCCAGCGCGTCAACAGCGACCAGTACCAGGCTGCCACCGTCCCCGAGCCGCTCTCCCTGCAGGGCTGGCAGATCGTCGACGAGTTCAACCGCGCCTTCTCCGACCGCCCGGCCAGCGGCTATGTGGCGCCCGTCCACGTCAGTACGGCCGACAACAGCGACGGCGCCACCAGCTGGGACCCGACGGGCTACCGGGAGGGGTACCGGAAGATCTGGGGCAGATGAGCGGGACGCCGGGCGCGGGTCGGATCAGGCCGCCGCACCGGTCACAGGCGCAGGACGATCAGCGCGGTGTCGTCGGTGTTGCCGGAGGCGGGCAGGAGATCGGCGAGGAGGGCGTCGGCCAGGGTCTCGGGGTCGTGCTTCCGGTGTCGGGCCAGGGAACCGGCGAGGCGCTCCAGACCGGTGTCGATGCCTTCGGTACGGCGTTCGATCAGCCCGTCCGTGTACAGGACCAGGGTGGAGTCGTCGACGAACGGCGTACGGGCCTGGGGGCGGGCGGCATGGACGGGGCGGGCGGCGAGCGGAGGGTCGGTGGCGCCATCGAGGAAGGTGACCGTGCCGTCGGGGTGCACCAGGGCGGGCGGCGGGTGGCCCGCGCAGCTGTAGGTGATGGTGTGGCCGGCCCAGTCGATGAAGGTCGTCACGACGGTGGTCGACTCGGCGCCGTCCACGGAGCGGGCGTAGAGGTCGAGCGCCTCCAGGGCCTCGGCCGGACCGTCGGCGACCCGGGTGGCCCCGCTCAGGGCGCTGCGCAGCTGCCCCATGGCGCAGGCGGCGGCCAGACCGTGGCCCACGACGTCGCCCACGGCCACCGCGAGGCCCTCGCCGGGCAGGCCGACCAGGTCGTACCAGTCGCCGCACACGTTCAGGGCGCCGATGGCCGGCCGGTACCGCACCGCCACGTCGTGCGGCCCGGTCGGGCCGGGCGGGGGCAGCATCGCCGCCTGCAGGGCGAGGGCCACCTCGCGTTCGTGGGCGTGCGCGGTGCGCAGCCGTTCGTTGACCTCCTGCAGTTCCCGGGCGCGGGTGTACAGCTCGGCCTCCAGGACCCGGGCCCGGCTGTCGCCCTGCGGGCCGCCCCCGGTGTCCCCGCCCGGACCGCCCCGGGCACGGATGAGTTCGGTGACCTCCTCCACCCGGTGGACGATCAGGGCGACCTTCCCGTCCGGGCCGAGGACGGGTGCGTTGACCGGGCTCCAGTAGTGCTCCTGCCACAGGCCGGGGCGCTGCGGGTCCTCGATGTCGTAGCGGATCAGCGCCATCGTGTCGCGCTCACCGGTGGCCACCGCGCGCAGCATCGACGCCTCGGTCTCCCGCATACCGGCCGCGGCCGGTTCGTTCGGGTTCTCGGGGAAGACGTCGAAGATGTACCGGCCCAGCAGCTGTTCGCGGGTGCGCCCGGCCAGCCGCAGGAAGTCGTCGTTGGCGTCGGCGTACACCAGATCGGGCGTGAGCAGCGCCACCATGCCGGGCAGAGCCCGGAAGACCTCCGCATAGTCGATATGCGGTTCCCTCATGTCCAGCCTGCCTTGGCGCCGAGCGTCGGTGTGCCGTTCCACGATATGCGTGTTGCGGCCGCCGGACCCGGCAGATTCCCAGCATCGGTGCCCCGGCTTCTCCCGGCCCACCACGCCGGACGCCCCGCGCTCCTCCGCGCCCACCTGAGATCGGCCGCCTTCCGGGCCCCCTCCCGGCCGTGCGCACCGGCCCGGAGGCGGGGACCGAAAGAGTGAAGCCCGCGAAGCGGTACGGGCCGCCGGGGTGGGTCCAGGGCGAGTTCCCCCGCCGCCCTGGACCCGGTGGGTCAGAAGATGCCGGGGCCCGGGGTCAGGATGCCCTTGGGGTCGTACTCGTTCTTCCAGGCGCTGAACCGCGCCCACATCGAGCCGTAGTGCGCCTGCCAGTCGGCCTTGGTGAAGGCGCACGCGCCGTGCGGGTAGCGGAAGCCGCCGACGGCGGCGGCGTCCTGGTAGAAGCGGTAGTTGCGGTCCATCATCCGTGACGTGAAGTCGGGATCGGGGCCGGACTCAGCCGCGTCGGTCAGCACGCTGACCAGCCAGACCCAGGGTCCGCCCGCGTCGCTGGGGAGCCGCAGCAGGGGGCGGCCGTAGCTCGAACGCAGCATCGGGAAGATCAGCCCGAAGCCGGTCGGGCCCAGGTCCTCGGGGGTCAGCGAGGAGAACACCGACTCGACGTACTCCTCGACGGCGTCGTCCGGCAGGAACAGGTCCGACCATGGCTTGATCTTCGCGTCCCAGTCCAGGTTCGCCGCGAAGGAGTCGTACATGGTGGTGACCAGGGAGATGTAGTCGAGATAGGGCGAGTCCTGGAAGGCCGCCGAGCCCGCGGCGGGGCTGAGCCCGCGCAGCAGGTGGGCGGTGTCGGGGACCTCGCCCGGGTTGTGGAAGACGGTGGCCCACAGGGTCAGGGGCTGTGCGGTGCCCGGCTGGGGGATGCTGCCGAGCGAGTCGAACTCGCCGCGGTTCGCCAGGATGCGGATGTCCCGGAAGAACGTCGGTATGTCCGTGTACCCGATCCGGTAGGTGCGGGCCAGCTGCTTGGCCGGCACCAGGTCGACGGTCGCGCGCGTGATCACGCCGCACTGTCCGAGTCCGCCGAGCGCGGCTTCGAACAGGTCGCTGTTCTGGGTGGCGGAGCACCACTTCATCCGGCCGTCGCCGGTGACCACCTGGAGCTGCCGGGCGTGGTCGACCTGTGCGCCCGCCCGGTAGGCCGACATCATTCCGATGCCGCCCATGGACAGGGTTCCGCCGACGGTCGTCCTGGTGTAGCTGGTGATCGACGCCGGGGTGAGACCCTGCTGGTACGCGGCCTCGATCAGGTCCTTCCAGAGCACGCCGGCGTCGACGTCGGCGCCGTCCGGGCCGATCGAGTGGATCGTGTTCCGTGACCGCATCTCGATGACCAGGCCACCGCTCACGAGCGGTTGGCCGAACATCGCGTGGTGCGCGCCGGCCGCTGCGACCTCGATGTCGTGGTCGGCGCAGAAGCCGACCATCTTTCTGATGTCCTGGACCGAACCGGGCCGGAGCACCGCGCAGGGTCTCTGGAACACGATGTTGCCCTGGTCGTGGGAGTTCGCCGCGAGGGCCGCCGCGTCGAAGACGAGGGTGCCGTCGAGGGACGGTGCCGTGGCGAAGGAGGGGCTGCCCGCCGCCGCGGCCTCGGTCACCCACTGGCGGGCGACGAGGTCGAAGCCGGCCACGAGCGCGATGGTCCCGGCGCCGAACCGGGACAGGAACTGACGTCTGTCGACGCGACCTTGTTCGTTGTGTGCCATGTCAGCCTCCGTGGTGTCGACGCGGCGGATCGTCGGCACGCCGCCGCGGATGTGTCGTCCTGTCCGGAGCGGTTTCGGCCGGGCGAGTGGTGCGGGCCGACGACGACCGCAGCGATCTCCCCCTGAAGTTCCGCTTACCGCCCATCATGACTTCCGAGGGGCTCTCCGCGAGGGGCCGAGGCGCCAACTGTGGCCGGATCCATGGCCGGTGGGCCGGTAGGTGGCGCCGTACACGGGATACCTGTCGGTCGGTAGATACCGGCTCCGCCGGGGCTCCCGCGCACGGCGTTCCGGTTCGCCTCAACTGTCGGAAGGAACGCCCCTGTTGACGCCTCGTCAACAGCTTGAGTGATGATACGATCACCGCACTTACCGAACGGACGGATAGGTGCAAAACGAGCATCTCTCGTCTTTGGTGAATTCCTCGTGACAACCCTGGAATGGCTGACCTTCGGTATGTGTGAATTGACAGGAATTCAGTAGCTGGCTATCGGCCGCCTGAAGAAGGTCTCATGACGCAATACATACAAAATCCGGCGCTCTGGGCACTCCTTGTCGTAACCCTTGTCGCCGTCGCCTTCATCGTTCGTCAGCGACGGGCGGCGCGGAAATTACGGCAGGAGATCGCAGGGCTCAGAAACCACTACGGTGAGTTGGAGAGCCAATACTCGGAGTCCGTCCGCTCGGCCCAGCAGGAAGCCGAGGGGGAGACCAGGACCGCCCTGAAGTCCGCGATGCGGACGCTGCAGGGTCTCGCCGCCGAGCAGCAGCGCATCATTTCCGGGCTGCAGCGCAAGTACGGTGATTCCGTCATGCTCCAGGACCTCCTGGAGATCGACCACATGAACGCGCAGTTCGGCCGGCGTGCCCAGTCCATCGCCGTCCTGTGCGAGGGCTGGCTCGGCCGGCACCGTGACGTGGCCTCGGTCTACGACGTGGTCCGCAGCGCCCAGGGCAGGATCCGCCACTTCCAGCGGGCACACATCCTGTCGAAGGTCGACTTCGGTCTGACCAGCCGGGCCGTCGAACCGGTGGCGCTGGCTCTCGCGGAGCTGCTGGACAACGCGACCAGCTACTCCAGCCCGGACACCGTGGTCGAGATCAACGTCCGTTCCGTGCCCAAGGGCGTCTGCATCATCGTCGACGACGCCGGTGTCGGGATGAACGAGGAGGAGAAGGCCAGGGCCGAGAAGCTGCTCACGAGCGAGCGGGCCACGGGTGTCTCGGGGCTCGGCAACCCTCCGCAGTTCGGCTTCGCGGTCATCGGTGTGCTCTGCGAGCGGTTCGGCTTCACGGTGTCGGTGGACTCCACCTCCCCCTACGGAGGTGTGCGGGCGGTCGTGCTGCTGCCCGACGAACTGCTCACCAGCATGCCGGAGCCGAAGCAGCAGCCGACGGTGTCGGTGGACACGGTCGCGCCGCGGCAGGAGCCGTCGACCTTCGAGACGGCTCCCTCGGTGCACGAGAGCGCCCCCGAGCCGGCGCTGCCCCTGGCCACGACCGAGGACGGTCTGCCCAAGCGGCGGCGCAAGCGGCCGATGGCCCTGGTCTCGACCGGTCCGTCCGCCTCCTCGGCTCCGCCGAAGCGCCGCAGCGAGGACACGGCAGCGATCATGGCCGCCTTCAAGCAGGGCACGGACGCCGGCCGCGCCACACATCCCGAGTCGGGGGAGCGGCCGGGCGGTACCCGTGACGCAAGCAGCGAAGGGCACGAGATCCAATGAACAACGATCTTTCTTGGATGCTTGACAGCGCCTTGGAGATCCCCGGAGCTCTCCACGCGGTTCTGGTCTCCTCCGACGGGCTGTTGAGGGCCCGTTCGAAGGGAGTGGGCAAGGACGACGCGGACAAGGCCGCCGCCGCGATGAGCGGTATGCAGTCGCTCAGCCGGTCGCTGGCGTTCTTCTGCTCCCGGTCGGATCTGCGGTGGCAGCAGACCCTGGTCGAGTTCGACGGCGGCTGGATCTTCCTCATCTCGGCCGGTGACGGTGCCTACCTCGCCGTGTCGGCGTCCTCCGACGTCGACATGGCGGACATCACCTTCCGGATGCAGCAGCTCGTGGGCCAGTTGGGCAAGGTCATGACGGCTCCGCCCCGGGAGAGCAGCGTGGTAGGGCCATGACCGATTCCGACAAGCAGGAGCTCGAGGCCGCCGAATTAGTGCGGCCGTACGTCATCACCGGCGGCCGCAGTCTGCCGGGGGAGAGCCAGTTCTCCCTGATCACGCTGGTCACCGCGGTGGCCGACCAGCAGCAGCGGCCTGCCCGCCTCTCGCCCGAGGAACAGAACCTGCTGCGGATGTGTGTCGGCGGTTATCTCTCCGTCGCCGAGATCGCGGGGCACATCCAACTGCCGGTGGGCGTGGTGAAGATCCTGCTGGCCGCGCTCTCCGAGGCCGGCTATCTGGTCACCCGCCCGCCGGAGACGCGTGCTCCCGTCGCCAACCTGAAGATTCTCGAGGAGGTGCTCAATGGTCTCCAGTCCAAGTTTGGATGAGCGGGCGTACGTCCCCGGCGGAGAGACGCAGACCGCCGTGAAGATCCTGGTCGTCGGGCACTTCGCGGTGGGCAAGACCACGTTCATCGGGTCGATCTCCGAGATCTCGCCGCTCTCCACCGAGGAGACGATGACCCAGGCGAGCGTGGCGGTCGACGACCTCAAGGGCGTCCAGGGCAAGACCACCACCACGGTCGCCATGGACTTCGGTCGTCTCACCGTCAGCGACCGCGTCGTGCTGTACCTCTTCGGCACTCCCGGCCAGCAGCGCTTCGTGCAGATGTGGGAGGACATGGCCCGCGGCGCCCTCGGGGCGCTGGTGCTGGTCGACCCCGAGCGGCTCGCCGACTCGTTCGCCGTGATCGACCTGATCGAGCAGTACGGACTCGACTACGCGATCGCGATCAACCATTTCGACGGTACGTCCATACACGACGCAAGGGCACTGCGCGAAGCGCTGGATCTCCTCGACGACACCCCCATCGTCACCTGCGACGCGCGGGACGAACGGTCGTCGGCCGAGGCACTGATCACGCTCGTCCGCTACTTGATGGACCGCGCCCGTTAGGAGCAGAGCAGACATGACCCCCGACCCCTCCCTTCCCGCACCACCGCCCGGCTGCCCGGCCCACGACAGCGGACTGCGGGTTCCGCTGTACGGTCCAGAGTTCGCGGCCGACCCCCAGGCGTACTACGCGCACATGCGGCACTACGGGCCGACCGCTCCGGTCGAGATCGCGCCCGGTGTGGACGCGACCCTCGTCACCGAGCACGCGACCGCCCTGAAACTCCTCCAGGACTCCGGCAGCTTCCGCAAGGACGCCCGCCGTTGGCGAGACGTCGCCGAGGGCAAGGTCGGTCCGGACAGCCCGGTCGTCCCGATGCTGGGATACCGCCCCAACGCCATGTTCACCGATGGCGCCGAACACGCGCGGCTGCGCCAGGCCATCACCGACAGCCTCGCCAAGGTCGACTCCCGCCGGCTCAGCGACATGACCAAGCGGGCCTCCGACTACCTCATCGCCCAGGTCGCCGCCCGCGGTTCGGTCGACCTGATGAACGACTACGTCAAGCAGCTGCCGCTGCTCGTGTTCAACGAGCTTTTCGGCTGCCCGGCGGACATCGGCGACCGGGTCGTCTTCGGCATCTCCGGCGTCTTCGAGGGCGTCAACGCCGAGAAGGCGAACGAGGTGCTGGGACAGGCCGTGTTCGAACTGGTCGCGCTCAAGCGGGCCAGGCCCTCCGACGACGTCACCTCGTACCTGATGCGCCACGAGGCACGGCTGACCGACGAGGAACTGGTCCACCAGCTGATCCTGCTGCTGGGCGCGGGCGCCGAACCGCTGCGCAACCTCATCGGCAACACCCTGCACCGGCTGCTCCTGCACGACCGGTACGCCGACGGCGGCCTGATCGAGGAGGCCATCGACGACACGCTGTGGGACAACCCGCCCATGGCGAACTACGCGCCGCACTACCCCGCGGCCGACATGGAGTTCGGCGGGACCAAGCTGCGGGCGGGCGACCTCGTCCTCGTCAGCATGACGGCCGCGAACACCGACCCGGTGCTGTCCGCCGCACGTCGGGCCGGCGGCGGACGGGCCCACCTGTCCTGGAGCGCGGGCCCGCACGCCTGCCCCTCCAAGGAACTCGCGCGGCTCGTCACCATGGTGGCCATCGAGAACCTGCTCAACCGGCTGCACGACATCGAGATCGCGGTGCCCGAGGACAGCCTGACCTGGCGTCCCGGCCCCTTCCACCGCGCGCTGGCCGCGCTCCCGTGCCGCTTCACCCCGCAGGCCGTACAGCGGCCGAACCCGCCCCGTACGACGGAGACGTCCGCACGTGGCGAGAACCCATCGGCGGGACGGAAGACGGAGCGAGGTGTGTGGGGCTCCTTCCTCTCCTGGTTGAAGGGGTGACGCACGCAACAGCCTGTAACAGAACGCACTGCATGAGTATTCAACCAAAGGGGTAGTAACGCGGCGGCATTCGTGGTGACCAACGAACAAAGGGAGGTGTCGTGGACCACATATCCACCGGCGCCGCTTCTGCTCGACAACCGAACATTTCCCGCCGCTCCCGACGACACGCCGCGTTACGGCACGTACAGGCCACGAGGGGCGAGACCCGCCACCAGTCGCCGCGAGACGAGATACCCGCCCAGGTCGGCGGGTATCTTTCTGTGTCCTCTCACGCCCCCGGCACGCACGGGGTGAAGGCCCCGCTCCCGGGCCCGGCCCGGGCCCCGCACTCCGAGCAGCGGCGGGAGCACCGGTGAGCGCCATCGGGTCCGGCGCCGGGGACACCCGGCGGGACCGGACGCTCGGCGGGCTCGTGACGGGCCAACTGCTGCGGTTGTGCCAGGTGTCGGGGCTCGGGCGAGCCGACGCCGAGACCTACGCGCAGGTACTGACCGACTCGCTGGGAGCGGCGGCCGATCGGCCTCTGGAGCTGCCGCCCCCGTCCCGGAGTTTCCTGTCCGACGACTCCACACCGGTGGAGTTCTCGCTCTCCTTCACCCCGGACGCGCCGCCGTCGGTGCGGGTGCTGCTGGATCCGGGATGCGCTGCCGACGGCCTCAGGGAGAACGGCCGTACCGGACTGCGCGTCGTCCGGTCGATGGCGCGGCGCTGGGGCTTCGCCACCGATCAACTCGACGCCCTGGAGGACCTGTTCTTACCCCCCGACCCTCAGGGCCCGCTGGCGCTGTGGATCGCCCTGGAACTGCGCCCCGGCGGGGTCCCCAAGGTCAAGGTGTATCTGAACCCGTCGGCGTCCGGTGCGACCAGGGCCGTCGGGACGCTACGGGAAGCACTGGACCGGCTGGGCCACCGGCACGCCTTCGACGCGTTGCCGCCGGCCGACGGCTACCCGTTCTTCGCACTCGACCTGGGCGACTGGGCGGCGCCCCGGGTGAAGATCTACGCCACCCACAAGGAGTTGCCGGTGGCGGCCGGCGGCGGTCTGTGCCGGATGGAGTCCGGCCCCGACCGTGAGACGTCGGAGGAGTTCCTCCGCACCGTGGGCGGATTCGACGACGCGGTGGGACAACGTCCGTCCCCGGAGGCCAGGTTCGACCGGCGACCCGTCCTCACCTGCCATTCCTTCACCCGGACGACCGGCGGCCCCACCGGCTTCACCCTCCATGTCCCGGTCCGCGACTACGCCCGGGACGACGGGGAGGCGCTCCGGCGGGCCGGGACCGTCCTCGGCCGCCACGGACTGGACGCCGGCGCGCTCGACCGGTCACTGGCCGCCGTCACCCCACGGCGACCGCGGGACGGTGCCGGACTCATCGCGTACGTGGCGCTGGCCCACGAGCGGAACCGGCCGCCCCGGGTGACCACGTACATCTCCTCGGAGGCCTACGAGGTACGGCCGCCGAACATCGTTCCGACCGGCCCGGCGACACCGGCGTCCGGACGGCAAGAGCCCACTCGCCTGTACATCCACGGCGAAGCGACCCGCAGCACCTCGAAAGCAAGGATCAGCATGGAGCCCTACCGCATCAAAGTCGTCGAGCCCATCGCGCTCACCACTCGCGAACAGCGCGTGGCGGCGCTGGAGCGGGTGCACTACAACCTCTTCGACCTGCGCGCCGAGGAGGTGACCATCGACCTGCTCAGCGACTCGGGCACCGGCGCCATCTCCGCCGCCCAGCTCGCGGCGGGCATGGAGGGCGACGAGTCCTACGCGGGCTCGCGGTCCTTCTACCGGTTCCACGAGACCGTGACCGAGCTGACCGGCTACAAGTACATCCTGCCCGCCCACCAGGGGCGTGCCGCCGAACGCATCCTCTTCACCACACTCCTCGAACCCGGCGGCATCGTCCTCGCCAACACCCACTTCGACACCACACGGGCGAACGTGGAACTTTCTGGATGTCAGGCGCATGACATCCCGTGCGCCGAGGCCCGGGATCTCGACAGCGAACTGCCCTTCAAGGGCAACATCGACCTGGACAGACTCCGCACCACCCTCGAAGGTCCGGACGGCTCCCGCGTCCGCGTGGTGATCATGACGATCACCAACAACGGGGGCGGCGGCCAGCCGGTCTCCATGGAGAACCTGAAGCAGACCGCCGAGATCTGCCGCCGGCACGGCGTCCCGATGATCCTGGACGCCGCCAGGTTCGCCGAGAACGCCTGGCTGGTGACCCGTCACGAGGAGGCGTACCGCGGCCGTACCCCGCGCCAGGTCGCGGAAGAAGCGTTCCGTCTGGCCGACGGCTGTGTGATGAGCGCCAAGAAGGACGGCATCGTCCACATCGGCGGCTTCATCGGGCTCAACGACCCCGAACTCGCCGAGAAGTGCGAACGGCTCCTCATCGCCACCGAGGGTTTCGCCACGTACGGCGGTCTCGCGGGCCGCGACCTCGACATGATGGCCACCGGCCTGCTGGAGGTCACCGAACCCGCGTACCTCGCCGAACGGGCCGCCGTCGCCTCCCACCTCGCCGACCGCGTCCGCTCGGCGGGCGTCGACATCCTCGAACCCCCGGGCCTGCACGCCCTCTACCTCAACGCGGGCCGGCTGCTCCCGCACATACCGCCCCACCACTATCCGGGCCACGCCCTCGCCTGCCGCCTCTACCTCGAAGGCGGCATCCGCTCGGCCGAACTCGGTTCCCTCTACCTCGGTGAGGAGGACGAGGACGGCAACCCCGTCAAGAGCGCGCCGTACGAACTCGTCCGGCTGGCGCTCCCGCGCCGGGTCTACACGCGCAGCCACTACGACCACGTCGGCCGGACCCTGGAAGGGATCGCCAAGAACGCGGAATCCGTCCACGGCTACCGCATCGTGGAACAGTCCCCGATCCTGCGCCACTTCCGCGCCAAGCTGCAGCCGGTGACCGGCTGAGACCGCCCCGTTGAGCCGACCTGAGCACCCGCTCGCGCTGTCCGGCGGGGCCGGCCGGCTCGCGCTCGACCTCGCCGCCCTGACGAAGGGCTTCACCCTCCGTCAGGGCGGCGAGCCGTGTCGTGCGCGCCGCGGCCGGGGCGGCGCAGGCACGGTGAACACGGCCCGAGGGATCAGTCCTCCGCGGGCATCACGCGGGTCACCTTGCCGTCGGTGTCGGCCTCCAGGTAGCCGGAGCGGCTGTACTCGTCGCTCAGGTAGACGGCGATTCCGGCGGGGGTGTCGAAGATGTCGTTGGGCTGTCGCACCAGCAGGTACCGGTTCTCGGGATCGTCGACGTTGAGCTTCTTCTCCGCCTCCTCGAGAAGCGCGGGGACCTTGTCCCAGTCGAAGTCGTCGAGACTGACGGGCTGTTCGCCGCCGGCGAGCGTGCCCTTGATGATGCCCTTCTCGACGCCTTGACCGGGGCGGTAGCTGTAGGTGTCGTACTTGCTGTCACTGCCCTCGACCATGAGCTGGGCCGACACGTAGTCCGGGTAGACCGAGAAGTCTCCGAACCTGTCCCGGCCGGTCTCCTTCTCGAACGCCTTGATCGCGGTGCGGATGCCGTCCGGAGTCAGCAGGTCGCCGGTCTTCGAGGTCTCGGAGGTCTCCGGGGTTTCCGAGGTCTCCTCGTCCGCCGGTTGCCCGGTCGCCGGGGCGGCATCGGCCGGTGAGACGGTCGACTTCGGGGACGTCGAGGTCGAGGCGGAGGTGGTGGGGGAGTCGCTCGCGTCCGAGCCCTGAGAGTCGTTCCCCAGGGGCAGCAGCCACCACAGCAGGACCAGGACAGCGGCGAGCGAGACCCCCGACACGCTCAGCAGGGCGGCCCGGCGCGGTGCGCGTGGGCGAACCGTGCCCACGGGTGCGGTCGTCCGCTGGTACGGAGCCTGCCCCGGGGGCGCTGTGACGGGCGGCGGCCCGAACCCCTTGACCGGGAAGGTGGTCGACGGGCCGGGAGCGCCCGCGCCGACGCCGGTCCCGGTGGCAGGAAGCGGCGGCGCCGGAACACCGGACGGTCCGAACGTCGTCGGCGAGGTGAAGCCGCCCGGATGCGGGGGCGCCGGGTGGGCAGCGGTAGCGGGCGACGGCGGAACCAGCGGATACGAGGTGGGCGCGTCCCATCCCGCCGGAGTGGCCGCCGGCCCCGACTCGATCTCGGCAAGTCGCCGGTCCAGTACGGCTGCCGACGGCCGTGCCGACGGGTCCCGCACGAGCACGCTCATCAGGACGTCGCCCAGGGCACCGGCGCGTACCGGAGGCGAGACGTCGTCGTTGAGGACCGCGGCGAGGGTGGCCAGCGTGGTGCCCCGGCGCAGCGGGTGGTGGCCCTCCACCGCCGTGTACAGCATCATCGCCAGCGACCACAGGTCGGACGCGGCTCCGCCCTCGTGTCCCGATATGCGCTCCGGTGCCATGAAGTCGGGCGTGCCGATGACGGAGCCGGTGGCGGTGAGGCCGGTCGTCTCACGGATCGCGGCGATACCGAAGTCGGTGAGGACGGGACGCCCGTCGGGGCGCAGCAGGACGTTGGCGGGCTTGACGTCCCGGTGCTGGATCCCGGCGTCGTGCGCGGCGGTCAGCGCGGCCAGCACCTGCCGGCCGATCCCCGCCGCCTCGGCCGGCGGCATCGGGCCCTCGGCCAGCCGGTCGGCCAGCGAGCCCCCGCTGACCAGTTCCATCACGATCCACGGGAACGTGCCGTCGCCGCCGTCGACTATGTGGTGGATGGTGACGACGTTCGGATGGTCGATGCGGGCCAGGGCCCTGGCCTCGCGCAGCACCCGTTCACGCAGCATTCGCGCGCCGTCGGGGTCGTACTCGGCGAGGTCCCGGTCGGGCGGGCGGACCTCCTTGACGGCCACGAGCCTGTGCAGCACCAGGTCCCTGGCCCGCCAGACCGTCCCCATCCCGCCACCGCCGAGGCGGGTCTCCAACTCGAAGCGCCCATCGACGACTCGTCTACCGGGGCCTCTGTCGTCCTCGTTCATGGGCGGGAGCATAGTTCCCGCCACCGACAGCTTTCACCGCCCGGTGGACGGTCCGGACCGGTCGGGTCGGCCGGGGCGGCGGCGCCCAGTGTCCGGTCGAAGAACGGGCCAGCTCAGCGCGCTGAGGCGGGGCGTACCGCCGGACAGGGGCGTGCGCTCGGGCGTGCGCCGTGAGCGCTGGAGGCATGGACCCGATGGCCTCGTCAAGAGTGTTCCCGGCACAGCTTCCGGAACGAGCGCGGGGGCCACGAGGCGTACCGGCCGCGGCCGGTACGCCCCACTCGTGTGACCCGCTACGGGCCGGGTGCGATCAGGTGTTGTTTCCGCAGGACCAGACCCACTTGTGGGAGGCCGCGTTGTCGTGGACGGCCTTGCCCTGACCGTCGTTGTAGAGGCCGGTCCAGTTGAAGGTGTGGCTGTTGTTGCGCAGGTTCCATTCGTGGCCCTGCCCGAGACAGGCGTAGGCGCTGCGGTAGTTCTCGTTGTAGTAGATGTTCACCTGCGCCGGGGAGCCGCTGGTGCCCCGGTTCCCGACCCAGTCGAGCTTGTTCTGGATCGTGCTCGGCCAGTCGGTGCTGTTGCCCTGGTTGCGGTAGGTCAGCCCGTTGTCGTCGGCGTAGGCGCAGAACTCGCCGGTGTTGCAGCCTCCGTCGGCCTGGGCGATGCCGGGCGCGGCCAGGATCGCCGTGGCGGCCATGGCCGCTCCGGCCAGCACGGTACGCAGCTTGCTCATGATCTCGTCAGTCCTTCGGTCGTGTCGGTCATCGATGTGTCGGTCACTGGTTGACGTGCCGGATCTCCTTCGCGGCCCCGGTGGACCCGGTGTTCCGGTGTCCTGGTTCGTTCCGCGGTCCCGGGGTCCGCCTGGTGGTGCTGTCACGCGGTGTCAGTTCCGGCCGACCACACCGCGAGCCTTGGGCAGGGCGTCCGACTGCATGCGCCGCGCCGTGTCGTACGCCGTGCGGTACTCGCCGTACAGGACGTCCGCGTAGTGCCGGTCCAGGCGCTTCGCCGTGGCCGAGAGCCCGGTCGTACGGCCGCACTCGGCCTCGTCCACCGCGGTCCTGACGTCCTTCGCCTGAGCCCCCCGGCCGGTGTCCCGCAGACGGATGTCGCGCAGCGCCGGGGGATTGTCGGCCACATGGCCGCGTCGCTTCATGCAGTCCCGCCACTTGGCGAGCGCGGCGCGGAACGCGGGGTCCCCGGCGACCCGGCCGACCCGCATCCCGGGCAGACCGTTCACCACCTGGATCGAGCGGTACCAGGCGCGCACATCCCCGTAGAGGCCGCGCCATGAGTCCGCGACACAGCCCTTCTCGCTGTGGCTGAGTGTGCCGCCCATGGGAGGCGTCACCTTGAGCCGGTCGCCGCCCTCGCTCGGCCCGTAGAGAGCGTCGCCGTAGGCCTCGTAGCGCGCCTTCGGAAGCGAGTCGAGGTACCGCTTCCCCTCGCTGTTCTTCCAGCCGCGTTCGAGACGCCGCTCGATGTCCCGGCCGTACCCGTGCCGCGCCGCCCACGCCTCGTCGTCGATCCCGTAGGGGAACTCGCGGTAGTCCGGTGCCGGCAGCCGGGGGACGGGCCAGTAGCGGAAACCCCTGTCGGCCATGCAGTCCCGGATCAGCGACTGTTCCGCGCGGTGCAGGAGGTCCAGCTCCGCCGTCGTCGGCTTGCGGGGCGGATCCTGGCCCGGCCCGGCCGCCGCGTCCGCGTTCCCCCCGCGTGGCTGGGCGGCCGAGTCGCCGCCGCCGATCGCCACGACGGCCGCGGCCAGGAGCCCCGCGCACAGCGCGGCGGCGAGCAGCCACCGCAGTCCCACCCCTAGACGCACGAGCGCTCCCTCCCCTTGTGGTGCCTGTCTCTTGATGCCTGTCCCCGTGGTGCCTGTGCGGTCCGTGAACCGACGGTTCGGAAGCTAGCCGTGAGGCGGCGGGGGAGGACATCCGGAACATGCGGGAGTACCTTTCCCCGCCGGATCGGGCACCGTGACGACGCGACAGCCATGTAAATCGGTGACAGGGAGGGGTGGGGGTACATGCGGCTCCGACGAGGGAGAGGTCCGGGCCGGGCGGCCGCGGTGCTGGCCGTGCTGGTGGCGGTCCTGACGGCTTGGGTGGCCACGGTACCGGCGGCTTCCGCCGCGCCGGGTGCCGCGCGCTCGGCACCCGCGGCTCCGGCCGCCCGACCCGACTTCAGACTGCCCTTCGCCTGCGGCCAGACCTGGCAGCTGCAGACGTACCTCGGCCACGCGCCCGACGACAAGAAGCTCGACATGTACCGCGTCGGCGGGACCACCCTCGGCTCCCTGGTGGCCGCCTCCGCGGCCGGCACGGTCACCGAGACCTTCGAGCCCGGCGGCCTGGAGATCAACCACGGCAACGGCTGGTTCACGGTCTATCTGCACATGGACCGCATCGACGTACGCCTCGGGCAGCAGGTCGCCTCCGGGGCCACGCTCGGGCGGCTGGGCCTGAAGGGCACGAGCTCGGCGCATCTGCACTACGAGCAGCTCTACGACACCAACGGGGACAACAACGGCGAGAACGACGAGATCGTCCACCCGGTGATCCAGGGGACGGAGTACCGGCTCTCACCGGGCGACAGCTTCCCCAAGGTGACCAGCACCAACGCCTGTGGCGGAGGCGGCGAGCCCACGAAGTACTGGGTGGACACCTTCGCCGACGCGACCGGCTACGCCGCCGTCGACTGCGTCGGCGACAGCAGGCCGCAGTGCGTGCCCCAGGGCAAGCTGTACAAGGGCACGAACTACGTCCTGTGCAAGAAGTGGGGCGACAAGGTGGAGGTGGGCAGCTCGTTCAACCACTACTGGCTGCTGACCGATCTCGACGAGGTGGCGCCCGGTGGGAAGGGCCGTGCCTATGTGTCGGCGTACTACCTCCAGCGCTGGGGGAACGACGAGGCGAAGGACAACGACGGCCGCGTGATCCGTGACTGCGGAGCCCACGAAGTTCCCGCGTGACCTCTCAGGAACACTCGGGCAGCTCCGGCTGGTCCTTCGTACGCACGGCGGGCAGCCAGGCCGTCCTGCTCGGTGCCCCGTCCGGGAGGCGGACCCGGAACCACCGGGCGGAGCCCGCGCCGAACTCGTCGGTCACCGGCGTCCCTTGAGGCAGGTGACAGTCGACGGAGAGTACGTCGTCGTGCCACACCCGGGTCACCACCACGTTCTCCACGGTGTACGGGCGTGAGGGGTCGATGGCCAGGCCGAGGCTGCACGCCGGAAGGCGGTCCTCGGCCCGGTCACGGCACAGCTTCACGACGTTGTACACGGTGACGCGGCCCGCCGGCCCGGCGCCGTCCCCCTCCTCCTGCTCGTCCTCTCCGGCGTACGTCCAGCCGGCGGCGGCCACCCCGAACAACGCGGCGGCGACCACGACGGCGCCGAGCAGCGTCTTCCGCCGTCCGCCGGACTTCGGGGCGGCCGGTGCCGCTGTGCTGTTCGGCGTGGCCGCCGCCGTCCGCATCCGGGCGAGCAGGCTGTCGGCGGTGTGGACGGCGCGCTCGGCGTGCGTCGGGGCCAGGCAGTCGGCGGCCAGCTCACGCCAGAAAGGGGGGACGGCGTTGTCCAGCCGCAGCGACGCGCGCCCCTCGGCGTACTCCTGCACCGCCGCCCCGCGCGCCATCGGTGTGGCCCCGGGGAACGGTGACGTACCGCCGGCGAACATCTGGTGGATCATGACGCCGAGGGCCCAGATGTCGTTGCCCGGCCGCACCTGTACGCCGCGCTCGCCCAGCGGGGCTCTCCAGCGCTCGGGCGGCAGATAGTCGAGGGTGCCCAAGGGCGGCATATAGCCGTGGGTGCCGTGGGTGCCGTCCAGCTCCGCGGCGAGACCGAAGTCGGAGAGCCTGACGGAACCGTCGGCCATGATCAGTACGTTGTCGGGCTTGAGGTCGCCGTGCACCCAGTTGATGCCGTGCAGATGGGCCAGCCCCTCACAGATCTCGGTGAGGAGCCGCACCTTCTCGTGTTCCGTCGGTCCCGGCCCGTCCTGTTCGAGGAACTGGCGCAGGCTGTGCGCGGCCCGTTCCATGATCAGCACGACGGATCCGTCGAGAACGGGGTCGCCGGGTTCGCTGAGCACGACCGAGTCGAGCATCCGGATCAGCCGTGGATGGCGGGCCCGGCGCCCGAACTCGGTCTCCCGCCGGGCGGTCTCCATGAGGGCGCGCGCCTGACGTGGGGCCAGCCCGGCGGTGGGCAGGAACTTGAGCGCGACGACCTCGTCCCGGCCGGCCCCGTCCCCGTACTCGTCCCCGTCCCCGTACTCGTCCCCGGCTCCCGGTCGCCCGTCCCTCGGGACCGCGCGCCGTCCCTCGTAGACGGTTCCCCAGCCTCCGCTCGCGATGCGTTCGCCGACCTCCCAGTCCCCGACCCGGTAGCCGGGCGGGAACTTCTCCAAGCGCGCGCTCACTTGGCGCACACCTTCGCCCCCGCCCCTCCCGCCGCACGCGGAGGCAGCAGGGCGAGGTGCTCCTCGTGGACCAGTCCGAAGCGGAGCGCGAGCCCGACGATCGCCTCGCGTTTGCCGTTGCGGCGGGCACCCTGTCCCGCCGGGTCCGCGGCGGCCGGGGCGCCCAACCGAAGTTTCTCCTCGGCGAGGTAGTCGATGTGGGAGCTGACGGCGCGAGCGGTGAGCCCGCCGTACTCCGGACAGCTCCTGAGCCGTTCGACGACCTGGGGCGTGGTCGGCACGGCGACCGCCGACTCGTCGCGCAGCCGCGGTTCGCAGAGCGCGACCAGGACCAGGAAGTACGTGGCGGTCTCGTCCAGGGAGTAGGCGGTGAGGGTCTGCGTCCCCCACCGGCCGCCCGCGTGGTGCGCACGGTCCGGATCGAGGTACACGTGATCCGGCGCGAACACCTGGAAGCTCGCCGTCGACCCCCGGGCCGGCAGGACGACCCGGGCGAACTCGAAGGGAATGGGCGCCCCCGCCCGGCGCGGCGGGACGCGCAGGTATTCCCCGGCGCCTTCCGGGTTCTCCACCAAGTAGCTGTGTGTGGCGCTGAAGTTGCTCAGCTGCCAGTGGTCCTCGGTCACCCGTATCTCGCCCGCCAGCCGGGAGACGGCCGGATCACCGAGCCGTAACTCCACCGGGGCGTCGGCCGAACCGCGCCCGAAGCGGGCCACATCGCCGGGCCCCAGCCGCAGGGTCACCGGCCCCGCACCGTGACCGCTCGCGTGCCCCTCCCCGTCCTGCGGAAGATGGATCACTACTCCGCTCATCGCCTTGCCCCCACTTCTTGCCGGCTCCGCCCGTCGGCGCCGTCCACGGTGAACACCGAGCCGTCCCCCAGGAGTTCACTCCCGTTTCCGCTCTCCCCCTGCATGCCGCTGATCGTCGGCCAGGTTGCCTCGCCGCCACCGCGTCGACCCCTAAGACGCTCGCAGGACCGTCCAGGATCCGCCCAAGACCCGCCGGAATCCGATCACAAGGCGACCAAGGTCAGTCCTACAATTCCCTCTTGCATCCACGCGCCAACGACGCCGTCTCGCGTTCCGGTCCGTGTGGTTGGAAAACGGGGGATTCGGTGGGGGAAAGAGCTGTGCCGGCAGGCGTGTTGCGATTCATCGTGCTGCGGGCGTGGGTGCATCGCGCGCTCCTCGGCGCCGCGCTGCTGACCGTGCTGCTGACCACGGCGGTGCTGGCCGCGCTCACCGCCTACTCGGGCGCGATAGGCGACGCGGCACTGCGACGGTCGCTCGCCGAGCAGCGCACCGCCGCCGAGGCGGCCCTGATGGTCAAGGCCGATGTGCCGGCCGAAGAGCGGCAGGACGCCGACGACGCCGTGCGGGCGGGGGCCCGCACCATCTTCGACGGGCTGCCCGTGCGCGTGCGGAGCCTGCTGCGGTCCGGCCCCTACGCCCTTCCGCCCGCGCTGCGGCCCGCCTCCGAACGGGACGGCAACCCGAACCTCACCTTCTTCGCCGCCCTGGATCGCACGCAGGTGCGGACCGTCACCGGGCGGCTCCCCCGGGAGACGGCGACCACCGGAACCATCGAGGCCGCGCTGCCGCAGAGCGCCGCCAAGCGGCTCAAGGTGGCCCCCGGCGCACAGATGACCGTCACCGACCAACTGGGCGGCCCGGCGGTGCGCGTGCTGATCACCGGCGTGTACCGGCCGGTGGACGCCCGGGCACCCTACTGGCAGTTGGACGACCTGGGCGGCCGAGGCGTCAAGGCGTCGAGCTTCACCACCTACGGCCCCCTGCTCACCGCCACCGGCGTACCCACGTCGGGCCGGGTGAGCGTCGGCGCGTCGGGCTGGCTGGTGTCGGCCGACTACTCCTCGCTCACCACCGAGCGCATCGGCGCGCTGCGCGAGGCCGCCCGCTCGGGGAGCGCGGAGCTGCGCAAGCGGCCCGCGCTCAGCAGTACGACCGTGGCGGCCACCGGGTTGCCCGACGTACTGGACCGCATCCAACGCTCCTACCTCGTCACCCGCTCCAGCATGCTGATCGTCGCCGCTCAGCTCGCCCTGCTCGCGGCCTGCGCCCTGCTGCTCGTCGCGCGGTTGCTCGACTCCGAACGCATGGCAGAGACCCGGTTGCTGCGTGCGCGCGGGGCGACCCGGGCCCGGCTGGCGGGCCTGGCCGCGACCGAGGCCCTGCTGATCTCCCTGCCGGCGGTGGTGGTGGCGCCGCTGCTGTCGGGGCCGTTGACACGGCTGCTGGCCGGACAGGGCGCGCTGGGCCGGACCGGGGTGCGCGTCGACGTGCCGGTCGGGGGCCGGCCCGAGGTGTGGGCGGTCGCCGCGGGCGTGGCCGCGCTGTGCGCGCTGGCGGTGGCCGTCCCGGCGTGGCGGGCGACCCTCGCGGGCACCGTCGCGGTCCGGGCGGGGGCACTGTCCGGACCGCTGCGCGCCGGAGCGGACGTCGGACTGCTCGCCGTGGCCGGGGTCGCCTTCTGGCTCCTCGACAGCCAGGACTCCGGCGCCGTCACCGCCGACCGCGACGGAGTCCTCGGCGTCGACCCGCTGCTGGTCACGGCGCCCGCTCTGCTGCTCCTCGCCGGAACGGTGCTGGTGCTGCGGCTGCTGCCCCTGCTGGCGCGCGTCGGCGAGCGGCTCCTGGCCCGGGGGCACGGGCTGACCGGGGCCATGGTCGGCTGGCAGTTCAGCCGCCGGCCGATGCGCGGGGCGGGCCCGGTGCTGCTCCTGGTCATCTCCGTGGCGCTGGGCGTGGTGGCGATCGGTCAGGGCGCGTCCTGGCACCGCTCCCAGTCCGACCAGGCCGACTTCCGCGCGGGCGCCGAGGTGCGCGTCCTGGCCTCCGGAGGCGGCGGCGTCGGCCGTACCGACGTCTACGAGGACCTCCCGCACGTCGGCGCGGTCGCCCCCGCGTTCCGTGCCACCGTGTCGCTCTCCGGCAGTCGCAGCGCGACCGTGATGGCCCTGAACACGGCGGAGGCGGCCGGACTGGTGCTGGCGCGGAGCGACCTGACGGACGGTCCGCTGCTCGCCGGGCTCGCCCCGCGCGGAGCACCCGCGGGCATCGAGGTACCGAAGGGCACGACCCGGCTCACCCTGACCGCCGCCCTGCACAGCACCGAGCCGGGGCCGGGCGCGGACGTCACCCTCACGGTCCGGGACCGGCACGGAACCTCCTACGAGATACCGTCCGGCCGCCTCGCCGCCGACGGCCGCCCGCACCGGCTGACCCCGGACCTGAACGGCGCCCGGGGCCCGCTGGCGCTGACCGGGCTCGAACTGAGCACGCCGCAGCCGGTCGGCCGCCCGCACCGGCACCGCCTGGTCCTCGGCGCGCTCACGGCGACGACGGGCGACGGCGACACCCGGCAGCTGACCCTGCCGGCGAAGTGGACGACCGCCGTCGAGGCCGACCCGGCCGCCGTCCCCGAGGACGACGCCCGGCCGAGCAGACCTCGGCTCACCTCCACGACGCCCGTCACCATGACCTACAGCACCGGCTACCAGCCACCGGACATCTCGCCGCCCGCCTCGCCGCTGGAGGTCCGGCTCAAGGTCGCCCAGCCCGCGCCGCCCGAGATCGTCGCGGTCGCCACCGACCGGTACCTCACCGCGTCCGGTACACGCGAAGGCCAGCGCGTGGACGTGACGTTCGACGGCCGTTCCGTGCCCGTACGCATCGTCCGCACCGCGAGCGCCCTGCCCACGACGGAGGCCACCGCCGAGGACGGCGGGGCCCTGCTGGTCGACCTCCGGGCCGTCAACCGGGTGCTGGAGACCCGCTACGGAACCAGCCTGCAACCCACCGAGTGGTGGCTGGGCACCACCACGCCCGGTGCCGCGGCGGCGGCCGTCCGGGCCCTGCCCGACATCGATCCGGAACAGGTGACCGTGCGCGACGAGATGGCGGAGGAACTGCGCGACGACCCGTTCGGAGCGGCCCCGGAAGCGGCACTGGTCGCGGCGTCCGCGGTGACGGTGCTCTTCGCCTCCCTCGGCTTCGCGGTCAGCGCGGCAGGGGCCATACGGTCCCGGGACGGAGAGTTCGCCGTGCTGCGGGCCCTGGGGACACCCCGCCGCCGGCTGGCCAGGCTGGTCGCCGTCGAGCACGGCGTGCTGGTGGCCCTGGCACTGCTCGTCGGCACGGCCCTGGGCACCGTGCTGACGCACGCGCTCGTTCCCCTCGTCGTGCTGACCGGGCAGGCCACCCGGCCGCTCCCGCCGGTGCTGGTCGAACTCCCGCTCCTGCGGCTGGCCGCCCTGCTGGCTGCCCTCGCGGCGGGCCCCGCCCTCGTGACCGTGGCCCTCGCACTACGGCGGGCGAAACCCGTGACGACTCTCAGGGACGAGGTGACGCAGTGACCGCGCAGCCGGTGCCCCCTGAGGACGGGGGGACGAGGGCGGTGCCGCCGCACGTACGGGCCGGGTTGCGGACCCGGCTGAGGGCCTTCGCCGGTACCTCCGTGGCCCTCGCGCTGCTGGTCGCCGTGACCGCCGCGCTCGCTGCCGCCTACCCGCGCGCCGTCGACCGGTACGGGGACGCGGGGCTGCGCCGGGCGGTCGAGCAGGCCCTGCCGGACCGGACGACTGTGCAGGTGGAGGCCCCGCCCCCCTGGATGGCCGAGGTCAAGGAGGCGGAGGACGTCCTGCGCCCCGGCCCGCTCGCCGAGGTGCGGAACGAGGTTCTCGCCACCGCGCAGCCACCGCTGGTGCCCGACCGCGCGCAGTCGGCGTACGGCGTGCGCACGACCGTCGCCCTGGAGGCGTCCGACCCCTGGCTGCCCCGGCCCGCCGGCCTGCCCGCCCAACTGCTGCTCGCCGCCCAGCAGGACCTGGCCTCCCACACCCGGGTCAGCGCGGGCCGGCTGCCGCGCACCACGGGCGGACCGGTGACCGCGGAGACCACGAAGGTCGAGGCCGTTGTCACCGCGGACACCGCCCGCACGCTCCACATCCGGGTGGGCTCGGTGATCCACATACCGTCGGTGCGTGCCCCGCTCGCCGTCCGGATCACCGGGATCGTCGTCCCGCGCGCCCCCGAAGGCGCCTACTGGTCGACACTGCCGGTGCTGCACACCCCCGCCCTGAGCCGCCTGCCCGGCAGCGCGCCGACGGACGTCTACTGGCTCGGCGGCCTGTTCCTCGCCCCCGACGCCGGCCCGGCCCTCCTGGGCACCCCCGGCAGCCCGCACCGGTACTGGCACGTGGCCCCCGACGCCGCCACCCTGCGCGGCCACGATCTCGACCGCCTCGCGTTCGCCGTCGCCGCCCTCGAATCGGGCCCGGGAGTGCAGCGCCTGCGGGAGGCCGTCGACGAGCGCCTGGAGGCCCAGACGAATCTTGACGAGGTCCTCGACGACCATGCCGGACTACGGTCGGGGATCAGCCCGCTGCTTCTCCTCGCCGCCGTCGGCACCGGCAGCCTCGCCGTGATCGTCCTGGCCATGATCGGCGGCGTGGCAGCCGACCGCCGACGCGCGGAACTGGCCCTGCTGCGTGCCCGAGGCGCCTCACTGCCCGGCCTCGCCGTCCGGCTGCTGGCGGAGACGGCGGTGGTCGCCGTACCGGCCGGCGCCCTCGGACTGACCGCCGCACTGCTCGCCCTGCCCGCCACCCGCACCGCCCCCGCCGTCACCGCCGCCCTCGCCGTCACCCTGTTCGCCTGCGTCACTCTCCCTCTGCGGGCCGTGGTGGCGCACCGCACGGTACGGATGCACGACGGCCGGGAGGACCTCACCTCCGCCCGCCCGTCGCGGCGCCGTACGGTCGCGGAACTGACCGTGCTGGTGATCGCGACGGGAGCGATCCTCGCACTGCGCCGACAGGGATCCGGCAGCACCGGTCTGGTCGCCGCCGCCCCACTGCTGACCGGCGTGGTCGCGGCCCTGCTGCTGGCACGCCTGCACCCCCTGCCGCTGCGTGCGCTGAGCAAGGCCACCACGCGCATGCGCGGCCTGGTGCTTCCGCTGTCGCTGGCCCAGGTGGCCCGCGCCCCCGGCTTCGCCGTACTGCCGCTGCTCGCCCTCCTCAGCGCCCTGACCACGGCCGCGTTCGGCGGCTCGGTCCTGGCAGGGGTCACGGAGGCCCGCGACCAGGCTGCCCTCCTCGACGTCGGCGCCGACGGCCGCGTCGAGACCGCCACCGGTGAACTCCCGCGGGCCCTGCCCGACCGCGTACGCCGACTGCCCGGCGTACGGGACATGACGGAAGCGAGCGTCACCAGGGAGGCGAAGCCGCGGCAGGGCAGTCAGCCGGTACCGCTGGCCGGTGTGGACCCCGATGCCTACGCACACCTGTCCCGCCACATGGACCTGGGGCCGTTCGACGCGGCGAGCCTCCGCCAGAAGGACGCCGGCGCGACAGGCAACGCAGACCGGCCCCTGCCCGCGCTGGCCTCACCACGCGTGGCCGAGGAGTACGGCACCGCCCCCTACTCCGTCCTGCTCCCGGACGGCACCTCCGTCACCGTCCGCGTCGTCCTGGTCCGGGAGCACACCCCGGCTGTGACCGGTGACGACTTCCTGATCGTGGACCGCGCCGGCCTTCCCGACGGCGCCGCGCGCACGACGACCCTGCTGCTGACAGGCGACACCCTGAACGGCCGGGCGCTGCGCTCGGCGGCGCAAGGCACAGCGGCAACCGTCCGGCTCCGCGCCGAGGAACGCGCACGGCACGTCGACTCACCGCTGCAGTCCGGCGCGGAACGCCTGTACGGTGCCGCGGTCGCCGCGAGCGCCGGGTACGCGGTCCTCGCCCTCGTACTGACCGTGCTGCGCACCGCGCCCGAACGCGGCGCCCTGCTCGCCCGGTTGCGCACGATGGGCATGAGCCGGTCCCAGGGCCGCCGACTCCTGATCCTCACGGCCCTCCCACAGGCGTTCCTGGCCACGGCGGGCGGCATGCTGACCGGCTGGATCGGCATCCACCTGCTGGCACCCGGCGTCGACCTCACGACCATCGCCCTGGCCTCCCCGTCCACCCCCGAGGGAGCCGCGCTGCGCACCGATCCGCTCTCACTGGCGGTTCCGGCGCTGACCGTGCTGCTCCTGGCCATCGCCGTGCCCGCCGGCCAGGCCTGGTGGACCAGCCGACGCGGCTCGGTGCGCGAACTGCGGCTGGGGGACAGCTAGACCGTGAGCAGACCCTTGCGACCAAGCCCTCTCCGGCACCGGCCCGTGTGCCCCCGTCTGCCCAGGAGCAGCCGATGACCAGCACCCCGACCTTCCACGAACTCGCCGACCGCGCCCGCGCCGCGCGCGACGCCGCTGCCTACGGTCACGACGCCCTGATCACCTGCGACCGGCTGGTACGGATCTTCTCCGCCGACGGTGTGGAGGTCCAGGCACTGCAAAGCCTCGATCTCCTCGTCCACCAGGGAGAGCTCATGGCCCTGGTCGGGGCCTCCGGCAGCGGCAAGTCCACCCTCATGAACATCCTGGCCGGACTGGACCGACCCACCGCCGGCGCCGCCCGCGTCGCCGGCCACGACCTGGTCACGATGTCCGCCAAGGAACGTCTCGCCTACCGGCGCAAGACCGTCGGCTTCGTCTGGCAGCAGACCTCCCGCAATCTCCTGCCCTACCTCACCGCCGCACAGAACGTCGCCCTGCCCCTGCAGTTGGCCCGCACCCGGGACCGGCGCCGAACCCGGGCCGACCGCGCCATGGAACTCCTCGACCTGCTGGAGGTCGCCGAGTGCCGCGACCGCCGGCCGCACGAGATGTCCGGCGGCCAGCAGCAGCGCGTCGCGCTCGCCGTCGCCCTCGCCAACGATCCCGCGGTCCTGCTCGCCGACGAGCCCACCGGCGAACTCGACTCCCACACCGCCGAACAGGTCTTCGCCGCGTTCCGCACCGCCAACGAGGAACTGGGGACCACCATCGTGATCGTCACCCACGACCAGTCCGTCGCCGGTGAGGTCCGCCGTACGGTCGCCATCCGGGATGGCCGCACGTCGACGGAGGTCCTGCGCCACAGCGAAGTCGACTCCGCCACCGGCCAGGAGAACCTGGTCGCCCGCGAGTACGCCATGCTCGACCGGGCCGGCCGCCTCCAACTCCCCGCCGAGTACACCCGGGCCCTGGGGATGCGCGACCGCGTCGCCCTGGAACTGGAACCCGACCACATCGCCGTCCGCCCGGACGACGCACGGAACGACCGCCAGGGCTCGGCCGACGAACGCCTCTAGGACTCGGTGATCTCGCCGTCCTTCAGCTCCAGCACACGATCGGCAAGGTCGAGAAGGGTCGTGTCATGGGTGGCCACGAGAGCAGTGATCTGTTCGCTACGAACGACCGCGCGCAGCAGCTCCATCACGGAGTGCCCGGTTTCCGCGTCCAGCTGGCCGGTGGGCTCGTCCGCGATGAGAATCGACGGACTGTTGGCCAAGGCGCGGGCGATGGCGACGCGCTGACGCTGCCCGCCCGACAACTCGCCCGGACGCTGCGCGGCATGGTCCGCGAGCCCCACGAGGGACAGCAGCAGCTCGACACGCTCCCGCCGCTCACGCGGATCCGCCCTGCGCAACCGCAGCGGCACGCCCACGTTCTCGGCAGCCGTGAGGATGGGAATGAGCCCGAACGACTGGAAGACGAAGCCGATACGCTCCCGGCGCAGCGCGAGAAGGGCATCCTCACCCTGGTCCCGCAGTCGCAGCCCGTCGACGGTGACACTTCCGCTGTCCGGCTCGTCCAGCCCCCCGACGATATTGAGCAGCGTGGTCTTGCCCGACCCCGAACGCCCCTTGAGAGCGACGAGTTCCCCCGCGGGAACCTCGAAGGAAACGCCCCGCAGGGCATGAACGGCGCTCGCCCCTCGACCGTACGACTTGTGCACATCCGCCACCCGCAGCATGGCTGCGGCCACCACCTGACCCATCACGCCCCCGTATGCTCCGCCGCTCCCGCGGCGCGCCAGTATCCCACCGGACGCCCTACCCGGCCAAGCACGGAGCGCCACGGAGCCCGCGTTCCGACGCCTCGGTTCCTTCGGCGAGTGACGGTGCGTCAAAGGAAACGTCCCTCGGTCTGTTGCGTACCGGGAAATCCAGGCGCCCGATACGGTGGTTGGGGTGGCGGAAGGACATGGTGGTGAGCGCAGTGGAGATGAGCCGCGCGGAGGCAGTCGCGCTTGTGCAGCGCATCATGGAAGCGGACTTCGCCTCCGACAACGAGGTGGATGGTTGGCTGGACAGACTCGACAGAGCCCTGGCATGCCCGTCAGGTCACGTCAGCGACTTGATCTTCTGGCCGCCGGAGCGGGACCTCTCGGCTGATGAGGTGGTCGATCAGGCCATGGCGTATCGGCCCATCGCTCTGTGAGGCCCCGCCTCGGCTTCGAAGCCGGATGCGCAGTCTCAGGGAGAGGAAACCGTCAGGTCGCGAAGTCGTCCGGTGTTGTCGAACGATCCGAAGCCCACTCTGCCGGAGGTGAGGGTGGTGTCGACGGCGGTCATCAGGGGGCGTTTCGAGCCGTCGACGTAGACAGCGGTCTCGCCGGTGCTCGCGCAGCGCACCACCCGCACTTTGTGCCAGGCGGTGTCGGTGATGGCAGGCGGGGCGCCTGTCGTGCCGTTCCACTGGTCGTCGATGCGTAGGCGGTCGGCGTCGTTGACGACGAAGACGCCGTTGTGCGGGTAGATGGTGTTGTCCTGGGACAGGTGGGCGTAGGAGAACTTCGTGTCCGACTGGTAGTCGAAGACGATGATCACGTCTCGGTTGGGTGTATCGACGGGGGTGTCGATGCGGACCTCGGCGTCTATGCGTACGTCGCCGTACGCCGCCGGGCCCGCCGTCAGTACGGCGTACTCGGACGGGCGGCGCGGGCCCGGGCGCTGGACGCCGGCCTCCGCGAGGACGGCCTCTCGGCCCGGGAAGCGCCACTTGGACGGGGTGACGGGGGCCCAGTTCCGGCCGTGCATGACGTGCGTGAGGCGGGAGCCGGTGGTGTCGCAGGAGGCGAACCTGCGGGTGCCGGTGATCTTCCAGATCTTGCCGTTGGCTTTGGAGAGCAGGTACAGCTCGCCGGCGGCGTCCCTGCCGAAGTGCAGGTCCACCCGGGTGTTCCCCGCCAGGTCCCGCATGGTGACGCGCTTGCCGTTCGCGTCGTACAGCATCAGGTCGTACAGCTGCGCCAGTTTCCCGCTGCCGCGCCGCATGTCCTTCGTGTCGGCGAAGAGCAGTCGTCCGTCGACGATGTCTCCGAAGATGTACTTGCCGCGTAGGGCGGGAAGGTCATGGCCTCGGTAGACGAAGCCGCCCACGACTGCCCGGCCGACGTCGGAGGTGCAGTTCCAGTCGGCGGGCGGGTCGTGGTCGTAGGCGGCTACGGGGTAGGTGTAGCCGTACTTCTCGTCGTTCTCGGGGAGGGGCAGGATCTGGTCGCAGGGGTCGGTGGCCGTCTTGTCGTAGACGAACGGGCCTTCGCGTTCGCTCCAGCCGAAGTTGTCGCCCGCGCGCACCTCGTAGACCGACTCGACGGCGTGCTGGCCGATGTTGCCGACGTACATACGGTGGCTGCCCGCCGGGTCCCAGCTGAAGCGGTGCGGGTCGCGCAGGCCGTACGCGTAGATCTCGCCGAGTGCGCCGGGGGTGGCGGTGAACGGGTTGTCCGGCGGGATCCCGTACTTGCCGTTGGTGCTGTTCGTGCCTCGTGGGTCGATGCGCAGGACCTTGCCGTGCGGCAGGGAGAGGCTCTGTGGTTCGCTGTTTCTGGCGCCCTGGCCGCCGTCGCCGACCGCGAGATAGAGCAGTCCGCGGTCGCGGCCGTGGGCACCGGCCGTCGGGTTGAAGTCGATCTGCTGGATGCCGTGGACCGGGCTCGCGAAGCCGATGCGCAGGATCTCCCGGCGGGTGCCGGTGAAGGTGTCGGCCGAGGGGTCGGTGGCGGTCCACTCGGTGACGACGCCGTGGTAGACCGGGGCCGCCTGCTGCCGGTAGTCGGGTACGGCGGTGGTGGCGGAGGCCAGTTCGGTGTGCACGGTGTAGAAGCGGCCGTTGCGCTTGAAGCCGGGGTCGAAGGTGACGAACCCGAAGCCCTGGCCGAGGCCCCGGCTGGCGAAGAACACGGGGGAGAAGGTGGCGGCGATGTCCAGGTAGAGGTGGGGGTTGCCGCCGTCCCGTACCAGGTACAGCTTGCCGTTGAGGTCGGGTACGGCCTTTCGGCCGGAGCGGTCGGGGAGTTCGCTGAGGTGGTTGATACGGGCGTGCCGCATCAGCCGGGGATCGGTGACCGGGCCGGGCGGCGGATCGGTCTTCGGGAAGGCGGCGTACTCCTCGACGGTCAGCCCGATGCCGGAGGCGGCGGGCCGCTCGGGGATGGGGTCGGTGACGGGGTCGGCGGCCGCAGCGAGCGCCGTGCCGGGGAGGGCGACGAGGGCCGACAGCAACAGCGCGAGGACGGCCAGGAGAACCAGAGGGGCCAGGGAGATCGGTGAGATCGGGGAGACCTGGGGGATCGGTGAGGGGGGTCGGCGTCTGAGGCCAGGAGATGCGGCCATGGGAAGGTCACTCCTTTGTGAACGTGGGTCGTCAGTGGGCGGCCACCAGTCGGTACTGGGCCCGGATCCGGTCGCCGCCCACCGCGCTGTCCAGGAACATCAGGCTGTCCATGCGGCAGTCGCAGGGATTGCGTTCGGCGGTGTTCTGCGGGAAGCTGCCGCCGATCTTGATGCCCCGGGGGTCGGTGGGTGAGGCGCGGTGCGGGCCCGGGCCCGAGAGGTCCCAGGGGTCGCCGGGAACGGTGTAGGAGCCGTCCAGCCGCCGGCCGTTGCGGTACAGCGCCATCGCTCCCGTGTCGAAGTCGAAGGTGGCGGCCAGGAAGACCCACTCGCCGACCGGCAGCAGGGTCCGCCAGTCCTCGGATGCGGCGAAGGCCTGCGAAGCCGACCCGTCCACGCGTCGTCCGAGGGCCACGAGCCTCAACTCGCCGTTCACCTCGATGATCTCCAACAGGCCCCGCACCGCATGGCCGTCGGAGTCCCCCGACAGCACCCCGGCCAGGCCCACGGCACCGTAACGGTCGTCCGGGGCAGCAGTGTTGCTGTTGAGGGCCGGGTTCGGGCCGGTCATCTTGAACCAGCCCATCACCGTCATCCCTTCGACCGCGTTGAACGCCCTGAGCGTCGGCACGCCGGACGGCCCGTACACCCCCGCCTTCCAGTCGTCGTTGCCCTTCGCGTCCGGCGTCACCTGCCGCACCTGGAGCGAGGTCCGGCTGCCCCGGTGCGCTCCGTCGTGCGTGCGCATCCGCGCCCCGCCGCCGACCAGGTCGATCGCTGTACGGGAGAAGCCGAGGTCGTGTTCGCGCGCCGGGTTGCCGGGGACCGGGTGCTCGAAGTCGTAGTACGCCGCCAAGTGGGGGCGGAGGGAGGGGAGCACGGGGCCCGCACCGGGGCCCGCTCCTGTTCCGGCGCCGGAAGGTGCCGCTGCCGTGGTGGCGAGGGCGGTCAGCAGCGCGGCGACCGTCGCCGTGAGTGTGGTTCGTCTGCTGCGCATGAACGGTCTCCTGGAGTCCAGCGGCGTGAGGGGAGTCATCGGCGTGGTCGGAGTCATCGGCGTGCGGGACGACCGCCCAGATACAGCTCGCCGAGCTGCGGATCGGCGAGCAACTCGCGTGCCGGACCGGTGATATGGACCCGGCCGAGATCGAGAACACAGCCGGTGTCGGCGGCCTCCAGGGCGCGCCGCGCGTTCTGTTCGACCAGCAGCACGGCGGTCCCCGCGTCCCGCATCCGTACGATCTGCTCGAAGACCACCCCGGTCGCCTTGGGATCGAGCCCCATCGACGGCTCGTCGAGGAGCACGACCCGGGGTTTGACCATCAGCGAACGCGCGAACTCCACCTGCTTCTGCTGTCCGCCGGAGAGCAGCCCTGCCAGGCTCGTCCATCGCTCCGCCACGACCGGGAACAACGCCCGTACGAAGTCGGCCCGTTCGGCGACGAGTGCCTTGTCCCGCAGGGTGTAGCCGCCGAGCAGGACGTTCTCGGCGACCGTCATCTCCCTGAACACACTGTGCCCCTGGAGGACATGGGCGACTCCGGCGGCGAGCATCCGCTGCGGTCCACGACCGGTGACGTCCTCGCCGTCTACGAGGATCCGGCCCGAGCGTGGGGAGAGGAGACCACTGGCCACCCTCAGCACGGTGGACTTGCCCGCCCCGTTGGGCCCGACCAGACAGACGATCGCTCCGGCCGGCACGCGGACCGTCAGCCCGCGCAGGACCAGCGCCGCCCGGCCGTATCCGGCGCGGATGTCGTCGAGTTCGAGAAGGAAGGGAGGGTCGGTGGCGAACCCCGAGCCCCGGTCGGTGTGAGAGTCAGACGCCAAGGTATGCCCCGAGGACTCGTTCGTCGGACTGGATCAGCGATGGCGGGCCCTGTGCGATCGGCCGGCCGCGGTCGAACACGACGACGTGGTCACTGAGGCTCATGACCATGTCCATGTTGTGCTCGACGATCAGGAACGTCCGGCCCTCGGCGTTGAGTTCGCGCACCAGGTCGCCGATGCGGTCGATGAGCGCCGGGTTGACCCCGCCCGCCGGTTCGTCCAGCAGGATCAGCTCCGGTGCGGTGGTCAGTACGCCCGCCAGCTCCAGCAACTTCTGCTGGCCCCAGGAGAGTTGACGGGCCTCGGCCCGCTCCAGGTGCTCGATGCCCATCCGGGTCAGCCAGTAGCGGGCCCGCTCGGTCTCCGCACGCGTGCCCGAGCGCCCGAGCCGGCCGGTGAGACCGCTCGGCCGGACGGCGGCCAGGAGGTTGTCCAGCACGGTCATCCGGGGGAAGACCCGGCAGAGCTGGAAGGAACGCCCGATGCCCGCGCGGGCGATCCGGTGCGGGGCTCTGCCCGTGAGGTCGCGTCCTCGGTACGTGACGCGACCGGAGTCCGGGCGGATCATCCCGGTGACACAGTTGAAGAAGGTCGTCTTTCCCGAACCGTTGGGCCCGATCAGGGCGTTGACCTTGCCGTGGTGGAAGGTCACGCTGGCCGAGTCGAGAGCGGTGACTCCGCCGAAGGCCTTGGTGAGCCCGGTGGTCACGAGGCTCGGCACGGGCCCCGCTTCGGGCTCCACCTCGAGTGCCCCGTCAGGTGCCGCTTCGTTCACTGTCCCTCACCTCCGTCGCGTCGCCCCCGCCGAACTCCCCGCCCCGCTCCCGCAGTTCGGCCGCGGTCACCTCCCGGATGGAGGCGTCGCCGGTCCGGCGGAACCGGCCGAGCAGGGCGCCGACGGCCGGGATGACGCCGTCCGGCATGAACATCACGACCACGCCGAGGAGCAGCCCCGCCACGACCAGATGCAGGGGCGTGTCCCCGTACTCGACCTTGGAGTACTCCAGCGCGTACCCGACGATCAGCGCTCCCAGCAGCGGCCCGTACAACTGGCGTACGCCCCCGAGCAGGGCCATCAGCACCATGTACGACCCGCTGAGGATGGAGAACTGGAAGACCGGGTCGAGGTCGCCGAACCACAGTGCGTACAACCCGCCGGCCAGCGCGGTGAAGGCGGCGGAGACGACGAAGACCACCAGCTTGTACGTGAAGGTGGGGATACCGAGCGACTGGGCCTTGTCCTCGTCCTCGCGGATCGCCTTCAGGCCCATGCCGAACCGCGACCGGTCGATGACCCACCACACCAGCAGGGCCAGCGCGAGCAGTGCCAGGAAGAGGAAGTAGAAGGTCCGGTGGTGCTCGGCCCGCAGCATGCCGGGGAAGGGCCGCGGTACGACCAGCCCCCGGGAACCGCCGGTGAAGGAGGCCCAGCTCTGGAAGACCAGCAGCAGGATGAGGACGAGGGCGATGGAGACGATGACGAAGGAGGCACCGCGCACCCGCAGGGCGGCGTAGCCGACCGGAACGGCGAGCGCCGCCACCATCGCCGCTGCGACGAACAGCGCGGCGAAGGGCGGGAGTTCACCCTTGGCGACCAGCAGACCGGTTCCGTACGCACCGAGTCCGGCGAACGCCCCATGTCCCAGGGAGACATAGCCCGTGAAACCGCCGACGAAGTTCCAGGAGGTGGAGAGCACCGCGTAGTTGAGGATGGCGATGCCGACCGTGATCTCGTAGGGGCTCGGCGCCATGGACGGGAAGGAGAGCGCCACGGCCGCCGCCACGAGCAGGACGCCGAGATGAACGAATGTGGATCTGGACCTGGTGTCAGAACCTCTGCGCAAGCCGCCCCCCGAAGAATCCCTGCGGCCTGACGGCCAGCGTGGCGAAGAGCGCGACGTAGAAGACGGTCTGCGCCCAGGTGGTGGACAGCTCCAGTTGCAGCAGGCTCTGCAGGACGCCCAGCGTCATGGCGGCGATGGCGGCGCCCGGCACACTGCCGAGTCCGCCGACGACGATGATGGCCATCAGCGGGCCGATCCAGTGCCAGTGCAGCGAGGGGTAGATGGTGGTGTCGAGGGCGAGCGCGGTGCCGCCGACGGCCGCCGTGGCGAGGCCGAGGCCGAACCCGTATCCGGCGACCTTGTCGGTGTCGATGCCGAGCAGCCGGGCGGCGTCCGGGTGCTGGATGGTGGCGCGCAGTGCCTGGCCGAACCGGCTGTGCTTCATGAGGAGGTAGAGGCCGAGCAGGGCGAGGGCGGCCATGCCGAAGGCGATCAGCTTCACCACCGCCACGCGGGCCCCGAGGAACTCGATGCTCGCGGAGCTGTAGCCGAGCCGGATACGGCGCTGGGTGCCGCTGAACACGTACCCGAGCAGCCCCTCGATGACCAGCGCCACCGCGAACGTGAGCAGCACGGACATCATGGTGAGCGTCGCCGGGCGGAGCCGGGTCAGGAGCAGGCGTTGCATGGCGACGCCCGCGGCGAAGAACAGCGGCACGGTGACGACCAGGGTGAGGAGCGGGTCGACGCCGGTCTCCCGGTGCGCGAACCAGGCGAGGTAGGCGGCCAGGATCAGGAAGGCGGAGTGGGCGATCATCACGACGCGCATCACGCCGAAGTAGAGGGTGAGGCCCGCCGCCAGGAGGGCGTACAGACCGCCCAGCAGCACGCCGAGGACAAGGCTCTGGAAGACGAGGCTCGCGGAGGGCATGCCGGCCTCACCACTTCGGTTTCGGATAGATCAGATCGGCTTCCTTCTGCGCCTCGGGGAGCACGATCTGTATCTCACCGCCGACCCACTGCTGAATCATGTGCGCGCTCTGCGGCCGCCCCTTGTCGTCCCACTTCAACGGCCCCACGACGGTCTCCACTTGATGGCCGCGCAGCCACTTCACCAGCTCGCTCTGGCAGTCCGGGTCCTGGGAGGCGCACCCGGCGGCCTCGACGGCGGCGGCCACCACCTGACCGGTCGTGTAGGCGTTGGCCTCGTCCTCCTCCGGCGCCTTGCCGAACTGCTCGGTGTACTTCTCGACGAACTCCTTGTTGGACGGGTAGCCGGCCTTCTGGGTGTAGCCGGTGGGCGCGAGAATGCCCTCGGTCTTGTTGCCGATGGCCTTCGCGAACTCCGGCTCGGTCGGCGCGGTGGAGAAGGCGGCCAGCTTCGGCTGGTAGTCGAGCTGTTGGAGGGCGACGATCAGATTGACGCCGTCCTGATACTGGGTGCCGCCCACCACCATGTCGGCCTTGGAATCGGCGATCTGGGCGGCGATGCTGCCGAAGTCGGTGGTGTTGGGCGGGTAGACCTTGTCGGCGACGGTCCTGATGCCGCCCTTCTCCAGCTTCTCCTTCAGCCCGTATGCCGTTCCCTGGGCGAAGGGGTCGTCCATGGCGGCGTACGCGACCGTCTTCGGACGCTCGCTCTCCGGCATGGCCAGGATGTGGTCGGCCAGGAGGTTGTAGTGGTCGTCGGCGACGGCAGGAGCGGCGTAGAAGAGGTTCTTGAAGCCCTGCTCGAAGACCTCAGGGGCCGCACCCGCCGGTTCGACGAAGAGCATCCCGTACTCTTCGGCCAGCCGCGCCGACGGGACGACGAGCCGGGTGGAGAACGGCCCGAAGAGCAGGTCGACCTCGTCCCTGCCGATCAACTGCTCGTAGTCGGAGACGACGCGGTCGGCGTTGGACTGGTCGTCGAGGATCTTCAACTCGACCTTGCGGCCCAGCAGTCCGCCCTTGTCGTTGACGATCTTCGCCCAGGCCTTGTAGCCCCGTTCGACGCCCTTGCCGGGTTCGGAGAAGTCCCCGGTGAGCGGTAAGGAGACACCGATCACGATGGGGTCGTCGGCCGAGTCCTGGGCGCCGGAGCCCGAGCCGCAGGCGCTGGCGGCGAGCAGGAGGGCGAGCGTACCGACGGCGGCCCGTACTCGTCCCCGGTCCGGTCTGTGGTGCGGTCTGGTCATCGCTTGACACCCCTCGTGGCTTCCGTGTGATGGCGATCGGGCCCCCGGTAGACGTAGTGCGGGGCGTCGGTGTCGGCGGACGGGGCGTCGGCGCGCGGCGGCTGCGACAGCGTGCGTACGAGCGCGTGGTCGGGTGAGAGCGCGCAAGCGGGGTCGGTGCGGGCGGCGTCACCGGTGAGCGCGTGGGCCTGACAGCGGCAGCCGCCGAAGTCGATCTCCCGGCGGGGACAGCCACCGCAGGGTCCGGTCATCCACTCCGTGCCGCGATAGCGGGCGAAGGCCGGGGAACTGTTCCAGATCCACTCCAGGGACCGGTCGCGTACGTTCGGCACGTCATCCGGGCCCAGCATCTCCCGGGACGCGGGGCACGGCAGGACGGCGCCGTCCGGGGCGACCGTCAGCGACACCGAGCCCCAGCCGCCCATGCACGGCTTCGGCACCCCGTCGAAGTAGTCCGGCATGACCCACACCAGTTCGATGGTGCCCGCCAGTCGCTCCCGCCGTCGCTCGACCGCCTCCCGGGCGCGGGCCAGCTGGTCACGGCTGGGCAGCAGCGCGGTGCGGTTGCGCAGGGCCCACCCGTGGAACTGGACGTTGGCCAGCTCGACCCGCTCGGCGCCCCAGGCCACGCCCAGGTCCACGATGTCGTCGACGGCGTCGAGGTTGTCGCGGTGCAGGACGACGTTGAGGCCCAGCGGCAGACCCGCGTCCCGTACGAGAGCGGCGGCCCGTTCCTTCGCCTCGAACGACCGGTGACCGGCGATCCGGTCGGACGCCACCGGGTCCGCGTGCTGCACCGACAGCTGGACGCTGCGCAGCCCGGCGGACACGAGCGCGGACATCCTCGCCACGCTCAACCCGACGCCGCTGGTGACCAGTTGGGTGTAGATCCCGGCCGACTCGGCGGCGGCGACAACAGTTGTGAGATCGCGGCGCAGCAGTGGCTCGCCACCGGAGAGGTGAGTGTGTACGACGCCGAGGTCCGCCGCCTGCCGGAACAGGTCGGCCCATTCCTCGGCGGAGAGTTCGAGTGAACGGCGCGTGAGTTCCAGGGGGTTGGAGCAGTAGGGGCAGTGCAGCGGGCAGGCGTGGGTGAGTTCGGCCAGCAGGGCCCAGGGCGCCGGCGGAGCCGTGCCCGGCGGCGGACTCGTCATCGCAGCCAGCCCTCCTCGCGTACCCGGTGGAGGAACCGGGGGACTTCGGCCGCTACGGGGGCGCCGGGGAAGCGGGCCGCCAACTCCTCGACGATCTCGTCCACGTGCCGTCGCCCGTCGCACAGCCGGAGGACATCGGCAGCCCGGCCCGCGAGGACCACCACCCGTTCCGGCAGGACCAACAGATCCGTCCCGCGCACCCGGTCGTGGCGGAGTACCACCGAGCGCGCCAGCGCCGGCCGCCAATCGGTCGCAGTCACGGTCACGGGCCGGGTCACTGGCCGGGTCACTGGCCGGGTCACTGGCGCTCCTTCCGGTCGCCGTGGTCGATCGCGTCGAGCAGCGACCACAACACGTCACACTTGAAGGCGAGGGCCGCCACGGCACGCTCCTGATCGGCCTCCGTGCGGGCCCAGTCCAGGACGAGGCCCAGTGCCTCGCCGCTGTCCTGCCGGCCCTGGGTCTCGCGAGTACGGAAGTAGGCGAGCCCATCGGCGTCGATCCACGGGTAGTGACGCTCGAACGCGGCGATACGCGTGCGCATGATGCCCGGCGCGGACAGCTCGGTGAGGGACGCCGCGACGGCCTCCAGCGGGGAGCGGAGCCGGCAGAAGTTGACGTATCCGTCCACCGCCAGCCGTACCCCGGGCAGTACTCCCTCACCGGACAGCAGCTCCGACCGGTCGAGCCCAGCGGCCTCGCCCAGCCTCAGCCACCGCTCGATGCCGCCCTCCCCGTCGGCCCGGCCGTCGTGCTCCTCGATCCGCCGCAGCCACATACGGCGCAGCCGAGAGGTGTCCAGCTTGGCCAGGACCAGGGCGTCCTTGACGGGGATGTGCCGCTGGTAGTGGAACCGGTTGAGGATCCAGCGGCGCAGCTCGTCGGGCGTCAACTCCCCTTGGTGCATCCGTACGTTGAAGGGATGGCGGTCGTGGTAGCGGTCCCGGGCCACGGCTCGCAGCCGTTCCTCGAAGCCCGTCGCGACATCTGTACCGACATCTGTGCCGACGTCTGAGCCGCTCTCGGTCAAGCCGATATCTGTGCTCACAGTTGGATCACCATTCCGTCTCCGGCCACCTCGATGCCCTGGTCTGCCAGTCGCTTGTGCTGCGGTGCGCTCGGATCGACGAGGGGATTGGTGTTGTTGAGATGGGTGTAGAGACTGCGGGCGCGCAGCGGCGCCAGGCGCTCCGCGGTGCCGCCCGGCCCGTCGATCGGGAGGTGCCCCATGCCGGTCGCGGTGCGGGTGGAGATGCCCGTACGCCGGGGTTCCTCGTCGTCCCAGAACGTGCCGTCGACGATCACGCAGTCGGCTTGCTCGACAACGGCCTGCAGAGCGTCGGGCCAGACGGCCAGCGCGGGGGCGTAGACGGCTGTCGCCCCGGTGGTGTGATTGGTGAGAAGCAGGGCCACGACCCAGGAACCCCCGTCGGGCACGGGCAACTCCACCGCGTAACGGGGGCGTTTGCCGGAGACGGGGATCGCGCTGATCGTGACGGTCGATTCCTCGGTGAGCGATACGGGCCGCTCCTGGGACAGTTCGCGCCAGGTGAGCGGCGTGTACGGGCCGAGTACGGCCTCCAGCCGCAGCCCGGTGCGCAGTGCCTCGCGCACGGGCCCGGTGGCGAGCAACTCCAGCCCGTCGGCACCGGCTTCGCGCAGCCGGGCGATGCCGAGAGTGTGGTCGAGTTCGGCGTCGGTCAGGATCAGCCCGGCGATCGGGGTCCGCCGCGAACCAGAACCAGAATCAGGACCTGATTCAGGACCACAACCTGAACCAGAACCAGAACCAGGATGCAGGGCCCGGCAGTTCTCGATCTGGTCGCCGATGTCGGGGGTGGCGTTCACGAGATACCAGCGGTCCTCCGACGCCTGTACGGCGAGAGAGGCGTGGCGGCGGCGCCAGTGCGGATGTGCACGTGCCCCGGAGCAGCCGGGACACGCACAGTTCCACTGGGGTACCCCGCCGCCCGCCGCGGTGCCGAGCACGTGCAGCAGCACGGCGGCGGGCTAACGGTCGCTCAGGAAATACGCGGTGACCTCCAGCGCGGTCTCGACGACCACGAAGTCGGGGGTCTGCCAGTTCGGCGCTTCTTCGTCGACCTGCTGTACGGATTCGGTCATGGGCCGTACCTGCCTTCCGATGTGGGGAACCGGTGTACACGGGCCAGGTCGTGCTGTGTGGCAGCAGCATCGCCAGCATCTGCCAGCCGGGTCAATGGGTCGGCGGAAAAGTGATCCGATCTCTCTTTGGCCGAAAATGGAAACGTCAAGGTCGACCGTCGTCGGGCCGATTGGCAAAATCGCAGCTGAGATGGCGCTGTCAGCCTGATCTCCCGGGTGAAGGTATGAACCTTTGGCTTTATCGTCTCTTGACCCTCAACCGCATACCTCCTACCTTCCGGAGGGCCTTCCCTGACTGACACACCACCCCCCACAGCGAGGAGCTCGCCCATGCGCGGATTCCGAACCATCACAGCGGCCGCTGCCGCGGTCACGCTCACCGCCGGTCTGCTCGGCGCGGCGGCCGGCGCCGGAAGCGCCACGGCACGAAGTGACAGCGGAACAGGCGGCGGAGCAGACAGCGGAACAGACAGCGGCATCGCCTCGGTCCCTTCGGCCATCCGAACGGTCTCGTCCGGCTGGACCGTTCCCTGGGGCCTGAGCTGGCTCCCCGACGGGTCGGCGCTCGTCACCGAACGGGACTCCTTCAAGCTCTTCAAACTCACCCAGGCGGGCACGAGGACCGAAATCGGCAGGGTGCCCAACGTCGTGACCACCAGCGGCGAGGGCGGCCTCCTCGGCGTCGCGGTCTCACCGAACTGGAACACCGACCACTACGTCTACCTCATGCACTCGGCGGCCTCCGACAACCGCATCGTCCGGATGACGTACAACGGCTCCTCGCTGAGCGGCTACACGGTCCTCGTCACCGGTATCGCCAAGAACAGGTACCACAACGGTGGTCGCATCAAGTTCGGCCCGGACGGCTACCTCTACGCCACCACGGGTGACGCGCAGAACAGCAACCTCGCCCAGGACAGGAACTCCCTCAACGGGAAGATCCTGCGGATGACGAAGGACGGCAAGCCCGCACCCGGCAACCCGTTCGGCACGCTCGTCTTCTCCCTCGGCCACCGCAACCCCCAGGGCGTCACCTGGGACGCCCAAGGGAGGCTCTGGGAAGCCGAGTTCGGCAACAGCAAGTACGACGAGCTCAATCTGATCGAGTCCGGCAAGAACTACGGCTGGCCGGTCTGCGAGGGCAACTGCTCCACCTCCGGGATGACCAGCCCCAAGCGGCAGTGGACCGTCAGCGAGGCATCCCCGAGCGCCGTCGCGTACGCCGACGGAGCCCTCTACATGGCGGCACTGCGCGGCGAGCGGCTATGGCGCATCCCGGTCAACGGCACCAGCGCCGGTACCCCCACCGCCTACTACACCACCCAATACGGCCGGCTCCGCACCGTGGAGAAGGTCCCCGGCAAGAACTCCCTGTGGCTGTCCACCACCAACGCCGACAACAACGGAGGCGAGCCGGACGGCGCGGACAAGGTGTTCCAGGTCGATCTGCAGTAGGACCCCATCCGGCGTCACACGCTTCTTGACTCCTGACCCAAACGTCCGCCCTCAAGGGCGCCTGACGGGCATCTGCCCAGGTCAGGCGCCCTCTATCTGTGTCTAGAAGAAGCCCAGCTTCTTCGGCGAGTACGACACCAGGAGGTTCTTCGTCTGCTGGTGGTACAGGCTCGCTATAGCCTCTGACCTGTGGCTATGGGTAGAAGTGCCTGCAACTGAGCCGAGTTGGTCCGCACCTGGCCCGGATCTTGGTACCGCGTGTGACGTTGACGTGCGGGGCCCGGGGGTCGAAATGGTGCAAGTAGTCAGAACAGGGTGCGTGGGGCTGGGCCGGCAACATCTCGGGGCCCGAACCGTCCCGGTGCTGTCCCTGCCGCACAGCCCGCGAGACCTGCAGCCCCGGCCGCGCAGCCCGCGGCTCCGGCCGCATCGTCGCGCGTGCCCAAGAGCAAGGTCCCGGCCGCGCCGTCAGCGACCACACCCCCGAGGACGTCGGTCGACAAGGGCCCGGCGACCTCGGCGGCCCGCCCCGTCACCGCCCCTCCGGCGGCCCGTCACGGCCGGTCCCACCGCCACCGTCACGTGGACCTCGACTGCGACTGACCGCCCGCCCCTGCCTCTTCCCCTGCTCTGGCGTCCGGAAGGAACGGAATGCCCACGCCCTCGTTCTGCCATACATGCGGCGTTCCGATCCGGTGGACCGTCACCGACGCCCGCAAGCGCCTCCCCGTCGACCTGGTCCCGGATCCGAGCGGGAACACGACTGTCTCCCGCGTCGGCCTCGGCCTGGCTGACCCACAGCCGCACCGCGGTCTCGGTCAGGTCGAAGTCCTTGGCGATCTGACCGACCGAGCGGTCACCACGCCGGCACAGCTCGACGATCTCGGCCTTGAACTCCGACGTGAACGAACGACGAGGCCGAGGCGTCTTCTTCCCCATGCTCTCCATGATGGACATCCTCCCGGGGCAGAACCCCTGATCTCGAATGTCCGTCAAAGCGGATCAAGCCCAGTCGTACGTCACACCAACGGCACGGACACCGCGTTGTAAGGGGTGTTCTCATCGCGGTCCGGGGTGGTGAAGCGGGAGTTGGGAAGGTACAGCCGACCCTTGTAGGCGGCGGCCGTGGTGGGCAGGTCGAAGCGGTCGTCCCTGATCACTCCGAATGCGGTGCCCCTTGTGCCCGATCGGTTGAGCCGGATCACGTCCACCTGGTTGCTGCCCGGCTGGACGACGTAGAGAGTGCGGCCGACGAGCACCAGCCCGTCGCCGCTGGGCAGCGTGGTGTCACCCAGGTCCACCTTGCGGGCCACGCCGGTGCGGGGGTTGACGCGCATCAGTGATCCGCCGTCCGCGGCGGCGTTGGTGACGAGCAGGGCGCTGCCGTCGGGGGTGAGCGAGATGCCGTTGGACGTGAAACCGGACTGCACCCAGTCACC